>JAZQHH010000040.1:0-4221 GCA_045540495.1 Faecousia sp.
AGTTCGAAATATCGTGAATTGTATACTCCCCCCGCCCCTTCGGGGCACCCCCCTCATAAATGAGGGGGGCAAGAAGTGCCATCGTAAACAATCATTTCCCCCGTCTAAAATACGCATCACGCAAAATCCATAAACCGACCTGCGGTGCATTGTTGATTCTGCTGAATCTGAATGGTTTTTTCTGTAGTGATTGACGAAAATCTCGTTCTGGTATATAATTTAAAAAGGTATGCCAAAGGCTCCCCTTTCAGGGGAGACTTTACCACCCCTACCATACAGGAGGATTTTTTATGCGATTTGTTTACGGTAAACAGGATTTTCGGTCCCTGGAGCGGGCGCAGGAGAATTGTTTCCTGCTGACCAACGCCCTGGGCGGTTATGCATCCGTCATGGCGGGCTTCGCCGTGCCCCGGTGCGACCAGGGTATTCTGGTGGCCGCCGTCAAGGCCCCCAATGTCCGCATCAACATGGTCCACCGGCTCCAGGAAATGCTGACCGTCGGGGACAAGGTTCTGCCCCTGTCCACCCAGGGCTTCGCCGACGGCACCGCCCCCGAAGAGGGCTACAAAAACCTGGCCAGCTTCGTCTACGACGGGCTCCCCACCTGGACTTACGATGTCTGGGGCGTGCGGGTCACCCGCCGGATGGTCATGGAACAGGGCAAGAATACCACCGCCGTGCTGTATTCCATCGAAAACCGCTCCGGCAAGGCCGTTTCCATGAACATCAAGCCCTTCCTGAAATTCGTCCCCCGGGAGGACGTTTTGAAGGAGAAGAAGGACTTTATTTTCGATAACGGCACCGTCAAATCCGGCGACTATACATTATACATTAAGACCTCCGCCGCCCTTTCCCCCATGGCGGCCCAGTGGCAGACCCTTTCCTACCACGAGGATGCCAAGGACGGCCGCCCCGACAAGGGCCTGACCGGCTGCGTTTGCCAGGCCAGCGTTTCCGTGGCCCCCGATGAAATTCTGAACTTCGAGCTGGTATTCTCCATGGAGGACACCGCCGTTTCCGGCGAAGCTCTGGTGGCGGCGGAGTACGCCCGGCAGGAGAAGCTCCTGAAGGATGCCGCCCTTTCCGACCCCATTGCCCGGCAGCTGGTGCTGGCCGCCGATGCCTACATCGCCCGCCGGGATTCCACCGACGGCAAGACCATCCTGGCCGGCTACCCCCTGTTCAGCGACTGGGGCCGGGACACCATGATCTCCCTGCCCGGCTGCACCCTGTCCACCGGCCGCTACGAGGACGCCAAGAGCATCCTGCGGACCTTCCTGGCCTACGAGAAGGACGGCCTGGTGCCCAACCTCTTCCCCGAGGGCGAGGCCAAGCCTATGTACAACACCGTGGACGCCGCCCTGCTGCTGATCGACGCGGTGTGGCAGTACCACCGCCGCAGCGGCGACGATGCCTTCGTCAAAGAGGCCTGGCCCGTGATGAAGAGCATCATCGCCAACTACAAAAAGGGCACCCACCACTCCATTTCCATGGACACCGACGGTCTGATCCGGGCCGGCGGCGGCCTGGACCAGGTGACCTGGATGGATGTCTGCGTCAACGGCATTCTGCCCACCCCCCGCCACGGCAAGCCCGTGGAAATCAACGCCTACTGGTACAACGCCCTGAAAATTATGGAGATTTTCTCCGGCATCGTGGGCTGCGACGGCAAGGATTATGGCGAATTGGCAGAAACTGTGAAGGAATCCTTCCTGAAGTCCTTCTACATGGAGGACAAGGGCTACCTGAAGGACGTCCTTTCCGGCACCAAGTGCGACGAGCAGCTGCGGTGCAACCAGATTTGGGCCGTTTCCATGCCCTTCACCATGCTCTCGCCTGAGCAGGAGAAGAGCGTGGTGGATACCGTCCGGCGGCACCTGTACACCCCCTGCGGCCTGCGGACCCTGTCCCCCGAGGACCCGGAGTACCACCCCAACTACGGCGGCGACATGGTAACGCGGGACATGGCCTACCACCAGGGCACCACCTGGGTCTTCCCCATGGGTGCCTACTACATGGCCTACCTGAAGGTCTACGGCAAAGAAGCTGCCCCCTACGTCCGCAGCCAGCTGGATGCCCTGGAGCCCATGCTCCGGGAGGGCTGTGCCGGTCAGCTGCCCGAAATTTACGAGGGCGACTTCCCCACCGAAAGCAAGGGCTGCTTCGGCCAGGCCTGGAGCGTGGGCGAAATGCTCCGGGTTTTCGAGGCCATCGAGAAGAACTGAATTATCCATGTCATTGCGAGGCCCGGAGGGCCGTGGCAATAGACTATACAACGTAAGACGTATCTAAAACCTATGGAGATTGCCACGGGCCTTACGGCCCTCGCAATGACAGAAAAATCGTTATCATCAAGGAGAACCCCCATGCTCAACAAGACCAAGCGCGGCTGGTGGCAGTCCGCGGTATTCTACCAAATCTACCCCAAGAGCTTCCAGGACACCAACGGCGACGGCATCGGTGACCTGCAGGGCATCATTTCCCGGCTGGATTATCTGCAAAAGCTGGGCATCGACGGCATCTGGCTGTCCCCCGTGTGCCAGTCCCCCCAGGTGGACAATGGCTACGACGTTTCCGACTACTGCGCCATCGACCCCATGTTCGGCTCCATGGCCGACATGGAGCAGCTCATCGCCGAGGCACAGAAGCGGAACATCACCATCATCATGGACCTGGTGCTGAACCACTGCTCCGACCAGCACTTCTGGTTCACCGAGGCCAAAAAAGGCCGGAGCAACCCCTACCACGACTACTTCATCTGGGCCGACGGCGACGCCAACACGCCCCCCAACGATATGTGGTCCACCTTCGGCGGCCCCGCCTGGACCTATGTGCCGGAAATCGGCCAGTGGTACTTCCACCAGTTCGCCCCCCAGCAGCCGGACCTGAACTGGGAAAATCCCAAGGTGCGCCGGGGGCTCTACGATTTCATCCGGTTCTGGGTGGATAAGGGCGTGGGCGGTTTCCGGCTGGATGTCATCGACCAGATTGCCAAGGAGCCCTTCAACAAAATCACCGCCAACGGCCCCCGGCTCCACGAGTTCCTGCGGGAATTGTCGAAGGAAGCCTTCATCGAAGAGGGGCTGGTCACCGTGGGCGAGGCCTGGGGTGCCACCGTGGAGCGGGCCAAGCTCTACAGCAACCCCGACGGCTCCGAGCTGAGCATGGTGTTCCAGTTCGAGCATATGGGCCTGGACTCCACCACCTGGCAGAAGTGGGATATGTGCCCCCTGCCCCTGGTGAAGCTGAAGGAGGTCTTCCGCCGCTGGCAGCAGGAGCTGGGCAAGGAGGGCTGGAACAGCCTCTTCATGGACAACCATGACCTGCCCCGGATCGTCTCCCGATGGGGCAACGACAAGGAATATCGCGTCGAATCCGCCAAAATGCTGGCCACCATGCTCCACGGTATGCAGGGCACCCCCTACATTTTCCAGGGCGAGGAGCTGGGCATGACCAACATCAAGCTGGAGCTTTCGGAATATGTGGATGTGGAAATCCACAATCTGTTCCGGGACCGGACTGCCCAGGGCTATAGCCAGGAATCCATCATGGAATCCATCTGGGCCCGGGGCCGGGACAACGCCCGGACCCCCATGCAGTGGACCGCCGGAGAAAACGCCGGATTCACCACCGGCAAGCCCTGGCTCACCGTCAACCCCAACCACGATACCATCAACGTGGAGGCCGCCCTGGCGGACCCGGATTCCGTGTTCTACCACTACCAGAAGCTGGTGCAGATCCGGAAAAACTACGATGTGATCCGGGACGGCAGCTTCACCCTGCTCTGCCCCGAGGACGAGAATATTTTCGCCTACACCCGGGATACCGCCGACAGCCATCTGCTGGTGGTGTGCAACTTCTCCGACCGGGAGCTGGATTTCCAGATTCCCGCCGCCTACGAAAAGGCCCAGGTGCTGCTGTCCAACTACAAGGACAGAGCCGGTTCCCTGCGCCCCTACGAGGCTTATATGCTCCATTATTGATACCCACCCCCCGTGGAACTCCCACGGGGGGACCTTTCATAAATCCGACTTTTTTGCGTAAATGATTGTTTAGTGGCCTAAAACGGAGCACCCAGCTACAACAACCATGTCATTGCGAGGCCGCAGGCCGTGGCAATCTCCTGGTACAACTTTGGTCCTAATTCGCACCAAAATCTATGGATAATCCCATTCTACATTGTACGTTCATCGAACTTTTTCCTTATCGTAGATGATACCG
>JAZQHH010000041.1:0-2121 GCA_045540495.1 Faecousia sp.
GCCTCTGCGTCAGCGCGTTGACCTGATCGCTCGTGAAGTCTACGGCGCCGACGGCGTTGACTGGGCTCCTCTGGCTGTCGAGAAGGCAAAGCGCTTCGAGACCGATCCCAAGTACGCTGACTACTGCACCATGATGGTCAAGACCCACCTGTCCCTGTCCGATGACCCCACCAAGAAGGGTGTGCCCACCGGCTGGCGGCTGTTCGTCCGTGACATTCTGGAGTACGGCGGCGCGAAGTTCCTGTGCCCCATGGCCGGCACCATCTCCATGATGCCCGGCACCGCTGCCGACCCCGCTTACCGCCGGGTCGACGTGGACACCGAAACCGGCAAGGTTTCCGGCCTGTTCTAATTTAACCACATAAGCACAGGCGGAAAAACCGCCTGTGCTTTCGTGGCATTTATCGTTAGATATGAGATATGAGATACGAGATACGAGATATCCCGTTTTCAGAAATATCTCGTATCTCAATATCTTAATGACGACGGAGGATAAATCTATGGATATGACCCTTGAGACTTGCCGCAAGTTTGTGGAAGTGCTGGCTTCCGATGCGCCCGCTCCCGGCGGCGGCGGTGCGGCGGCTCTGGTGGGTGCCATCGGCACTGCCCTGGGCAACATGGTGGGCAGCCTGACCGTTGGCAAGAAGAAGTATGCCGACGTGGGGGCCGAGATCATCGACCTGAAGGCCAAGTGCGATGCCCTCCAGAAGGAGCTGCTGGACCAGGTGGAGGCGGACGAAGTGAACTTCCTGCCCCTGGCTAAGGCCTACGGCATCCCCAAGGACGACCCCAACCGGGATAAAATTATGGAAGAGGCCACCATCATCGCCTGCTCCACCCCCATCAAGATCATGGAGCTGTGCTGCCAGGCCATCGACTACATCAAGGTCTTTGCCGACAAGGGCAGCCGCCTGGCTGTCTCCGATGCCGGCTGCGGCGCTGTGATCTGCAAGGCCGCATTGCAGGCAGCCAGCCTGAATGTGTTCATCAACACCAAAACCCTGAAAAACCGTGACGTGGCCGAGGACATGAACCGCCACGCCAACGTGATGCTGAACACCTACGGCCAGCTGGCGGACGAAATTTTCAACACCGTCAAGGCCGGATTCGGTCAGTAAACTGACAGATAAAAAGATACAAGATATGA
Source organism: Faecousia sp. (assembly GCA_045540495.1). Lineage (GTDB taxonomy): Bacteria > Bacillota > Clostridia > Oscillospirales > Oscillospiraceae > Faecousia. The sequence goes on from JAZQHH010000041.1 coordinate 1,151, forward strand.
GATACGAGATATCCTGTGTCTGAAATATCTCGTATCTCGTATCTCCTATCTCATATCTAAATTGGAGGAAATTACTATGGCAAAGCATTTGCTTGGCAAGGAAGTCAACGAGGCGCTGGTGGCGGAGCTGCTTTCCCGCACCAACGCGCTGCGGGAAAAGGGCATCGCCCCCACCCTGGGCATCGTCCGTGTGGGCGCCCGGCCCGATGACCTGAGCTACGAAAAGGGTGCCATTAAGAAGGCCGAAACCGTCGGCGTGGATGTGAAGGTTTTTGAGCTGCCGGAGGATGCCTCCCGTGAGGATGTGCTGGCGGTCATCGACCAGGTCAACGCCGATACCTCCGTCCACGGCGTTCTGATGTTCCAGCCCTTCCCCGCCCATCTGCGCCCCTATCAGAGAGAGATCTGCAACCGGCTGGATGCCAAGAAGGACATGGACTGCCTGACCGACCTGAGCAGCGCCGGTGTCTACCAGGGCCGCAGCGACCTGGGCTACGCCCCCTGCACCCCCTCTGCCTGCATGGAGATCCTGGATTACTACGGCATCGACTGCAAGGGTAAGTCCGCCGTGGTCATCGGCCGGAGCCTGGTTGTGGGCAAGCCCGCCGCCATGATGCTGATCGGCAAGAACGCCACCGTCACCGTCTGCCACACCAAGACCGTGGATACCGCCGCCGTCTGCCGTGAGGCCGACATCATCATCTCCGCCGCCGGTGTGCTGAACAGCCTGACCAAGGACTATGTCCGTCCCGGTCAGATCGTGATCGACGTTTCCATGAACTGGAACCCTGAGAAGATTACCTCCCGTGGCAAGGGCGGTATGTCCGGCGACGCGGTGTTCGAGGAAGTGGAGCCCATCGTGGAAGCCATCACCCCCGTTCCGGGCGGTGTTGGTGCCGTTACCACTACCGTTCTGATGAAGCACGTGGTGGAGGCCGCCGAAAAGGCCTAAGTACATAACCCTTCTGCAT
>JAZQHH010000042.1:0-6458 GCA_045540495.1 Faecousia sp.
CCCCGTCCCCCCTGGCCCAGCAAAAAGCCCGGGCGGAGGCCGAAAAGCTGGAGCTGTACTCCGACCCCACCTGCGCCGCTCTGACCGCTCAGGCCGCGGCCGTTTTGGGCGTTGCGGAAGATGAGATCATCTTCTCCAACGGCTCCGACGAGGTGCTGAACTTCGCCTTCATGGCCTTCTGCGACGAAAGCCACCCCGCCATTTTCCCGGATATCACCTACGGCTTTTACAAGGTCTTTGCCGCCTTGAACGGCATTCCCTTCCGGCAAATTCCCCTGAAAGAGGATTTCACCGTGGATATCCAGGATTATGTCAACCAAAACAAGACCATTTTTCTGGCAAATCCCAACGCCCCCACAGGCCTGTGCCTGAGCCTGGGGCAGATTGAAACCATCGTCAAAAGCAACCCCAACAGCATCGTGGTCATCGACGAAGCCTACATCGACTTCGGCGGCGAAACCGCCATCCCGCTGACCAAACAATACGACAATCTGCTGGTGGTGCAGACCTTCTCCAAATCCCGCTCCATGGCCGGTGCCCGTCTGGGCTTCGCCGTGGGCAACCGGGCGCTGATTCGGGATTTGAACACCATCAAATACTCCGTCAACCCCTACAATGTCAACCGCATGACCATGGCGGCAGGAGTCGGTGCCCTGGAGGATACGGATTATTTCCGCTCCAACTGTCAAAAAATCATCCAAAACCGGGATTGGACAACGGCGGAGCTTCGCAAGCTGGGCTTTACCGTGCTGGACTCCCTGACCAATTTCGTCTTTGCCAAGAGCAACGCCATTTCCGGCAAAACACTCTATGAACGGCTGAAGGCCAAGGGCATCCTTGTCCGCCACTTCGACACCCCCCGGCTGACGGATTACGTCCGCATCACCATCGGCGATGAAGCCCAAATGGCCGCTTTCATCCGGGCCACCAAAGAAATTCTGGAGGAATCCCTATGAGAACTTCCGAAATTAAACGAAAAACCGCTGAAACTGACATCCAATTGTCCCTGAATCTGGACGGCACCGGCAAGAGCGCCATCCAGACCGGCTGCGGATTTTTAGACCATATGCTGACCCTGTTCGCCCGTCACGGACGGTTCGACCTGAACCTGACCTGCACCGGCGACACCTATGTGGACGACCACCACACCGTCGAGGATATCGGCATCGCCCTGGGTCAGGCCTTTTCCAACGCCCTGGGGGATAAAAAGGGCATCGTCCGCTACGGCGACGTAGCCCTGCCCATGGACGAAACCCTGATTCTCTCTGCCGTGGACCTGTCCGGCCGGGGCTACCTGGGCTATGGCCTGCAGATCCCCACGGAAAAGGTTGGCACCTTCGACACAGAGCTGGTGGAAGAATTCTGGCTGGGCTTCATCCGCAACGCCAATTGCACCCTCCACATCCGCCAGCTGGCGGGCACCAACTCCCACCACATCATCGAGGGCACCTTCAAATCCGTGGCCCGGAGCCTGAAAGCCGCCGTGGCCATCGACCCTGACTTCGCCGATGAGATTCCCTCCACCAAGGGGGTGCTGTGATGGTCGCCATCGTTGACTACGGCGTGGGCAACCTCTTTTCCCTGGAATGCTCCCTGAACGCCATCGGCGCCCAGGTCACCATCACCGCCGACCCGGAAATCCTGAAAAATGCCGACCAAATCATCCTCCCCGGCGTAGGTGCCTTTGAGGACGCGGCAAAAAAGCTCCGCTCCACCGGCCTGGACAAGGTTCTGAAAGCCCTGGCCGCCAGCGGCAAGCCATTGCTTGGCATCTGCCTTGGGATGCAAATGCTCTTCGAAAAAAGCTACGAATACGGCGAACACGAGGGCCTGGGCCTGATTCCCGGCCAGGTGGTCCCCATGGCCGGTGTGATTCCCGCCGATTACAAAATCCCCCACATCGGCTGGAACGGCCTGCGGTTCAAAAAATCCTCTCCCCTGTTTGCGAATATCGCCGACGGGGACTGCGTCTACTTCGTCCATTCCTACTATGCCACCAATTGCGATGAAAACGTCATCGCCACCGCCGAATATGGCCCGGAGCTCACCGCCGCCGTAGCGAAGAACAACGTCTTCGGCTGCCAGTTCCATCCCGAAAAAAGCGGCAAGGTTGGCCTTGCCATTCTGAAAGCCTTCACCGAACTGAAGGAGGGCACCCTATGCTGATTTATCCCGCCATCGACCTCTACGGCGGCAAAGCCGTCCGGCTTTTCAAGGGCGACTACGCCCAAATGACCATCTACAACGATAACCCCGTTGCCGTTGCCGAGGATTTCGCCCGGAGCGGCGCCCAATGCATCCACCTGGTGGACCTGGAGGGCGCCAAAGAGGGCACTACCCCCAATTTTGAAACTGTCGCCGCCATCAAGGGGGCCACGGGCCTCTTCTGTGAAATCGGCGGTGGCATCCGCAGTATGGAAACCATCGAAAAGTACCTGTCCGCAGGCATCGACCGGGTGATCCTCGGCACCGCCGCCGTGACAGAGCCGGGCTTCGTCCAGGAGGCCGTCGCGCAATATGGCGACAAAATCGCCGTGGGCATCGACATTAAGGATGGCTACGTAGCCATCAAGGGCTGGACGGTCAAAAGCGAAGAAAACGCCTTTGATTTCTGCGAAAAAATGCAAAAACTCGGGGTAAAAACCCTGATTTGCACGGATATTTCCAAGGACGGTGCCATGCAGGGCACCAACCGGGCGCTGTACCGCAAGCTTTCGGAGCGGTTCGACATGGACATCATCGCCTCCGGCGGCGTCTCCACCATGGACGACATCACCCACCTGGCAGGCCTGAACATCCACGGCGCCATCGTTGGAAAAGCCTACTACACCGGTGCCATCAACCTGAAGGAAGCGATTGAGGTGGCAAAATGATTACAAAACGCATCATCCCCTGCCTGGACGTGAAGGACGGCCGGGTGGTCAAGGGTGTCAACTTCGGCGGCCTGCAGGACGTATCCTCCCCGGTGGAGCTGGCCAAATTCTACAGCGAATGCGGTGCCGACGAGCTGGTGTTCTACGACATCACCGCCTCCTCCGACGGACGCAAGCTCTTCACCGATATCCTGGTGGAAACCGCCAAGTCCGTCTTTATCCCCCTGACCGTCGGCGGCGGCATTAACACCGTAGCCGATTTTGACCGGGTACTCAAATGCGGCGCCGACAAGGTCAGCGTCAATTCCGGTGCCATCCGGAATCCGAACCTCGTCTACGAAGCCGCCAAGCTCTATGGCGACCAGTGCGTGGTCCTCTCCGCCGATATCAAGCGGGTGGACGGCCAGTTCCGGGTCTTCGCCAAGGGCGGCCGGGAGGATACCGGCATGGAGGCCATCGAATGGATTCGCCGCTGCGTGGGCAACGGCGCCGGTGAAATCGTGGTCAACTCCATCGACACCGACGGCGTCAAGGGCGGCTTCGACCTGGAGATGCTGGAAGCGGTCTGCAACGCCGTGAATGTGCCGGTAATCGCCTCTGGCGGCGCTGGAAAAATCGACGATTTTATCACCCTTTTTAACGCCCTGCCCAAGGTGGACGCAGGCCTCGCCGCCTCCATCTTCCACTTCGGCGAAGTGGCCATCAAAGACCTGAAGGCCGAAATGGCAAAGGCCAATATTTCCACCAGACTGTAAGGAGAAAAATATGCTGAACATCGACGAACTGAAATTTGACGAAAAGGGTCTGATCCCCGCCATTGTGGTGGATGCCATCACCAAACGGGTGCTGACCCTGGCCTATATGAACAAGGAGAGCCTGGCCATCTCCATGGAAAAGGAGCTGACCTGCTTCTGGAGCCGGTCCCGCAGTGAGCTGTGGCTCAAGGGCGAAACAAGCGGCAACTACCAGCACATTGTTTCCATCACCGCCGACTGCGACAAGGACGCCCTGGTGGTGATGGTTGAGCCGGAGGGCCCCGCCTGCCACCTGGGCACCGATTCCTGCTTCGAAAATCCCCTTTTCCAGAGCGAGAACCGCCACGAATTTTCCTATCAGGGCCTGATGAACCTGATCGAGGGCCGGAAAACCGAGAAGAAGGAAGGCTCCTATACCACCTACCTCTTCGAAAAGGGTCTGGATAAAATCCTCAAAAAGGTGGGCGAGGAATGCACCGAGGTCATCATCGCCGCCAAGGACGACGACAAGAAGGAAACCATCTACGAGGTGGCAGATCTTGCCTACCATGTGATGGTCATGATGATCCAAATGGGCATCTCTCTGGAAGACATCCACAAGGAACTGGCCTCCCGCCACGTCATCGACCACAAGGTCAAGCAGGAAAAAATGACAAAGTAACAAAACTGACTGTTGCAAAAATGCAACAGGCAGTTCGTTGTTTAGCGGAGTAAATGTAAGATGTATGTCATCCTGAGCGAAGCGGGGCGGTGTGGAAGGATCTACGCACCATCGATATGTTTCAGGGTAATGTAGTGCGTAGATCCTTCGACTCGCTGACGCTCGCTCAGGATGACAGAACGGTAGGTTCGTACGCGAAACAATCATTCATCAGACCAAAGTTTATAAAAATACGTGGCGCGGCTGCTGGCGCAGAGTTTCTCAGGAACGCTGGCCCGGAATAGCTCCGCCGAAGTGTGAATCAAGCTCCGGGTCACAGACCGCAGCTGCACCCGAATCAGCACATCCTCCCCGGGAATCAGCGGCCGATGATAGTTCATCTGCAGCTCAATGGCCGGTGCCACCCCTTCTCCAGGCAGTGCGCTGTTGGAAACCAGCCCCATGGCATGATCTGCCAACGTAGCGATAAAGCCCCCATGGAGGGTGCCATGGCCATTCTGCATCCAGGGAAAGGTCTTACCCCGGAGGATATATTCCCCGTCCTCAAAGCCCACAAGCTCCAAATCCAGCATCACCCCAACGGACTGAGGCGCCACCTCTTTCAGCCGCGCCATCCGCTTTCTGATTTTTTCAAGCATAATATCACTCCTTGCCCTTATGATACCCAAATCCCCAAAAGAAATCAACCACCGGCTTGCATTTTTCACGGGGTTCTGCTATGATTGCTGCATCCAACGAGCAAGGAGGTCCAATATGAAAACGAAACGATCCCCAAAAAGTGCCTACATTCTGCTTTCTGTCGTCCTGTGTGCTCTGACCATGAGTCTAGTGGATGGCATACTCCAACCCGGTTATGCCGCCAAATCCGCCATCAAGATCGTATTGTTTTTGTTGATCCCCATGGGCTATTTTCTCCTGTTCCGCCAGGAATGGCCCCAATTCAAAGCTCTGTTTTATCCCAGAAAACGGGATTTAGCCGTAGCTACCGGCCTGGGTCTTGGGGTCTACGGTCTGATTTTCGTCGGCTACTACCTGCTCCAGGACTGTCTGAACATCGACGCCATTGCCCTGAGGCTCACTGCTGACGGCGGAGTCAGTAGAAACAACTTCCTGTGGGTGGCGCTGTACATCTCCTTTATCAATTCCCTGCTGGAGGAATTTTTGTTTCGTGGTTTCGCCTTCATCACCTTGAAGCAACAACTTTCTTCACCAGTGGCGTATTTTTTCAGCGCAGTAACCTTCGCCGGATACCATTTTGGTATGTTCATCGGCACCGGTAATGTTTATATCTGGTTTCTGGCCCTGAGCGCCCTGACCATTGCGGGCTACGTGCTGAATTTTCTTAACGAAAAAAGCGGAAACATCTACGTTTCCTGGCTGGTCCACATGTTCGCCAACTTTGGAATTAACACCATTGGTATGCTGATCTTTGAGATTCTGTAGGGTTGTAAATGATTGGGCACCCCAAAAACTGATTTTCGTGTCGACGCTAGATTAGCCGCCTGGACGAAAGAGGGTTTTTGAGGTGCCCAAATTCTATTACATATTCGCCTTAACAGAAGATATCAAAATATCTCCGGCCACCACCCGATCCTCAGCAGCAAAGCCCTCGGCAAAATTGTCGGAATACAGCACCTGGGCATTGGGCGGGAATTCGTCATCCCCCTCCCAGACCAGGATCTGCATTTTATAGCCGCCAATCAGGTCAAATTGGTATCCAGCGTCCCCATGCTTCACAGGGGTCGCCCCCATTTTTTCCGCGGCAGCCTTGAACGGGGCAACTCTGGTGCCGAAGGTAAAGGCCGCCCGGGTCAGCACCCGCCCGGTATAGGGCTTGATATACATCTCCCCCCAGGGCATCTCCCGGAAGGTTTTCCAGGCCCCTGCCCAGGGTACATTTTTGCTCTCCAGCAGGTAGCGCAGCATAAAGGTCTGCACTGGCAGCGGCGGCATGGCGCCACCATCCAGCGGCCGCAGGGCATACGCCGGGTGGGAAATGGCATACGTCCGGCCCAAGAGGTTTACATAAAACTCTTTTCCATCCCACTTAGCACCGGTACGCCCCGCCGCCTCGGCAGCATCCAGCTTCCGAAACAGCTCCTCGTAATGGGCAAAGGGTACTTCTTCCTTGTGATTCTCAAGTCGGATCGTAGCCATGTCGTTCTGTGA
>JAZQHH010000043.1:0-7403 GCA_045540495.1 Faecousia sp.
GTGGGCAAATACATCGGTGGCGGCGGCGAGGATGCCAACGTGAAGCTGAACAAAATCGGCTCCGATGCCTGGCAGAAAACCAAGGCCAAGGCCCGGAAGGCCGCCAAAGATATGGCTGGTGAGCTAATCAAGCTCTACGCCGCCCGGAAGCGGCAGGAGGGCTTCGCCTTCGCCGCCGACTCCCCCTGGCAGAAGGAATTTGAGGACAATTTCCCCTACCCCGAGGCCGACGGCCAGCTGCGCTGCATCAGCGCGATCAAAGGGGACATGGAATCCCCCATCCCCATGGACCGGCTGCTGTGCGGCGACGTGGGCTTCGGCAAGACGGAGGTGGCCCTCCGGGCTGTGATGAAGGCCGTCATGGACAACAAGCAGGTTGCCATTCTGGTGCCCACAACCGTCCTGGCCCAACAGCACTACCAGACCGCTATTTCCCGGTTCCGGGGGTTCCCCGTGAACATCGATGTGCTGAGCCGGTTCCGCTCCGCCAAAGAGCAGCAGCGCACGGTGCAAAATCTCCGGGCCGGTTCCGTTGATCTTATCATCGGCACCCACAAATTATTGCAAAAATCCATCGAATTTAAGGACCTCGGCCTGCTAATCGTGGACGAGGAGCAGCGGTTCGGCGTCAGCCACAAGGAGCGGCTGAAGGAAATTTCCAAGGGCGTGGATGTGCTGACCCTGTCCGCCACCCCCATCCCCCGAACCCTGAACATGGCCCTGTCCGGCATTCGGGATATGTCCACCATCGAAGCGCCCCCCTCGGACCGCTATCCCGTCCAGACCTTCGTGATGGAACACAACAACGCCGTCATTGACGATGCCATCCGCCGGGAGGTGGAGCGGGGCGGGCAGGTCTACTATCTGCACAACCGCACCGAAACCATCGAGCAATGCGCCGGTGCCCTCAAGCGGCGGATTCCCGGTCTGAATGTGGCTGTGGCCCACGGACAGATGGGAGAAGATGCCCTGGGGGACGTGATGCAAGCTATGGCCGACGGCGAGATTCAGGTGCTGGTCTGCACCACCATCATCGAAACCGGCCTGGACATCCCCAATGCCAACACCTTGATTATAGAGAACGCCGACCGGTTCGGCCTGTCCCAGCTCCATCAGCTTCGGGGCCGGGTTGGCCGCTCTACCCGCCACGCCTACGCCTACTTCACCTACAAACCCGACAAAAATCTGACAGAAATCGCCGAAAAGCGGCTCTCCGCCATCCGGGATTTCGCCGAATTTGGCTCCGGCTTCAAAATCGCCATGCGGGACCTGGAAATTCGTGGCGCGGGCAATCTGCTGGGTGCGGAGCAGTCCGGCCATATGATGAGCGTGGGCTACGATATGTACCTGAAACTGCTGGACGAGGCGGTGCTGGAGGAGCGGGGCGAGAAGCCCAGAGAGCCGGAATGTACCGCCGACCTGAATGTCACCGCCAACGTAGACCCCGAATATGTGGCCCGGGGCGAGGAACGGATGGACCTGTACCGCCGGATGGCGGCGATCCGCTCCCCGGAGGATGCGGAGGATCTGCTGGACGAAATCGTGGACCGCTACGGCGAGCCTCCCAGAGGGGTGCTGAATCTCATCGACATCGCCCTGCTCCGGGCCAGAGCCCGGGCCGCCGGAATCAAGGATATCCGCCAGAAGGCGGGGGATGTGCTGTTTACCATGACGGCGCTGGATTTCGATGCCGTCAGCCGGGCCTGCGCCGATCCGGACTACAAAAACCGTCTGACCTTTGTGGCCACCGCCAAGGAGCCTACCCTCCGGCTGAAGCTCAGCAGCGGCGTTGACAGCCTGAAGCAGTCCAAAACCTTCATCGAGCGGTACCGAAAGTGCCTGAACTTGTGACGAAATTGTCAACTTTCCGTGATTTTGGGCGGGAACCGTTGCGCTTTTTTGAATCTTGTGTTACAATGAACCGTGAACATCCCTCCTGCGTGTTTGCAGGCAGAAAGGAGAGTTTTCGCATTTATGGCTACTGACCAAACTTCGGCCCAGCAGACCACTGCGCCTAAGAAAAAATTTACCGCCGCCCAAATCGCTTCCCGTCGAAAGGCGCTGCGGACTCAGCGGATTACCATCATCGCCGCCTGTGTACTGGCGCTGGTGCTGCTGATCGGGCTGATTATCGGCATCGTGCTTTACCAGGACCGCCCCACCGATGACGGCAGGATCCTGCCCAATGTTTACGCCGGCGGCATTCAACTGGTGGGCACCCGGGAGGAGGCCCGCATTGCATTGCAGCGGGAAGCCAGCAAGCTCACCGGCACCGATATGGTGGTGGAGTTGCCCGACGGCACCCTGACCCTATCCCCCCGCGACACCGGCGTTTCCCTGGATGTGGACGCGGTGGTGGACGCTGCGTATCGCTACGGCCGCACGGGTACCGAAAAGGAAAATGCCCAGGTTCGCAAAAAGGCCGAAACTACCCAACACACCATTGCGCTGCTGCCCTATATGACTCTGAATCTGGATTATATCCAGTCTGAAATTCAAGAATTCAGCAGTTCTTACGGCAGTAAATTGACCCAACCCACCTCCTTCATTACCGGCACCCGTCCCGAATACGACCCGGAGCGGCCGGACGCCATCGTGACCCATCAGATTCTGACTGTCACCCTGGGCACCCCGGATTACGCTCTGGACACCGGTGACCTTTACGACCGGGTGCTGGACGGCTACAGTCTGAACCAGCTGACCATCCGCTACGAGGCCCCTACCCTGACGGAGCCCAACCCCCTCAGCGCAGAGAAGCTGTTCAGCTCCTACTGCTCCGCCCCCAAGGATGCCGCCATCATTAACACCAAGTACCACGAGGTGGAGCCGGAGGTTTACGGCTACGGCTTCGACATTCCTGCGGTTCAGCGGCTCATTGACGAGGCCGACTACGGCCAGACCCTGCAGATCACCCTGAAATTCCTGATGCCCAAGGTCACCGCCAAGGATCTGACCGAAGGGCTGTTCGTGGATACTCTGGCCCAGCACACCAGCACCAACCCCTCCGGCAACAACGACAACCGGAACACCAATCTGGCCCTGTCCTGCGCTGCCATCAACGGCATTGTCCTCCAGAGCGGCGAGGAATTTTCCTTCAACGACACCCTGGGCCGCCCCACCGCCGAGAAGGGTTACAAAAAAGCCCCCTTCTATCGGGGCAATCAGCTGGTGGAGGAACTGGGCGGCGGTATCAGCCAGACCGCTTCCGTGCTGTATTACTGCGCCCTGATGTCCAATCTGGACATTCTGGAGCGGCACAACAACAACTATTCCATCAACTACATCCCCCTGGGCCTGGATGCCTATGTGGACTGGGGTGCCGAGGATCTGCGGATCCGTAACAGTTCCGACAGCCCCATCCGCATCGTGGCCTACGCCGAGGGCAGCACGGTGACTGTGCAGCTGCTGGGCGTTCAGGATAAAGAGACTTATGTGGAAATCACCACCGAAGAACTGAAGGAAATCTGGCCTGACACCGTCGAACAGGTGGTGGATAAGGACAATGTCTACGGCTATGTAGACGGCCAGGTGAAGCAGTCCGGCCTGGTGGGTTATGAGATTCAGACCCTGGTGAACCTCTACAGCGCCCAGACCGGGGAGCTGATCTACTCCATGCCCATCGATTTTTCCGTTTACAGCAAGCGGGACAAGATCGTCATCCGGCTGGAAAAAGAGCCGGTTCCGGAACCCCCGGCAGACCCTTCCGTCCCCACTGATCCGACGGCCCCCACCGTTCCTCCTGCCCCGGCCCCTATCTGAATCACATCACCCCGGACATCTGTCCGGGGTGATCGTATATAAAAGTTGATTCTGAGATAAATGATTGTTTAGCGTACGAACCTACCGTTCTGTCATCCTGAGCGAGCGTCAGCGAGTCGAAGGATGACATACATCTTACATTTTCTCCGCTAAACAATCACTGACCACTTCCCCACTGTAGGGGTTGACAGTTTGGGGGTTTGGACGTATAATGTTGCTCAGTCAACTTTGGAGGTTATTTCATGTCCATTCGCTACATCTTATTTGATTTGGACGGCACGCTGCTGCCCATGGATCAGGAGCAGTTCGTCAATGCCTACTTCGGGCTGCTGTGCAAGAAGCTGGCGCCCCATGGCTATGATGGGGAGAAGCTCATCAAGGCCATCTGGGCCGGTACCGGGGCTATGGTGAAAAATGACGGTTCCTGCACCAATGAGCAGGCTTTCTGGAACTATTTTGTGACGGTTTTCGGAGATAACGCCAGAAATGACGAGCCGAAATTTGCCGAATACTACCGCACGGATTTCCAAAAGGTCCAGGGGGTCTGCGGCTTTAATGCCAAGGCCAACGACACCGTCCAGGCCCTGAAGACCATGGGCTACACCCTGGCGCTGGCTACCAACCCCATCTTCCCCGCCATCGCCACCGAAAGCCGGATGCGCTGGGCCGGGCTGGAGCAGAAGGATTTCATCCACTACACCACCTACGAAAACAGCACCGCCTGCAAGCCCAACCTGCAATACTACCGGGATGTGCTGGCGACCATCGGCGCGAAGCCCGAGGAATGCCTGATGGTGGGCAACGACGTGGCGGAGGATATGGTGGCGGCGAAGCTGGGGATGAAGGTGTTCCTGCTGACCGACTGCCTCATCAACAAATATAACGAGGACATCTCCCACTATCCCCAGGGCAGCTTCGACGCGCTGCTGGATTTTGTGCGGAGTATGTAAAAAGTGGGCGGATTTATAAACAATCCCTGCTGAATTCAGGATTATGAATTGAAATAAAAATTGCGAGAGCCAGGTGGCCCTCGCAATTTTTATTTTGCTTCGATATCCAAATGGTATTCCACCACGCCGCCGGCGCTTTGCTCGATGTCGATGCCGTAGGTCAAATCCACCGTGCCACCGTTTTCGGTGATATCCCACTGGATTTTTGTGGCGCAGACGGTAATCATCAGGGCCCCGAATTCCATTTGGTACAGGGATTCATGGAGCATCCCCAATTCAAAGACCATCTGGGACTGGAGGCGGCCGGTGCGGGTCAGGGTGATTCTGCCCCGCTCGATGCGGAAGGCGGTGGTCACCCCCGCAAGGCCGGTCAGGTCGCTTTCTTCATAGTTGACTTCCCAGCCGTTTTCCAGCTTTTCCAGGGTGCCCTCCGTCATCAGCTCGATGACCTCCGGGTCCTGACCCTCGTAAAACTGCTTGCCACGGATGGTCAGCATCACGTTCTTTTTCACATCAGGCCTCCTGCGCCAGCCGCAGCAGCTCGTCGATGAGCTGGGCATAGGGGATGCCGCTGGCTTCGAAGAGCTTGGGGTACATGGAGATGGAAGTGAAGCCAGGCAGGGTGTTGATTTCGTTGAAAACCACCCGCTCGTCATCGAAGGTCACGAAGAAATCCACCCGGCTCAAGCCCTGGCAGCCGATGGCGGAGTAAATCTTCACCGCTGCCTCCCGGACCCGCTGCTCCGTTTCCTCGGAGATTCGGGCGGGGATGTAGGCGGTGGAGGTATCGGTGACGTACTTGGCTTCGTAATCGTAGAAATCCGCGCCGGAGTCGATCTCGCCGCAGACGGAGGCCATGGGGCTCTCGTTGCCCATGACGGCCACTTCCACTTCCCTGCCCCGGATGAATTCTTCCACCAACACCTTGTCGTCGTAGACCGCGGCGGCCTGGAGGGCGGCAATCAGCGCCTCCCGGTTGGGGGCTTTGGAAACGCCAACAGAGGAACCGGTGCCAGAGGGCTTGACGAACATGGGATAGGAGAACTTGGCTTCCAGCGCATCCAGCGTCTGCTCCAGACGCACGTTCAGGTCGGCCCGGCGGACCAGGTGCCAGGCAGCCTGGGTGACACCGGCCTTATCCGCCACCAGCTTGGTCAGGGTCTTATCCATGGACACGGCGGAGGCGGACACATGGGGGCCCACATAGGGGATACCCGCCAGCTGCAGCAGGCCCTGCATGGCGCCATCCTCGCCGTTTTCGCCGTGGAGCACCGGGAATACCACATCGATGGACTGGGCCGCAACGCCGTTTTCACCGAAAATCAGCAGGCCCTGGCCCCGGACCGGGGAAATGGCCACATTCCGGTTGGTCAGCTCCCCCACCCATGTCCCCGTGGGGAGCTTGGAATAGTCGGTGCCACCAAAGAGAATCCACTGGCCTTCCTTGGTAATGCCAACGGGGAAAATATTGTATTTTTCAGCATCCATATTGTTCAGCACGGACTCGGCGGAGCGCAGGGAAACCTCATGCTCCGGACTCATGCCGCCGAAAAGGACGCAGACATTTTTCTTGTTCATCGTTATCGCCTCGTTTGATATAGTTTATTTACAATTTCCTACTGGAATTCCTGATACACAGTGCTATAATATAAGAAAAGGAGGGATTGCCATGCAGATTGATTTGACAAAAATGGAATTCCGCAGACTGCTGGATTTGGTGTACATCGGCAACTGGATTCTCAACTCCACCCGGGGAGATGACCGGTTCCGGGACTACGACGCTGTGGAGAGCAAGCTCTTCGGACTGTGCCGGGAGCATAAAATGGACGCGCTGGTGCAGGACTGGAACGGGGAACACGTCCCCTCCAAGGCCTATGCCGAGGGTGGCATCCACGAAGCCATCGCCCTGTATGAGGATACGGTTTTTTACGAAATCCTGGCGGAGGAGCTTTCCCGGCGGGATATGAATTACCCGGAAATCACCGATGAGAATTACAACGAAATCATGGACCGGATGGAGCGGTACATGGATGAATTTCAGCTGTCCGGTGTGGATAAGCTGATTTTAGAGGATCAGGGACGGCCTTAGGGCCGTCCTTCAGACTGTCAAAAAACGATGTCATTGCGAGGAGGCCGTAGGCCGACGTGGCAATCCGTTCTTAAAAAGATTCCGAAATCAACGAGTTTATTGGACAACACACAACTTTTAGGAAACGGATTCCCACGGTCGCTTCGCTCCCTCGGAATGACACTTGTTTTTTGAGAGGGCGCTTTTTTATTTCAGCAGTGCCTCGCCGGCCCGGTAGATGTCGCCTGCGCCCACGGTGAGGATCACGTCGCCGGGCTTGGCGATGGAGCGGAGGTATTCGGTGACCTCCGGGAGGGTTTCGCAGTAGACGGAGCCGGGGATCTGCTGCTGGATATCCCGGGAAGAAATGCCGATGGTGTTCCGCTCCCGGGCGGCGTAGATCTCCGCCAGCACCACCAAATCCGGCTTTTGCAGCTCCCGGACGAAATCACCGAACAGCGCATGGGTCCGGGTATAGGTATGGGGCTGGAAGGCCAGCACCACCCGCTGATAATTCATGGAACGCACCGCCTCGATGGTGGCGGCCAGCTCACCAAGTCGGAGGCCAAGCGGTCTTAGGAAGACAACATGTTTCCCCAACTCCTTGGCTCACAGAACGACATGGC
>JAZQHH010000044.1:0-5591 GCA_045540495.1 Faecousia sp.
CGTTGTGGCTGCTACCGTCAATGGCAAGCACGAGCTGGTGGACCTGGCCATTGATCCCGAGGCCATTGACCCCGAGGATGTGGAAATGCTGCAGGATATGATTATCGCTGCCGTCAACGGGGCCATGCGTACCGCTGATGCGGAAGCGGCTCAGAATATGTCCCGGCTCACCGGCGGCATGAATCTGGGCGGCCTGTTCTAAGGAGGCGCCATGCAGTATTTTCCCGCGGCGCTGCAGGAGCTGGCGGATCAGTTTGCCCGGCTTCCCGGCATCGGCGGCAAGACCGCCCAGCGGCTGGCGTTCCATGTGCTGGAGCTGCCGCTGGAGGATGCGGAGAGCTTTGCGGGTGCGATTCTGGCGGCGAAAAGGGAGGTCCACACCTGCCCGGTGTGCCAGAATCTGACGGACCGGGAGCTGTGTCCCATTTGCGCCGATGAAATGCGTGACCAGAGCCAGATATGTGTGGTTGCGGAGCCCAAGGATGTGATTGCCATGGAACGGAGCCGGGAATTTTCCGGCGTTTACCATGTGCTTCACGGGGTTATCTCACCTCTGAATCATGTGACCCAGGATGATATCAAGATTCGGGAGCTGTTGCAGCGGGTGGCATCGGCGGACATTCGGGAGGTCATTATGGCCACCAACCCCGATACCGAGGGCGAAGCGACGGCCATGTACATTTCCCGGCTTCTGCGGCCGATGGAGATTAAGGTGACCCGCCTGGCCTATGGCGTGCCGGTGGGCAGCCAGCTGGAATACGCCGACGAGGTGACCCTGTCCCGGGCCCTGGAAGGTCGGCAGGAAATTTAATAATAAGCGATGGTATTTTTTGTACCATCGCTTTCTTTTTGTTGCATTTATAATTTAGATGTGTTAATATATTTATAACTCGAATAAGGAAGGGACAGATATGGTCCAACGTAAAACGATCTACCAATTTGTTGATTATCTGGCGTTTAAGGTCATCGGCGCTGCAGCGACGGTGATTTTGTATGCTGTCATGTATTATTATTTGCGATTTCCCGCGGATTTGGGACTGAATAGTGTGGTTGGCCTGATTTTCCCTGGGGTTATGGTGCTGCTTTGGGAAAGCCTGAAGCGGCGGCAATTCTGGTGGATCTGGTTTGCCGGCAGCCTTTTGTGCGGGATTGGTGCTTGGCTGTTTAACGGACTGGGGCCGTTGCTGATCCACGGTTATTGGCTGGTGAGTCTGGCCGTATGCGTCTGTCTTGCTCTGGCACCTTCTAAAACCGCAGTCCGGCTTCGGGAAAGAAGGCGGGAAGAAGCGGTAGTTTTGGAACCAAAGGCTCATAAGGATGAATTTCTGGAGAAATTATTTGCGGATCAATAAAAGAGGAGCAGCCGATGTGGCTGCTCCTTTTGCTTACAGCTTGGAGTAGGTCTTTTCCAGAAAACGCTGACTGGATACGATGCAGCGCTTGTGGGTGCCTTCGCCGATTTTGCCGGCTTCATCGTAGGCGGTGACCTGGAAGGTGATGACTTTTCCTTCCACAGCGGTGACCTCCGCCTCGGCACGTACCTCCAGACCAACGGGAGTGGCGGAGATGTGGGAGATGTTCAGCTCGGTGCCCACGGAGGTTTTATCCTCACCCAGGGCCTCGGCAATGGCTTCGCAGGCGGCGCCCTCCATCAGGGCCGCCATGCAGGGGGTGGCATAGACCAGCAGACTGCCGGAGCCAACCTCTGCGGCGGTGTCCTCTTTCTCAACCAGGGTCGCCACCTCGCCCTTCATTCCAACGGTAATTTCCATAGTAATCTCCTCCATTTTTCTTTCAATATATCCCATAGACGTAAATAAGTCAAGAAAGGGATTGCAATTTTTGCGATGGTGGTATATAATAAGTACAAATTTATCGAAAGAGAGGCTTTGTCATGAAGGTTTACGACAAAATCAATCTTACTATGCTCTGCGACTTCTATGAGCTGACCATGGCCCACGGTTATTTCGAGAAGGGCTATAAGGATCGCATTACCTATTTTGATTTGTTCTACCGCCGTTGCCCCGATGGCGGCGGCTTCGCCATTGCGGCGGGCCTGGAGCAGGTCATCGAGTATATCCAGGAGCTGCGGTTCGAGCCGGAGGATATTGAATATCTCAGGGGCCGGAAGCTGTTTAGTGAAGAATTTTTGGCCTATCTTGCGGATTTCAAGTTCACCGGCGATATCTGGGCCGTGCCGGAGGGCACTCCGGTGTTCCCCAAGGAGCCCATTATGACCATTCGGGCTCCTGCCATTCAGGCGCAGCTCATTGAGACGTTCCTGCTGCTGTCCGTCAACCACCAGAGTCTGATTGCCACCAAGGCCAACCGGGTGGTCCGGGCGGCCCAGGGGCGGACGGTGCTGGAGTTCGGTTCCCGCCGGGCTCAGGGTGCGGATGCTGCCATTCTGGGCGCCAGAGCGGCCTATATCGGCGGCTGCAACGGCACCGCCTGCACCATTTCCGACCAGCTCTTCGGGGTCTATGCCGGCGGCACCATGGCCCACGCCTGGGTCCAGATGTTCGATAGTGAGTATGAGGCCTTCAAGGCTTACTGCGAGATGTACCCCAACAATGCCACTTTGCTGGTGGATACCTACAATACCCTGAAATCCGGTGTGCCCAACGCCATTCGGGTGTTCAACGAAGTTCTGAAGCCCCGGGGCATTACCAAGTGCGGCATCCGGCTGGACTCCGGCGATATGGCCTACCTGAGCCAGAAGGCCCGGAAGATGCTGGACGATGCGGGCTGGACCGAGTGCCAGATCTCCGTTTCCAACTCTTTGGATGAGTACATCATCCAGGATCTGCTGCGGCAGGGGGCCAAGATCGATATGTTCGGCGTTGGCGAACGGCTGATTACGGCCAGAAGCGAGCCTGTCTTCGGCGGCGTGTATAAGCTGGTGGCCGTGGAGCATGAGGACGGCACCGTGGAGCCCAAAATCAAGATTTCCGAAAATGTGGGCAAGATCACCAACCCCCACTACAAGAAGCTCTACCGCTTCTATGGCAACGATACCGGCAAGGCTATCGCTGACTACCTCTGTGTTTACGACGAGACGGTGGACGACAGCAAGGATATGGAGATTTTCGACCCCGAAGCCACCTGGAAGACCAAAACCGTCTACAATTTCTCCGCCAGAGAGCTGCAGGTGCCCATTTTCCTGAATGGCGAGCTGGTTTACCAGTGCCCCAGCCTCCAGGAGGTTCGCAAATATTGCCTGGAGCAGGTGGACAGCCTGTGGGACGAGGTGAAGCGCTTCGACAATCCCCATACCTACTATGTGGACCTTTCCCAGAAGCTGTGGGACATCAAGTACGGCCTGCTGAAGAAGAATAACCATGCGTAACGGAGCCGGAAATATTGCCCTGGGTGGCGTTCTGGCGGCGTTGGCGCTGGTGATTATGTGCCTGGGCACCATGATTCCCATTGCGACCTTTGTCTGCCCTATGCTTTGCGCTGTGCTGCTGATGGTGGTGCTGCGGCGGGCCGGGCGGCGGATTGCCTGGGCCTGGTACGGAGCGGTGGCGATTTTGTCACTGCTGCTGGCTCCTGATAAGGAGGCGGGTGCGGTGTTCGTGTTCTTTGGCTACTATCCCATCGTCAAGCCCTGGCTGGATAAGCGGAAGCTGTCCGTTCTTTGGAAGCTGGCGCTGTTTAATGTGTCGATTTTCGCCATGTACAGCCTGCTGATTTACTTGCTTGGGGTGGATCAGGTGGCATCGGATTTCAAGGAGCTTGGCACCCTTATGACGGTTATTACCCTGATTTTGGGGAATGTGACGCTGTTTATGCTGGATGTCCTTCTTGGCCGTGTCAGCGGACTGCTCCGCCGGAGAAAATGATGGAGAAAAGCTGGAAGCTTTATATGCTGCGCTGCGGAGACGGTAGTCTCTATACCGGCATCACCACCGATGTCCAGGCCCGGCTGGAAGTCCACCGCAGCGGCAAAGGGGCCAAGTATACCCGTGGCCGTGGCCCCCTGGAGCTGGTCTATTCCGAAGATTGCGGCACCCATTCCGATGCTCTGAAGCGGGAACTGGAGATTAAAACCCTGACAAAAGAACAAAAAGAACGCCTATGCGGCGTATAAAAAATCCCTCCGATTTTTCGGAGGGATTTTTGATTACAGCGAAACCAAACCTGCATCCACCATTTTTTGAAGGCTCATCAGGATGCCCAGCTTGGCGTGGGCCCAGGTCAGGCCGCCCTGGAAATAGACGGCGTAGGGCTCCCGGATGGGGCCGTCGGCGGACAGCTCCATGGTGGAGCCCTGGACGAAAGCACCGGCGGCCATAATGACCTGGGAATCGTAGCCCGGCATATCACCGGGGATGGGGTCGGCATAAGAATCCACCGGAGCGGCGGCCTGGATGCCTTTGCAGAAGGCAATCATGGCCTTTTCGCTGCCCAGTTCCACCGCCTGGATGATATCATGGCGGCTTTCGGTGGCATTGGGGACGCACTTGTAGCCCAGAGGCTCATAAAGATTGGCGGCAAAAATCGCACCCTTTTCGGCGCTGGCCACCACGGTGGGGGAGAGGAAGAAGCCCTGGTACAGGCTGGGCATCAGTCCCAGGTTGGCGCCGACTTCCTGGCCCAGACCGGGGGCGGAAAGCCGGTAAGCGCACCGGTCCACACATTTTTGGGTGCCTGCAATGTAGCCGCCAATGGGGGCAAGACCGCCGCCGGGATTCTTAATCAGGGAACCGACCACCATATCCGCGCCAACGTCGGAAGGTTCGATGGCCTCCACAAATTCACCGTAGCAGTTATCCACCATGACCAGTACATCGGGCTTGATGCCCTTGCAGAATGCAATCAGCTCCCCGATTTGGCTTACGGAGAAGGTGGGCCGGGTGGCGTAGCCCTTGGAGCGCTGAATGGTGATGAGCTTGGTCCTTTCGTTGATTGCCTTGCGAATCCCCTCGTAGTCAAAGCCACCGTCGGGGAGTAAATCCACCTGATTGTAGGTCACCCCATATTCTGCCAGGGAGCAGGGGCTGGGCCGGATGCCGATGACCTCCTGCAGCGTATCATAGGGCAGGCCCACAGGGGAGAGCAGCTCGTCTCCGGGCAGCAGGTTGGCAGACAGGGCGATGGTCAGGGCGTGGGTGCCGCAGGTAATCTGGGGGCGGACCAGGGCGGCTTCGGTGTGGAATACATCGGCGTAGACCTTTTCCAGATTGTCCCGGCCCATGTCGTCATAGCCATAGCCGGTGGTGGCGGCAAAGCAGGCGGCGGACACCCGGTTTTTCTGCATGGCAGAAAGCACCTTGGCCTGATTGTATTCCGCTACCTTGTCGATGGCTGCGAACCGGTCGGCAATCCGTGCCAGGGTTTTTTCGCCATATTCATAAACGGCAGGGGAAATCCCCATAGTTTGATAAAGCTCCAGAAGCTGTTCCATAAAATACGTCCTTTTCTATGCAAATTCCTACAAATTATATACAAAAGTAGAACCGGTGTCAAGTGTGGGATGGCGGGATAAATGATTGTTTAGCGTATCAGATTAGTATGTCATTGCGAGGCCCGAAGGGCCGTGGCAATCTCCCGGTATCATCTACGATAAGGAAAAAGTTCGATGAACG
>JAZQHH010000045.1:0-29944 GCA_045540495.1 Faecousia sp.
CCCACCCCCCACGGGGTGGGTGGATTGAAATTTGTTATGTCATAAGGTCAGGGTTTTCGGCAAGTGGTCCCACCCCCCACGGGGTGGGTGGATTGAAATCCAACCACAGGGCGGTTACCATTGCCTATATCTGGTCCCACCCCCCACGGGGTGGGTGGATTGAAATCCTCGCCCCCGGCCCGGAGCGCCAGCATAGCCCGTCCCACCCCCCACGGGGTGGGTGGATTGAAATATCAGCAAACCGATGAACGCAAACGTGAAAATCCAGGTCCCACCCCCCCACGGGGTGGGTGGATTGAAATGTTTTCTGTGAATGTTTCACCACACTCGCAGCAGTCCCACCCCCCACGGGGTGGGTGGATTGAAATACCAGCACCGGCATTTTCGCCAGCGATGGCATCGTCCCACCCCCCACGGGGTGGGTGGATTGAAATACTATTCGGCACTCCGTAGGTCTACTCCCATACGTCCTACCCCCCGGCAGGGGGCGTTGGCGGCGGTATAAAGTATGCCGAGGGGACTCTTGGAGAACTATCAGGCTGCGATTGTAAGGGGCAATATATATGGCGCAGAACAAGGAAACGGAAACAAAGCTAACAAGGGAGGAACAGATACAGGCGTACCAAAAACACAAGGCGGAGCACGAGCGGATGTTGGCGACAGATCAGGAATATCAGAAAATGTGGGCCAGGCAGGTGGCACAAGACGAGAAAATCCTGTTATTGAACGACAGCGACGAAGCTTAACTGTCGAACCTGAGTTGCATGGCGAAGAGGATCGTCACACACCCGCATCAGGCTCGCACCTGCATATGGCGCAGAATGAAATCCAAAATGAGCACGGAATCAAGTGTCGTGTAATCAAGGAAACACAATAGGCCCGCACTTTTCTGAAATGGGATAATATTTGTAGCGGAGGTATAGATTCCGGAACGCTTCCAATGCTGCTTTTACCCGACTAAATAATTCCCTTGTGCGGCGCATGGGTACTCTGAACTGCGGTCACTCTGCTATGCCCATTATCCTGGGCGTGAATGAGCCGCAGTACACTGCTGCTGAGCTGGAGGAGTTCCGGCAGCAGAATGAAGCCGGCATCGACTTCGAGGGCAAGCATTACACCCTCTACGAAGCCACTCAGCGGCAGCGGAGCCTTGAGCGCAGTATCCGCAAGACCAAGCGCAAGATCCTCATTGACGAGGCCACCGGCGATGCTGAGAAACTCCAGCGGGATCAGATCCGGCTGGTGCGTACCCGTGAAGAGTATCACCGGTTCTCTAAGGCTGCCGGCCTGCCGGAGCAGTTCGAGCGGATGGAGAAGGCTGGGTTCACTTGGAAGCATGGTAAGGCGGCGGAGAAGACGGCAAAGGATGCATCGAGCGATGTTACACTTAGTGCAGCTGGTAGATCCGGATTTTCTCAGGTGAAAATAGATAGCATAAAAGATATTTCGTGGCGAAAAAATGTCGGTGTATCAAAATGGAATAATGAAAATCTTCAGGCTCTATTCGACATAGAGCGAAATAGTACGAACAGAAAAACAGAGCAAGCAACTTTGTTTGGAGCCAACGGAGAGGTAATTTTTCAAAAAACAGGAGATAGAGGGAGCGTGCGTTTTACATATGAAGAAATGCTAAAAATGCGTGGAGGCGTATTAACCCACAATCATCCCAATGACTCTTGTTTCTCTCCTGAAGATATTCATACTCTGTTTGATAAAAAATTGTCGGAACTTCGCGCTGCAACAAACGACGGTGTATATCGACTGCAGAGACCATCAAGTTGGCCGAAAGAAAAATACAGCCTTGAAAATATCGAGCAAATCTATTATGATATTGATAAAGAGGTTTGCTCTCCGCTTTATAAAAAAGCTTATGCGGGGGAAATCTCTTTTGCGGAGGCCGAAAAAATCGGACAGATAGAAGTAATCAAGGAGTTCGGAAAACGCTATGGTCTGGCATTTGAATTCGAACCCTGGGGAGATATGGGGAGGCGATTAGGTGGAAGTGTATATTGATCAAATTCCAGAGGGCTTCTCGTTTGAGGATTATCCTCCTAGCACAGTGTTTGTTTTTGAGGAAGCCGAAAGAAAGAGAGATCCTGTCACGCATCAACTGATACCCCGCAAACGAAGAGATCCGATCTACCCCGAAGATTGCAAATGAACCACCAACCGTTCTGGCTGGTGGTTTTTCTATGCACAATTTCATAACCCTATTGATTGAAGCAGTTGTCAAAGATTTTGTGACGACTGCTTTTTCATACCAATTTTGCCGTGGCGGGCGCAAAAACGCCAACCGCAGGTGATGCGACCCCCGATAACAAAGCGAGGCGGAGAAAGGATCAACCATGAAACGTGAATTATTGCAGAACTTCAAGATCTGTGACCAGGCTTTGGGGATCTGCGGTTGATGTCGGATTTTTGTTCAGCATCCAATTTCTTTCGATGGTGTATGGATAAAATTATACTATGAATTATCCGGGTTTTGGTGTAGAATGTTTGGTATACGAAAGGTACGACAGTATAAAGGAGTTTTTTAGATGAGTACGTTGAATCAAACCCCTGCCGGGGAGCGGGTGTGTATTGCGTTTCTTGGGAGGCGGAATGCGGGGAAGTCTAGCCTCGTGAATGCCTTTACCGGGCAGGAGATTGCCATTGTGTCCGATGTGAAGGGTACCACAACGGACCCGGTGTACAAGGCGATGGAGCTGCTGCCTCTGGGGCCGGTGCAGATCGTTGATACCCCGGGGATCGATGACGAAGGAGCCCTGGGAGAGCTGCGGGTGCGGCGGACGCGGCAAGTGCTGAACAAGGCCGATCTAGCGATCCTGGTGACCGATGCCACGGAGCCTCTGGGGCCGGTGGAGCAGGAGCTGCTGGAGCTGATCCGGGGGAAGGATATTCCCTGCATTCTGGTTCGGAACAAGGCGGATTTACTGGAAAATGTTCCGGAAGAAGGGTTCTATGCCAGCGCAAAGACAGGTTTTCATATTCAGGAATTGAAGGAATTGGCGGCGCATGCCATTAGCCAGGAGCCGGAGCGTCCGCTGGTGCGGGATCTTTTGCTGCCGGGGGATGTGGCGGTGCTGGTGGTTCCCATTGACAAGGCTGCGCCCAAGGGACGGCTGATATTGCCCCAACAGCAGACCATTCGGGATGTTCTGGAGGCCGGGGCCTCGGCGCTGGTGTGCCGGGATTCGGAGCTGGCACAGACGCTTGAAAAGCTGGCGGCCCCTCCGAAAATCGTGATTACCGATTCTCAGGTGTTTGGAAAGGTGGACAGGATCGTGCCGCCGGAGATTCCGCTGACTTCCTTTTCCATTTTGATGGCCCGGTACAAGGGGGATCTGGCCCTGACTGTGGCGGGGGCCCGGATGCTGGATGGACTGAAGGATGGGGACAAGGTGCTGATTTCCGAGGGTTGCACCCATCACCGGCAGTGCGGGGACATCGGCACGGAGAAGCTGCCGAATTGGATCCGCCGTTACACCGGCGCGGAGCCGGAATTTCACTTCACCTCCGGCAGAGATTTTCCGGAGGAGGATGTGAACGGCTACCGGCTGGTGATCCATTGCGGCGGCTGTATGCTCTCCCCCCGGGAAATGCGGTGGCGGCAGCGGTGCTGTGCCGATCAGGGAGTGCCCATTACCAATTATGGCATTGCCATCGCCCATCTGAATGGCATTCTCCGCCGGGCAGTGGCGCCCTTTGGGGAGATTAAGCTTATTTAAGAACAAAAAGGTTTCTTCATATCTAAATCCTGCGTTGATGGTTTGCGCGTCGGCACTTGCAATCCGGGCGGGTATCTGCTAGAATGATAAAAACCGGGAGGTGCATTATGGACAAAAAGACGCTGCGAAAAGAGATTCGGGAGAAAAAACGGGCCATGACCCAAACGCAGATCGATTCTGCCAGCGAGAAGCTGGGGGCGCTGTTTCTGGCCAGCGACCTTTACCGGAACGCCAGGACTGTTTACGGCTATCTGCCCTATAATCAGGAAGTTCGGACGGTGCCCATGCTGCAGCAGGCCCTCCGGGATGGGAAGCGGGTGGCGGTGCCCAAGGTTTATGGGGACGAGATGCGCTTTATTTATATGGAAGACCTGTCCCAGGTGGCGAAGGGTTACGCCGGGATCCCGGAGCCCATTGCCGATGGTCCCATTGCCGACGATCCCACCGCACTGGTGCTGATGCCCGGTCTGGCCTTTGACAAAACGGGCCGCCGTATTGGTTACGGCGGGGGGTTTTACGATAAATTTCTGGCCCGGGAACCGGGACATCCTACTCTGGCCCTGTGCTACGGTTTTCAGATGATGGATGAGCTGGAGACCGATGAATTTGATGTGCCGGTGGACTGCGTCCTCTGGGCCTGAACAGGAGTTGCACTATGAAACTGGTAAGCATGATCGTTATTGGCGCCCTGACCTTTGGCGTGTGTTTTCTTGTGGATCGGGGCTTTACGAAAACCTTCCGGGGCAGGGTGGAGCATGCCTCCGGCTTGTCTGTCCGGCTGAATAAACGGTACGCCACCATTGGAATCGTGCTGTTTTTCTTGGGAATTTGCGCGATTTTTGCGGGGATTTCCGATTACTTGGCGCTTCTTTTGGGCGGAATTATTGTGGCCCTGGTTGGGATCGGGTTGGTGGTGTATTATCTGACCTTCGGCATTTTTTACGATGACGATGGGTTTGTGCTGACTACCTTCGGCAAGCGAAGCACCGTCTACCGCTACAATCAGATTGCCGGGCAGCTGCTCTACAACGCCGGCGGCAGCATCCTCATTGAACTGCACATGAAAGACGGCCGGGCGGTAACACTGCAAGCGGCTATGGTGGGAGCCTATTCCTTTCTGGATCATGCCTTCGCCAACTGGTGCCGCCAGACCGGGCGTGATCCGGATGGCTGCGATTTTCACGATCCGGACAACAGCCTGTGGTTTCCCATGATGGAGGGCAAGTGATGCACATTCCCAACGGAACCACCAATGATCTGGAGCTGCTGACCTTCCGCCAGGCACTGGAGGCGGCCAACACCCCCTCCCAGGAATACGACATCGAAAAATGGCTCTATGCCCCCAATTTTTATTCGGAATATCGGTACATTTTGGGCACCCGGGGAAAAAATCCCCTGATCTGCATTGGCATCAACCCTTCCACCGCCAAGCCCGACGATCTGGACAATACCCTAAAATCCGTCCAGCGCATTGCCCTGGGCAACGGCTTTGACAGTTTTATTATGTTCAATGTCTATGCCCAGCGGGCCACCAAGCCCGATGATATGGAGCGTCAGTGCAACCTGGCCCTCCACCGGGAGAATCTGGAGGCATTTCGCTATGTGCTGTCCATTTCTGAAAAGCCTGCGGTCTGGGCTGCCTGGGGGGCCATTATCGAAAAGAGAAAATATCTGCCCGCCTGCGTCCGGGATATGGTGGCAGCGGGGCAGGAATTTGGTGCCACCTGGCACTGCGCCGGACCCATCAGCAAAAAGGGCCACCCCCATCATCCGCTGTATCTGCGCAAGGATGAGGTTCTGAAGCCCTTCGATGTGGCGGGCTATCTTGATATGCTGGAGGGATGAATATGGACCCGAGTCTTTGCGACAGCTGCTGGCATTTCGACTACGACGAGGAATACGACGAATATTATTGTATGATGGATCTGGACGAGGATGAGGTCTACCGCATCTTCGCCAGCCGCCAGAGCCGGTGCCCTTACTACCGGCAGGGCGACGACTATACTTTGGCAAGGAGGCAGTAAGATGAAAAAATTACTTGCGCTGATCCTGGCGCTGTTGCTGGTGCTTTCCGCCTGCGGCAAAACCCCGGAGGCTGTAGAGCCTGCTCAAACTGAGACTCCGACCACTGCGCCGACAGAGCCCGCTGAGACGGAGCCCCCCACCACGGAACCGACCTCTGAATCCACCGAAGCCACAGAACCTGCTGAGCCGGATCCGGTTTACCGGCCGGATCTGGGGATGTATCAGCCGGAAAGCTCCATCGAAACCGGCACCGGCGGTGCGGTGAAGTACTTTGTCCCTCAGGTGGAAGGTGTCTATGATATTGCTCTGATGGGGGATGGACTGCTGCTGTTCTCCGAAGCGGAAGATGCGACTTTGCTGACCCTCTGCCGGGAAGAGACTGAGCCGGTGTATGTGACCATTCCGGTGCTTTATGCCGGCGATGGCATGGGAGGAGTCAACATTGGACCAAAGGGCGTCAGTTATTACGATGTCACTACCAACTCTGTGGCCTTTTTGGATACCACTTTGCAGGAAGTGAACCGGGTGGAACTGCTGGCGGAAATGACCGGCAGTCTGGTGGTTTCCGATGACTGGTCTCATCTGTATTATTTCACTCCCACAGCATTAATGGATGTGGATCTGAACACCGGTATCAGCCGGGTCCGCAAGGAGTGTTTCTTCGAGAGCCAGGAGATTGTGTCCCTGTACTTTGACGGTGCTGTGCTGGAATGCTTTATTGTGGATGGTGAATCCACCCAGTTAATGTTCCTGTCTACCGAAACCGGGGAGACTCTGTTTGCATCGGAGACCATGCCGTTCCTCAATACGGATGGACAATGGTATTTTGCCGAATGGTACGGCGAGGGATATTCCCAGCTGCTGTTCGGTCAGCGGGGGGAGAAGCTCAACTGCCTGGAGCCGCTGTCCAGTGGCGTGTCGGTGCTGGCTCTGCCTGCCTTCCGGGGCGTTGCGATCATCGATGCGGTGGATACTGGCAGTACGATGGAGTATTACGATCTGGATACCGGTTACAGAACTGCTTTCTGCGCTATGGATGGGTTAACCATGCCCTGGAGTCTGAGGGCTGATGCGGAGCGGAACCTGATCTGGTTCCTGGCAGAGAATTTGGATGGAGCTGTGGGCCTTTACTGCTGGGATTATTCTCAGTGTCCCACCGGCGACCAAACCGTTTACACCACACCGTATTATTCCGCCCTGGAGCCGGATTGGGAGGGCCTGGCCCGGATCAAGGAGCAGGCCAAGACCATGGGGAAGTCCTACGGCGTCAATATTTGGGTCTATGAGGATGCCATTTCTGCGCCGCCCTCGGATTTTACCTTCGAGGCCGCTTATCAGGTGCCTCTTTATGAGCAGTATCTGCCTGTTTTGGAAAAGGGCCTGGGGGCATTTCCTAAGGATTTCCTGAAAAAGCTGGGTACCAGCTCCGCCAATGGCAAGGTCACTATTTGCCTGGTGGCGGGCGCCTATGGCGATAATGAGCTGGGGGCGATCTCTTCTGCCGACGGCGTCCACTATATGCTCAACGGCAGCCATTATGTGGTGCTGGTGATGAATGGGTTTATGGAAGGTTCGCTGTACCATGAGCTGTTCCATGCCATCGATACTTATGTGTTCAACCGGGTCAATATCTACGACCGCTGGGATGAGCTGAATCCCAAGGGGTTCGAATACGACAACGATTATCTGGAAAACCAGTACCGGGAGGATTACCAGTACCTGGAGGATGATACCCGGGCCTTCATCGATATGTACTCCATGAGCTATGCCAAGGAAGACCGGGCCCGGATCATGGAATACGCCATGCAGGAGGGGATGGAAAGCTATTTCACTTCGCCCATCATGCAGAGCAAGCTGAAGACCCTGTCCGAGGGAATCCGGAAGGCTTTTGGACTGGAAAAATACAAAGAACCGCTGGTTTGGGAGCAGTATTTGAAATGAAACTCTATGTCACACGTCATGGCGAGACCCCTTGGAATGTGGTCAACAAAATCTGCGGCAGAACCGATGTGCCGCTGACGGAAAAGGGGATTTCCCAGGCCCGGGATCTTGCGAAGCGGGCAGGGGAGCTGGGGATTGATCTGATCGTGGCATCCCCCATGCTTCGCGCCCGCACCACCGCCCAGACCGTGTCCGATGCCTGTGGTGTGCCGATGGTGACTGACCGGCGGCTGGTGGAGCAGGATTACGGCATCTACGAGGGCCGGGACCGGTCCGATCCGGGTTTCCTGGCCAACAAGCGCCATTTTGCTTTCCGCTATCCCGGCGGCGAATCCATGATGCAGATGGCCCGGCGGGTCTACGGCCTGCTGGAGGAACTGAAGGAAAAATACGCTGATAAAACGTTGCTCCTTGTCTGCCACGGCGGAGTCTGCCGGATCATCAGCAGCTATTTCCGGGATATGACCAATGAGGAGTTTTTCAAATATTATATTGATAATTGTGCCATTGAAACCTTTGAATACTAAGAAAACCACCCCAAATGGGGTGGTTTTTGATTTGCAGAAGGAGTGCAAAGGGGGATTCGGAGGGGAGGATGAGATTCGAAATGTTGTGAATATTACTAAAATGTTGTGTAAAATTTCTAGCAAAATGCCAATTCCCTAAATGCACCATTTCGTTTATAATGTATGAAGCAAGACCTATACTTTTTTTGAGGAGGAAAACAAATGAAAATCAATTCCAAACGCCTGGTTGGCATTCTGCTGTGCCTGGCAATGGTGCTGGCTGTTCTGCCTGTTGCCGCTCTGGCTGCTGGTACGACCAAGCTGTATTGCGCCGCTCCCGATGGCTGGGAAATCTGCAATGTCTACTGGTGGGGTTCCGCCGGTACCAACCCCGGATGGCCCGGTGAGGCTATGACCAAGGGTTCCGATGGCCTGTGGTACTACGAAGTCCCCTCTGATGCCACCAACGTTATCTTTAATAATAAGGTTGGCGACAACGGTGTCCAGACTGATGACCTGGTTATGCCCACGGACTCCAAGGTCCAGTTCAACTACTCCGCCAAGGAGTGGGTTGTCTACGGCTCTGATGTTCCTGTGGTCGAGACCGTCTACTACCTGCGCGGCACCATGAACAGCTGGGGCACCAGCAACCCCCTGACCAAGAATGCTGACGGCACCTACTCTGTGACCGTTTCTTTGGCCGCCGGTGACTACACCTATAAGGTTGGCACCGAGGACTGGGCCTGGAGCTGCCCCAGTGTTGACACCGCCCTGAGCGTTAAGAGTGACTGCGATGTCACCTTCGTTCTGGATGTGGATGGCTATACCGTTACCGTTTCCGGTTCCGGTCTGGGCGATGCTCCCGTCGTGGAGGAGGGCTACTTCCTGCGCGGTGATATGAACGCCTGGGCTGCTGATGACACCAGCAAGATGACCGACAACGGCGATGGCACCTACTCCATCACCATGGAGCTGGTGGCCGGTACTTACGAGTACAAGGCCGGTAATGCCGACTGGACCTATGGCTGCCCCAATGAGAATGCCGTTCTGGTCGTGGCTGAGGACTGCGCTGTTACCTTCGTCCTGAACATCAATGACAACACCCTGGTCGCTTCCGGCGATGGCCTGGACAGCTTCGTCAGCGATGGCTACTATGTTGCCGGTGAGGCTGGCCTGTGCGGCTCCGAGTGGGCTGTTGACGACGATGCCAACAAGATGGAAGAAGTTTCTGCTGATATCTACGAGATCACCTTCACTGATGTTGCTGCCGGCGAGTATCAGTTCAAGGTCACCAACGGCTCCTGGAGTCAGTGCTGGGGCGATTACGAAGGCCCCGAGGGCAACTATGTTGTCACTGTTGATGTGGTGAGCGACGTTGTCATCACCTTCGACTACTCCACCGAGAGCATCTCTGTCGAGGTTATCCCCACTGCTGCCGCGGATGTTACTGAGCCCACTACCGAGCCCACCACCGAGGCTACCGAGCCCACCACTGAGGCTACCGAGCCCACCACCGAGGCTACCGAGCCCACCACCGAGGCTACCGAGCCCACCACCGAGGCTACCGAGCCCACCACTGAGGCTACCGAGCCCACTACCGAGGCTACCGAGCCCACTACCGAGGCTACTGAGGATACTGCCCCTGTCCTGAGTGAGTACCGTGTTGTTGGTAACACTGATTGGCTGGGCAACTGGGATGCCGCTCACGAGGCTGGCCGTATGACTCAGGTTGCTGAGGGTGTCTACGAGATCACCTTCAAGAATGTTGCCGCTGGCGAGTATCAGTTCAAGGTCACCAATGGTACTTGGGATCAGAACTGGGGCGGCGACGGCCCCGATGGCAACTACATGCTGAATGTCCCCGAGGCCGGTGATATCACCATCACCTTCAAGATTGCCGACGGTTCCATCAGCGTCAAGCTGCCCACCACTCCCGAGACCGGTGACGTGAGCATCGCTGCCATCTGCGTTGCCATGCTGGCTGCCACCGCTGGCCTGGTCTGCACCGTCAGCAAGAAGAAGGAGTTCTAATTCCTCCGCTTTCCAATAATCATCCACCGCCCCACGATAGTGGGGCGGTTGCTTTTTGGGAGTGGAGATGTTTATTCTTAGCGGGTAAAAAGAGAATTTATCATATCGCAACAAATTATGTCTGGAAATCAAGTGATGGATGTGGTATAATAACCCGGCAAATCTAAAAATCATGCGAGGGTACTATGAATAACAAGGAAATTGGCGAGATTCGGCGCCGGGTGCGCCGGGACCGCAGCAATATGACGGCGATTTATGGCTGTTATGTCAATGATAACAAGGAGATTATCTCCGAATTCCACCAAAGCACCGGTATTATGCCGGAAAATGAGGCGGATAAATATTTTGGACTGATGCGCCGGGCCCTGTCCGGTTCCATTGGAAAGAATCTGATTGATATCACCTTCAAAACCTCCCAGGTGGCGGATTCTGAGGAGCATAAGCTGCTGATGGAGCTGCGCAGCACCAAGCTCAAGGAAGAGGAGCTGCGGATGGCCTTCTACCGCAAAGTGATCGAAACCGTGTCTTTGGAGAGCAATTACCTGATCCTGATCGGGTGCGACAGTTATGATGTGCCCTTTAAGAGCCGGGACGATGAGATGCAGGCCGATGCGTCCAATGAAGTTTTTACTTATCTTCTTTGCGCCATTTGCCCTGTGAAACAGACGAAGCCCAATCTGCACTATATTCCTGAATCCAAGGAATTTCACGATGGCGGCATGCTGAATATTGTTTCTGCCCCGGAGCTTGGTTTCCTGTTCCCGGCGTTTGACAATCGGGCAACCAATATTTATAATGCCCTGTACTACACCCACAGCCCCAAGGAAAGCCATGAGGAATTTGTGGCAGCGGTGTTCAATACTCCTATCCCAAAGCCTGCGGCGGAGCAGAAGAAAACCTTCGAGGCACTGCTGACCACGACTTTAGATGAGGATTGCAGCCTGGATCTGGTTCAGACGGTACACGATCAGATTTGCCAGCGGATCGAACTGCACAAGGAGAGCAAAGTCCCCGAACCGCTGATGATCGGCAAGGAGGATGTGAAAGAAGTGCTGTCCTCCTGCGGCGTTACGGAGGAGCATCTGGCCAAGTTCAGTGTGGATTACGACGAGGCCTTTGGTTTCGAGGCGGATTTGCATCCGAAAAACATCATTGATGACAAGCGATTTGAGATTCACACGCCGGATGTTTCCATTAAGGTTGCCCCCGACCGGACGGATCTGATCGAGACCCGGGTCATTGGTGGCGTGAAGTATATTATGATTTGCGCCGAGGAGGATGTGGAGGTCAATGGCGTCAGCATCCACATTGCGGAGGGCGAGGCCGCCACGGTATAAAAATTCTTGCTATTTGACCGAAAATAGGGTATAATACGGAAAAACATGGGAGGTGCGCCATGGCACATCGGATCAAGGGATATCATATGGATTTTGAAGGGAAGTGGCTGGGCAGTGCCGCTGTGCTGATGGGCATGGCATTTTTCCTTCGTGTTGTGTATTATTTTGGCTTTACGCAAATACAGACGGTTGCCATCAGCGAGATGATCCTGTTATTAATCCTGCCGCTGGTACTGGAGACGGGATTTATTGTGCTTTTGCGGGGCGTTCGGCTGAATGCGCCGCTGGTGCTTGGGATTCTGGGGGCAGTTTATTGCGGATTGCTCATTGCCCAGAGCGTGCTGTGCGGCGATATCCTCCGGATGATTTTAGGGATCATTGCCTACCTTTTGTGCGGTGGGCTGCTGGTCGTGGTATCTCTTGGCTTGCTGAGCAAGGGGATCGCAGTGCTGGTGTGCCTGGCAACAGCGGTGGTTCGGCTGATGGTTTTTGATCTGAAGCCCTATTTTCTGGAGCTGGATTTGGTGGCATTTTTGCCGGAAGCGGCAGCGATTTGCGCCATTGTTGCCCTTGCCTATTTGGCCATGGGAATGAAAGAGTGAAAAAACATCCCGCAGAGTGCGTACTCTGCGGGATGTTTGTTTATTTTGCGGCAGCTACGATCAGCTCGACGCAACGGTCAATTCCAATGACCCCACTGTTGAGGCAGAGGTGATAATTGGTGGCGTTGCCCCAGATGCGGCCTGTGTAATGCTGGTAGTTGATGGTACGGCGCTTGTCCTTTTCCTGGAGGCGGGCTTCGGGGCTCTTTTCGGATTCGCCGTAGAGGCGGACGATCCGGTCGGCCCGGTAGTCCAGGTCTGCATGAATGAACACGTTCAGTACATCCTTCCGGTCTTTCAGAATGTAGTCTGCGTTGCGGCCTACGATGACGCAGGGGCCCTGCTCGGCCAGTTGCTGAATGACGCTGCACTGGATGCTCCACAGAAAATCAGCGGTGGACATTCCGTTCATAACGCCGGGGACGGTCTGGTGGGAGAAGGCATAGGCGAAGCGGCTGCGGGAAGGGGAGTGCTCGCCGTGTTCCTCCACGAAGGTGGGAGCGAAGCCGGATTCCAGGGCGATCTGGTTGACCAGCTCCTTGTCGTAAAAGGGGATGCCCAACTGCTGGGCGACGGTCCGGCCAATGGAACGTCCGCCACTGCCAAACTCGCGGCTGATGGTAATAATTTTCGTCTCCATAACAATGCCTCCTTATGTTTCGTCTTCTACCCTTATTATAACGGCCAAAGGCTGAATAGTCAATTATAAATGCTTGCGACAAAAAATGCCAAAGCACGGGAAGTGCTTTGGCATTTTGGGTGATGAGATTAGGTATCGATGTCGGTCAGCTTCTTGGGCTTCTTGGCGCCGGTGGTGCCGTAGATGGCATCGTCGCTGGTGGCGTAGGTGTAGCCGGTGGCATAGGTGATCACAGAGTCCACATCGCTGGCAACCTTCTTGCCCTTCTTGCCGTTGGAGCAGGCGTACAGGTCGCCGTCGGTGATGTAGTACATGATATCCTTGCCGCTCAGGGTGATGGAGCCTTCCACATCCTCGGAAATTTCCTTGGGAACGCCGCCCTTCTTGCCGTTGACGCTGTAGACGGAATCCTTCTCCGTGTAGTAGACGAACTTCCGGTTAGAGGTGACGTAGTAGCTGGAGGGAGCGTAGTCCTCGATGATGGTCTTGTACTTCTCGCTGGCCTTCTCGCCGTGGCTGATCTTGATGCAACGCAGCTCTTCGCCATCGTAGTTGTAGTAGACGTAGTCACCGCTCTCGTCGATGCTGGCGTTGGTAGCCTTGGAAACCAACTTGACACTCTTGTCGGCGTTCTTCTTGATGAGCCATACGGAGCTGTCGCTGGTCTGGTAGACCTGGTTAAACAGGTTGGAGACGGGGTAGGTGAAGGTGCCGGTGGTGTTGCAATACTTGGCGGCGCTGCCGGTGGGGATCAGCATTTCCAGACGATCGGAGGAAGCCTTGCCATCAGGCTTTTTGCCCTTGTTGGAGATGTAGGTCTTGCCCTCTTCGTTGGTGAACATGACCTGTCTGTGATCGTCGTTGAAGAAGATAAAAGAACCGGAGGTCCAACCCACAACATAGGAGCCCAGGCTGGTACGGTCGCCGTTCTTGGTGTAGGCGTACAGGGTGTTCTGGCTGGAGCTGGTGGATGCGGCTTCCGCATAAGCATCGGCATCATACTCCTCGTCGGAGTCATCCTTGGGCTCTTCTTCCTCTTCGTCTTTCTCGAGGATACCGACGTAGATTTCCTTACCGCCGTCGGACAGGCCAAACAGGGTGCCGCCGTCATCGGCGACCTTGGTGCTCTTCTTACCGTTGAAGAACATCAGCTCATCGGGGTCGCCCTCTTCACCGCCGGCCACGAAATAAGCAACGCTCTTGCCGTTGGGGGAGATAGCGAAATCGGAGATGCCGATGATCTCATCGGAGATTTCTTCGGACTTGGTGTTGCTGACCTTGCAGTGGTGCAGGGTGATCTCCTCGTCCTTTTCGCCTCTGGTGGTGTAGGCCAGGTACTTGCCGTTCAGGCTGATGGCGACGTTCTTAACATCGTCGGCCACGTCCTTCAGCTTTTTGCCGGAGACAACGAACAGCTCGCCTTCTTCAGTCAGGATGGCGGCGGTGGAGCCGTCGGCACTGGAGATCAGGGTGGGTTCACCGCTTTCGGATTCGATGGTGGTGGACAGGACCTTCTTGTTGACAATGACGGAATACTCGTTCTTGTCGGTGTTCTGAATCAGGATGGTGGACTTGACCTTGTTGAAGCCGTTGCCACCGCCGAGGATGGAGCAGACAACAATCAGGATCACCAGCAGTGCCAGACCGCCAGCGACACCGGCCAGGGCCAGCTTGTTGGACATCAGGGACTTGACCTTGGCAGAGACGGAGGAACCGATGCCGGTGAGCTGGTTCTTCACCGCGCCGAAGTCAACCTTAGCCTTGGGGGCCTTTGCCACAGGGGCGGATTGCTGAACATTCTGCTGCTGGGGATGCTGCTGAACATTCTGCTGCTGGGGACGCTGCTGAACGTTTTGCTGCTGGGTATACTGCTGTGCGTTCTGCTGAGAAGCGGCGGCCAGATTGGAACCGCAGCCGACGCAGAACTTTGCACCAGGCGCGTTGTTGGCGCCACAGTTGGGACAGTTCATAATTATTTCTCCTTTCGGTTATTATAACGCAACAATTATACCACCTTTTTATTGGAATGTCAATTCGAATAGGAAGGGATTTATGGAATATAAGCGGAAAATTACAGTTTCTTCCGTGGATGCCTCAGTTTGACGTTGTGCAAAAATAACAAAACAGCAGATGATTTTTGAAAATTTATGTTGAAAAATGCTGATTGTCTGATATAATAAAGAGTAGGAAGCCAGAATATATTCGAAAGGAATTGTGATGACCATGGTTGATTTGCGCGCAAAGCCCTATAATCTGAGTGATGAGGATATTCGCTGGGTGGAATCCACCATCGCCGGGATGTCCCCTGAGGAGAAGGTTGGCCAGCTGTTCTTCCAGCTCACCGCCTCCCAAGAGGAAGAATATTTGAAGGAACTGATGGAGAAGTACCATCTGGGTGGCTGCCGCTACAATGCGATGCCCGGTGCCAAGGTGCTGGAGCAGAACCGAACGCTCCAGAAGTATGCCAAGATCCCCGTTTTTATTGCTTGCAACCCGGAGCAGGGCGGCAACGGTGTTTGCCCCGACGGTACATTTGTTGCGAATCAGATCAAGATTGGCGCCACCGGTAAGACCGAGTACGCCAAGGCCATGGGCAAGATTTCCGGCGCTCAGACCTATGCCACCGGCTGCAATATGACCTTCGCCCCTGTGGTGGACATCACCTACAACTGGGAATGTGAAGAGGTGCTGGCCCGGGCTTATGGCAACGACCCCAAGATGGTTGCCAACATGGGCAAGGCTTACATGGACGGCGTTCACGAAAACGACGGCGTCGCCTCCTGCGCCAAGCATTTCCCGGGAAATGGCCAGGACTACCGGGATGCCCATATGTCCAACAACATCAATCACTTCGGTGAAGAGGACTGGATGGCCTCCTATGGCTATGTTTACAAGACCCTGATCGACGGCGGCCTGGATGCGATTATGGGCGGCCATATCATGATGCCTACCTATATGCAGGAGCTGAATCCGGACATCACCATGGACGAAATGATGCCTGCCACCCTGTGCCCCGAGATTATGACCGGGCTGCTGCGGGAGAAGCTGGGCTTCAACGGCATGGTGGTCACCGATGCCTCCCACATGGTGGGCATGACCAACCGGATGAAGCGCAAGGATATGCTTCCTGCCTCCATCAACGCAGGCTGCGATATGTTCCTGTTCTTCAATGACCCCGATGAGGACTACAACACCATGCTGGATGCCTACCGGAGCGGCATCATCAGCGAGGAGAGAATGGTGGAGGCCCTGACCCGCATCCTGGGCCTGAAAGCCAAGATGGGCCTGAACAAGAAAACCTTGGAAGAGTTGTGCCCCACCCCTGAATACTGCGTTGCGGAGCTGAATAACCCCGAATACAAGAAGGTTGCCGGGGAAGTGACCAAGGACTGCCTGACCCTGGTCAAATACAAGGATGAGGGCGTGCTGCCCCTGAATCCCGAAAAGACCAAGCGGATCATGATCGTTCAGATCAAGGGCGCCGACGGCCCCATGGCGGCGCTGGCGGCCATGGCCATGGGTATGGGCGGCAATAAGCAGACTCCTGCCGAGAAGCTCCGGGACCGGCTCATTGCCAAGGGCTTTGATGCCTATATCTATGTCAGCCCCCTGGACAAGATTCTGGCGGATGTGAAGGCCGGTAAACCCTTCAATTTGAATATTTACTTCGCCGGCAAGAACGCCATCAGCGATTTTACCTCCCAGCAGGATCTGGTGATTTCTCTGTTCAATGTGGCCAATGGGCATCCGGCCTTCGGTATGTCCAAGGGCGGCGGCGAGATTCCCTGGTATGTCCACGAGCTGCCGGTGGTTGGTATTTCCGTGAATAAGCCCACCATGCTGGCGGACTGCCCCATGCTGCGGACCTATATCAACGCCTACGACAGCAACGACGACACCATGGACGCTCTGGTGGATGCCCTGCTCACCGGCCCCGCGGCTTTCAAGGGTACCGACCCCATCGACAGCTACTGCGGTATGTGGGACACCCATATGTAAGGAGGCATTATGTCCGTTTTTGATACTTTTGTGAAAAAGCACGATTATCTGGTCTGTGTGGATTCCGACGGCTGCGCTATGGATACCATGAATTGCAAGCATTTCCACTGCTTTGGCCCCTGTATGGTAATGGAGTGGGATTTGGAGCAGTGGCGGATCCCCATTCTGGAGCGGTGGAATCAGGTGAATCTGTTCCAGATGACCCGTGGCATCAACCGGTTTAAGGGCCTGGCCCTGGCGCTGACGGAGATTGATGCCCAATATACCCCCATCCCCGGTGTGAAAACGCTGACCCAGTGGGTGGAGACCACCAAGGCCCTGTCCAACGATGCGCTGATTGCTGCCATCGGAGAAACCCCCGAAGGGGAGGGGAAGGCTTGCCTGGAGAAGGCGCTGTCCTGGTCCAGGGCTGTCAACGAAAGCATTGTTCATCTGCCGGATGAGCTGAAGGTGCCCTTCCCTGGTGCAAAGGAAGGACTGGAGGCGGCCCACGCCTTTGCGGATGTAGCCATTGTTTCCAGCGCCAACCGGGGTGCGGTGGAAGAGGAATGGACTGTTCACGGTCTGCTGGAGCATACCGATATTATGCTGGCCCAGGATTGCGGCAGCAAGGCCCATTGTATCGGGGAAATGCTGAAATTCGGTTATGAGAAGGACCATGTGCTGATGGTGGGCGATGCCCCCGGCGACTGCGACGCGGCGGAGAGCAACGGCGTGTGGTATTTCCCGATTCTCGTCAATAAAGAGGGCGAAAGTTGGGCGGAACTGAAGGATGTGGCGCTGGAAAAGCTGCAAAACGGCCAGTACGGCCCCTATCAGCCGGGGAAGAAACAGGAATTTTTGACCAATTTGGGTGGTTAATCATTAACCGTGGCTGCCGCAATCGCGGCAGCCACTTACTTATCGTATTATTAACGCATGGCACGAAAATGAATGTATGTCATTGCGAACCGGTGCGCCACAGCTTCGCGCTAAGAGCCGCCTACGGCGGTTGCACTACGCATAGTCTGCGGACTTATGGTGTGGCAATCTCCTAAAGTTTCCGATATCCTCAGGAGATTGCCACGTCGCTTCGCTCCTCGCAATGACAAGGGGGGCGGATTGCCACGTCGCTTCGCTCCTCGCAATGACAGTGTTATCTTAATGCACGAAACAATCCTCAAAGAAAGGAAATTGATATGATCCAACGTTGTTATCCCCGGGGGAAACGAAAGGCCTTCAATGTGACTTATGATGATGGCGTTCTTCAGGATGTTCGATTTGTGGAATTGCTGAATCGGTATGGCCTGAAGGGGACCTTTAATCTCAATTCTCAGCTCATGGAGCAGGAATTTGAATGGGTGCATCCCAATGGGATGGTGGTGAAGCGGCTGTCCCCGGGGGCGGTTCTGCATTTGTATGACGGACATGAAATTGCCAGCCACACCCTGACTCATCCATACATGACGGACAAAACCGAAGAGGAACTGCTGTGGGAAATCGGGGAGGACAAGCATCGGCTGGAGGCTCTTTTTGGCCGGGAAGTGGCAGGCTTTGCGGTGCCGTTTCGCGATTATGATGCAAAAATTGCCGCCTGCGTCCGAAAATGCGGCTTTGAATACGGCCGCTGCTCCGAGCCAAGCCATAGCTACTCCCCCTGGCAGGATGTTTATCGCTGGAAAACAGGCATTTTCCATCTGGCACCGGGCTTTGAGGCCTTTGTGGATGGATTTTTTCAGACCGATGAGGAGCTGGCGCTGTGCCAGATTGTGGGGCACAGCTATGATTTGGATGCGGCGCAAATGTGGGAGAAAATGGAGGGGATTTTTGCGAAAATTGCCGAAAACCCGGAGATTCTTCCCATGACCCATCTGGAAATCGTTCGATATCTGAATGCCATGTCCCAGGCCCGGATCACGGCGGACGCTGTGCAGAACTTTAGCGATGCGACGCTGTGGTTCCTGGCGGATGGGGTGAAAATCATGCTCCGGTCCGGGGAGGAATACCATATATAATGGGAAATTACACAGTTTTTGTCCATATTTTGTGGTCAAGCTGTGTATTCTACCAAATTTGTAGAAATTCGTTGACAAATCCATAAAAATGGGTATACTGAAATATACAAAACCAAATAACCTAAGAAGTCGCCGGAACAGTCGAACCGGGGGCGGAGGACTCTCTGGAGAACACATTCAGTTGTGTGCCGAAGGTGCAAGGCGAAGGCCGAATCTCTCAGGCAAACGGACGGAGACGCAGTGTATTGCTTTTCGTGCAGTCCTCATTATTTGGGGACTGCATTTTTCAGAAAGAAGGTAATTTTTTATGTACGGTAAACCCATTGATTCCATCGGATTTGTTTCCAATTATGATGCTGAGCTGGCCGCTATGATGGGCCGGGAGCTGGGCCGCCAGCAGGATGGCCTGGAGCTGATTGCTTCCGAGAACTTTGCTTCTCCTGCGGTCATCGCCGCCATGGGCTCCATCCTGACCAACAAGTATGCTGAGGGTCTGCCCGGCAGGCGTTACTACGGCGGCTGCCAGTTCGTTGATGAGATTGAGGCTCTGTGTATCGAGCGGGCCAAGAAGCTCTTCGGCGCGGATTTTGCCAACGTTCAGCCCCACTCCGGCGCCCAGGCCAATATGGCCGTCCAGCTGGCGCTGCTGCAGCCCGGTGATACCATGATGGGTATGAGCCTGGCCAACGGCGGCCATCTGTCCCACGGCAGCCCTGCCAACATCTCCGGTAAGTATTACAATGTTGTATCCTACGATGTCAACCACGACACCGGCCTCATCGACTACGACCAGATCCGGGATATGGCCAAGGCCTGCCAGCCCAAGCTGATTATTGCCGGTGCTTCCGCCTATCCCCGGGCCATTGATTTCAGCATTTTCGCTGATATCGCCCACGAGGTTGGCGCTGTTCTGATGGTGGACATGGCCCACATTGCCGGTCTGGTTGCCGGCGGCGCCCATCAGAGCCCCGTGCCCTATGCGGACATTGTCACCACCACCACCCACAAGACCCTCCGGGGTCCCCGTGGCGGCCTGATTTTGGCCAAGGAAGAGTATGCCAAGAAGCTGAACTCCGCTGTGTTCCCCGGTACCCAGGGTGGCCCCCTGGAGCACGTGATTGCTGCCAAGGCCGTCTGTCTGAAGGAGGCTATGCAGCCTGAGTTCAAGACCTACGCCCAGAATGTGGACAAGAATGCCAAGGCCATGGCCCGCGCGCTGCTGGAAGAGGGCTTCGACCTGGTCACCGGTGGTACCGACAACCACCTGATGCTGGCGGACCTGCGGCCCATGGGCATCACCGGCAAGGAGCTGCAGGAGCGCTGCGATGCCAACCACATCACCCTGAACAAGAATGCCATCCCCAACGACCCCCAGAAGCCTTCCGTCACCAGCGGCGTCCGCATCGGCACCGCCGCCACCACCACCCGTGGTCTGGGCGAAGAGGAGATGAAGCAGATCGCCAAGTGCATTGGCATGACTGCCCGGGATTTTGAAGGCACCCAGGCCCAGGTCAAGGCTACCGTTGCCGAGATTTGCGAGAAGTTCCCCCTGTATAGATAATAAGATTCCCGGATGGTGTATGCCATCCGGGAAAACCATTTTGTGGAAACGGAAAAGTGAAAATTGTTCAAAAAATATTGGAAATATTACAAAAAATACTTGCATTAACAGGTGATAATGTGTATAATGGGAATTGAAATTTCAGGAGGTGATCAGGATGGACAGTGTGATGCTTCAGCGGATGCGGGATGCCGTTACCACGCCGGAGGAACTGGCGGCGACGGTGGACTATTTGGTGCAGCAGATGAATGCGTTTTTGCGGCCTGTGGATAAGGTCCTGATTTGCTTCCCGGATGATGGCCCCTGCAGCCTTGGGGGGCTGTTCACCGCTGCGGTCCGGAAGATGAAGGCCACGCCCATCCTGCTGGGCGAGGATCATCGGTGGAAGACGATCCTGAAGCTGGCCTTCCATTCCCGGGCTACGGCAATTGTTGCGCCGCCTCTGGTTGTGCTGGGCCTGACCAAGCTGGCTAAGATGACCAAAACGCCGCTGTATTTCCGAAATGTCATTACCGCCGGTTATTTCTGCTATCGTTGGATGGTGGATGGAATCAAGCGGGGCCTGGATTGCGATGTTTGGGGCTGCTATGATGCCTGCCAGGATTCGATGGTGGCCGGTTTTACCTGCAAGGTCTGTTCCGGTATCCATATTCGTCAGGACAAGTTCTGCTTTGATATTCAGGATGAAGGTGATCAGGTCGGGGATGTATTTATTTCCTTAAAAAGTGACCCCACGGTGCGTCTGAATACCTTTGACCGGGCCCGGTTCTCCAAAACCACCTGTGCCTGTGGTTCCACGGTTCCTTTGCTTGTGGATTTTGGTCCCGGCTCCGATGTGGATGAGATTATACTGGAAATGGGGGCTCAGTTCCATACCTGGACCAGTATTTTGGATGCGTATCTTTTCCGGGGGGAATGCGGCCTGGAGCTGGAGCTGGTTACGTTTCCTGGCGAAAAGCTGCCCAAATTTCCCACTGTTGCCAAGTTGATTGTGCGCCCCTGGGACCCGGAACGGGATGTGCCCAACTGGTTCCAGGCGGGGTGGAGAAATTCTGCGCAAAACGGTTGACTTTCCCGAAAATTGTGATAAAATATTAAAGATATGCAAACGCATTGCGGAAACCAAGCAAATGGAACGCCTTCAGCGAGAGGGGAGCGGTGGGAGCCCTCGGCCGGAACTTTGCAAGCCATTTCCAAGCAGCCCGGGAGGACCGGGACGGGGGCTCCCGTTACAGAGCGTCTAAGATGCCTGCGATGCAGGCGAATTAGGGTGGTACCGCGATTTTGTCGCCCCTATGGATGTAGGGGCGGCTTATATTTTTATGTCATTCCGAGCCAGTCCGCGCCTTTGGCGTGGGAATCTGCCTGTTTGAGGAGATTGCCACGTCGGGTTTCGCCCTCCTCGCAATGACAGTGTATTTTTTGGAGGTAATTCTATGAATCCCAAGCCTTATGGTGTAAACGAGCTGCGTGAGATGTTCCTGAGCTATTTCGAGAGCAAGGGCCATCTGCGGCTGCCCAGCTTTTCGCTGATTCCCCAGAATGACCAGTCCCTGCTGCTGATCAACTCCGGCATGGCCCCCATGAAGCCCTACTTCAAGGGCGAGGTGGAGCCCCCCCGCCGCCGGGTCTGCACCTGCCAGAAGTGCATCCGTACCGGCGATATCGAAAACATTGGCAAGACTGCCCGCCATGGCACCTATTTCGAGATGCTGGGCAACTTCTCCTTCGGCGACTACTTCAAGAAGGAAGCCATCGCCTGGTGCTGGGAGTTCCTGACCAAGGTGGTTGGCCTGGACGAGATCCGGCTGTACCCCTCCATCTATGAAAATGATGAGGAAGCCTTTGAAATCTGGAACAAGGACATTGGCGTGGCCGCTGACCGGATCTTCCGGTTCGGCAAGTCCTACAACTTCTGGGAGCATGGCTCCGGCCCCTGCGGCCCCTGCAGCGAGGTCTACTACGACCGCGGCGAGAAGTACGGCTGTGGCAGCCCCGACTGCAAGGTGGGCTGCGAGTGCGACCGGTACATGGAGGTCTGGAACAACGTCTTCTCCCAGTTCGACAACGACGGCCAGGGTAACTACACCGAGCTGGCCCAGAAGAACATCGACACCGGCATGGGCCTGGAGCGTCTGGCGGTGGTCTGCCAGGATGTGAACAGCCTGTTCGATGTGGATACCGTTATGAACATCACCAACAAGGTCACCGCCCTCACCGGCGCCAGCTATGGCCAGAGCGTCAAGACCGATGTGTCGCTGCGGGTGATCACCGACCACATCCGGGCGTCTACTTTTATGATCGCCGACGGCGTTCAGCCCACCAACGAGGGCCGGGGCTATGTGCTGCGCCGTTTGCTGCGCCGTGCCGCCCGGCATGGTAAGCTC
This sequence comes from Faecousia sp., assembly GCA_045540495.1. Lineage (GTDB taxonomy): Bacteria > Bacillota > Clostridia > Oscillospirales > Oscillospiraceae > Faecousia. Next base: position 22,752 of record JAZQHH010000045.1, read on the forward strand.
CTGGGCGTGAACCACCCCTTCCTGTTTGAGGTGGTGGAGACCGTCATTCAGGAAAATGAATCCCACTATACCTACCTCCGGGAGCGGGCTGCCCATATTATTCGGGTGGTCAAGACCGAGGAAGAGAATTTCGCCCGGACCATCGACACCGGTATGCGGATCTTCGGCGAGAAGCTGGCGGAGCATAAGGCTAAGGCAGAGACGGTGTTCTCCGGCGCCGATGCCTTCCTGCTGGCGGATACCTATGGTTTCCCCATCGACCTGACCGTGGAAATGCTGGAGGACGAAGGCATGACCGTGGACATGGAGAAGTATGTGGAGTGCCGTGAGGCCCAGCGTCAGCGGGCCCGGGAGGACCGGAAGAAGATGGGCGACCTGGGCTGGACCGGTATTGATCTGGGTCTGGAAAACGGCGGTACCGAGTTTGTGGGCTACACCGACAACTGCTGCGATGCCAAAGTTCTGGCGGTTTGCGTGGGCGAAGAGGTCTGCGGCACCATCGCCGGTGGCGAAAAGGGCATCATCGTCCTGGATAAGACCCCCTTCTATGCCGAAATGGGCGGCCAGGTGGCTGACCACGGCGTGATCCTGGTGGGCGACAGCCGCTTTGTGGTTGACAATGTTCAGAAGGACAAGGGCGGCAAGTACCTGCACTATGGTCTGATGAAGACCGGCTCCATCAAGGTGGATGACATCGTCTGCGCTTCCATTGATGTGGAGCGCCGCAACGCCATTCGCCGGGCCCACTCCGCCACCCACCTGCTGCAGAAGGCCCTGACTTCCGTCCTGGGCGACCATGTTCATCAGGCCGGCTCTCTGGTGGAGCCCGCCCGCCTGCGCTTTGACTTTACCCATTATTCCGCCATGACCGCTGAGGAGATGGCGAAGGTGGACGAAATCGTCCAGTCCGCCATCCTGGAGGGCTACGGCATTGAGACCCGGGAGATGCCCATCGATGAGGCCAAGGCTCTGGGCGCTACCGCGCTGTTCAGCGAGAAGTACGGCGAAACTGTCCGTGTGGTCAACATGAGCGGCTATTCCATCGAGCTGTGCGGCGGTACCCATTTGGATAACACTGCCAAGGTGGGCCCCTTCCGCATCGAGAGCGAGGGCTCCGTTGCCTCCGGCGTTCGCCGGATCGAGGCAGTTACCGGTAAGGTCTGCCTGTCCGATATGGCGAAGAACCGGGAGCTGATTTACGGCATCTGCGGTCAGCTGAAGACCAAGCCCGGCGAGCTGATGGATCGGGTCCACAGCCAGCTGGACGAGATCAAGGAGCTGAAGCGTACCATTGAGACCTTCAAGGCCAAGGAGGCCGCCGGTGAGGTGGAGCGGTTCCTGTTCAGCGCACACAATGTGGGCGGTGTGAAGGTGCTGACTGCCATGATCGCCAATGCCGATGCCAATAAGCTGCGGCAGATGGGCGATATGCTCCGGGATAAGGATGCCAATGTGGCGGCCGTGCTGGCCAGCGTCAACGGTGAGAAGGTCACCTTCCTGGCGGCCTGCGGCAAGGAGGCCGTTGGCAAGGGCGTCAAGGCCGGCGACCTGGTGAAGCTGGTCTGCACCGCCTGCGGCGGCTCCGGCGGCGGCAAGCCTGATTCCGCCATGGGCGGCGGCAAGGATGCCACCAAGGTGGACAACGCTCTGGCTCTGGTTGACGATTTCGTTGCCTCCAAGGTGAACTGATTTTGATGGCACCGCTTTCCGGCGGTGCCATTTTTACGGAAGGAGACTCCCAATGCGGAAATTGATGTGGTTTACCCTTGGGTTCGGCGCATCCTGCGCGTTGGGAGCCTATTTGTTCTGGGATGGCTTCTGGCTGCTGCTGATTCCGTCGGTTTTCGTGATGGGGTTGGCTTTTTGGATGAAGGGAAAGTGGAAGTTCCTTCGGCCGGTGGCGGCGGTTGCGCTGGGGGCAGCGGTCGGTGTCCTGTGGCTTTTGGGCTATGATGCCGTCCATCTGCAAAATGCAAGAAAATTCGACGGAAAAACCGAGATATTAACCGCTGTTGCATCGGATTACAGCTACGAAACTGCCTATGGCTCTGCGGTGGAAGGGAAGCTGTCCCTGGGTGGCAGGGCGTATTCGGCGGTGATTTATCTGCCGCACAATGTTTCGGCGGAGCCCGGGGATACCATTTCCGGCAGCTTTCGCCTGCGTTATACCCCCGGCGGCTTGGAAAACGCTACCTATCACCGGGGCAATGGCGTGTTTCTGCTGGCATACCCCACCGGCTTGGTGGAGGTGTCGGAGGCGGAGCGGGTGCCGCTGCGGTATTACCCGGCGGTGCTGCGGAAAAATTTGATTCAGACCATCAACGATACCTTCCCGGCGGACACCGGCTTTTTTGCCCGGGCGCTGCTGCTTGGGGACCGGACGGATGTGGATTATGTGACCAGCACCAGCTTTAAGGTCAGCGGCATCAGTCATATCATTGCGGTTTCCGGTTTGCATGTGGCCATATTGTTCTCTGTTGTCTACCTTTTTACGGGAAAACGTCGATTATTGACGGCTTTCATTGGCATACCGGTTGTGCTTCTGTTTGTTGCGGTTGCGGGATTCAGCCCCTCTATCACCCGAGCCAGTTTAATGCAGATTCTCATGATGCTGGCGCTGCTGTTCGACAAGGAGTATGACCCGGCAACGGCGCTGGCATTCGCCTGTTTGGTGATGCTGTCGGTGAACCCCATGGTCATTACTTCGGTGAGCTTTCAGCTTTCTGTTGGGTGCATGGCTGGAATCTTCCTGTTCAGCGCCAGAATCCGTGCCTGGCTGGAAAGCTTTCGTTTCTGGCGAAAATGGAAGGGAAAAAGCCTGAAAATGCGGTTCCGGACCTGGCTTTGCAGTGGTGTATCCGTCACGCTCGGTTCCATGTTTTTCACGACGCCCCTGGTCGCATGGTATTTTGGTACTGTCAGTCTCATCGGCATCGTGACGAATTTACTGACACTGTGGATCATTACCCTAATTTTTTACGGCATTATGGCGGTGTGCCTGCTGGCGGTTTTCTGGCAGTGGGGCGCGGGAGCCTTGGCCTGGGGAATTTCCTGGCTCATTCGCTATGTGCTGACTGTGGCGAAAATTCTGGCAGCCTTTCCTCTGGCGGCGGTTTATACCAAGAGTATTTACATTATTTTCTGGCTGGCGCTGTGCTATGTGCTGATTCTGGTCTTTCTATGCAGTAAAAAGAGGCAGCCCCATGTGCTGATCTGCTGCGGCGTTCTCGGCCTGTGCCTGGCCCTGGGGCTGAGCTGGGCAGAGCCACTGCTGGATGGCAGACGGATGACGGTGCTGGATGTGGGCCAAGGGCAATGTGTACTGCTCCAGTCGGAGGGGAAATATTATCTCATCGACTGCGGCGGCGATTCCGATACCGCTGCTGCGGATATCGCCGCGGAGACCTTGCTTTCTCACGGCATCGCCCATTTGGATGGAATCGTTGTGACCCACTATGACCGGGATCACGCCGGTGGTGTGGCGTATTTGCTGTCCAGAATCCCCGCGGACGGGGTGTTTCTGCCGGAAACGGTGGATGAGGATGGGATGATGCAGTCCATTCTGGAGGGCTGCCACGGAGCGCAGGTTATGGTTACAACTGATCTGAATCTGGCCTGGGGCGACAGCAGCCTGAGGATTTTTGCTCCGGTTTTGTCCGGTTCCAGCAACGAAAGCGGACTTTCCGTCTTGTTCAGCGGGGAAAACTGTGATATACTGATTACCGGTGATATGAGTACCCTGGGCGAGCGGCTTTTGCTGCGCAAACAGCTGCCGGAGCTGACAGCCCTTGTGGTGGGCCACCACGGCTCCGATTCTTCTACAGGGGAGGCTCTGCTGGCGGCTACGACGCCGGAGTATGCCTTTATTTCCGTGGGCGAAAATTCCTACGGCCATCCTAATCCGGACGTACTGGAACGGCTGCGAGCCTATGATTGCAAAATTTTCCGGACGGATCAAAACGGCACCATTATTTTCAGGAGGTGACACTATGGCGAAGCAAAAGTCGGATACTTCCGCATTTGAACGGTTAAAGGCGGATATTCGCGCGAAAAATGTCGGGAATCTGTACTTTTTTCACGGCGAAGAAATGTTCCTTCTGAATCATTATCTGGAGTCCCTGCGTAAGCTCTTGCTGGATGAGCTGACGGAATCCTTCAACTATCACCGGCTGAACAATGAAAATTTCGACCTGCGGGACTTTGCCGATGCGGTGGAGAATCTGCCCATGATGGCGGAGCATACCATGGTGCTGGTGGAGGATATCGATCCCTTCAAGTTGAACGAGGACGAACGGAACAAGATGGTGGATATCCTCAGCGATATTCCGGACTATTGCACTCTGGTGTTCACCTATGTGACGGTGCCCTGGAAGCCGGACAAGCGGCTCAAAAAGTTGTGGGACGCCGTGAGCAAGGGTGCCATCGTGGAGTTTGCCAGACAGGAGCCGAAGGATTTGATTCCCTGGATTTCCCGTCACTTTGCCGCCAAGGGAAAGAAAATTCCCAACGACCTGTGCAGTTACCTGATGGAAATCACCGGGGGCACGATGACGGCCCTTTCCGGAGAAATCGAGAAAATCTGCGCCTATTCCGGGGCGGAGCATATCAAAAAATCCGACATCGACGCAGTGACGGAGCCGGTTTTGGATGCGGTTGTATTTCAAATGACGGATTTGCTGGGCCAGGGAAAATACGGCCCGGCGCTGACCAAGCTCCAGCAGTTGCTGAAAATGCAGCAGGAGCCCATTGCGATTTTGGGCGCGGTGGGCAATCATTTCCGCCGTCTTGGTATTGCCCGGACGTTGCTGGACAATGGGCGGCAGACCGGTGAGCTGATGAGCCTGTGCGGCATGGGCAGCTATCCTGCCCAAAAGACCATGGATGGGGCCCGGCGTTTTTCTGCTGCGTTCTGCCGAAAGGCGGCGGAGCTGGTGCTGGAGACGGATTATCGGATGAAAACCTCCTTCGACGACCAGGACCGTCTGCTGGAGCTGCTGATTTTGCAATTGGCGCAGGAGGCGGGCCGTGGTTAAGATTAAGGAAGCCATTCTTGTGGAAGGCCGGTATGACAAGAATACCCTGAGCCAAATTGTGGATGCCACGATTTTTGAAACCGCCGGCTTTGGCATTTTTAAGGATAAAGAGAAGATGACCCTGCTGCGCCGTGTGGCGGAAAAACGCGGGCTAATTGTGTTTACCGATTCCGATGGGGCCGGGTTTGTGATACGGAACCATGTGAAAAGCGCAATCCCCGGAAAATATCTGAAACACGCCTATATTCCTGATATTTATGGAAAAGAGCGGCGAAAAAGTTCCCCCGGCAAGGAAGGGAAGCTGGGCGTGGAGGGGATGACCCGGGATGTGATCCTGGAAGCCCTCCGCCGGGGCGGCGCCACCATGGAAGGGGAGGGGGCTACCCCCGGTGTAGCTATTACGAAACAGGATTTGATGGCGCTGGGCCTCTCCGGTGGCAAGGATTCTGCCGCGAAGCGATCGGAATTGCTGAAAAAGCTGGATTTTCCGGCCCACATGAGCGCCAATGCGCTGCTGCAGGCCCTGAATTTGCTGTATACATTGGATGAATTGACTGCAATCGTGAATGAATTGAATATGGTGTAAATGATTGTTTAGGGCACTAAAATCATGCTGTCATTGCGAGGCCCGAAGGGCCGTGGCAATCCCCTACGGCTACGTGTAATGCGCAATAACCACTAAAATGCCCGGAAAATCCGGGAGATTGCCACGGTCCTTCGGGCCTCGCAATGACATGCGTTTTTGTTACATCGTTAAACAATCATTTCCACTTTCAATATGGAGAAACACCATGGTAGATATATCTGTTAAAAACTTAACAAAATTCTTCGTCATCGGCGAGAACCTGCTGGAGGGGTTGTCCTTTGAGATCCAGGAGGGGGAGTGCGTTGCCATTTTGGGGCGCAATGGATGCGGAAAAACCACCCTGTTCAAAATCCTCACCGGGGAAATGGATTATGACGATGGAGAAGTTTTCGTCAATCCCCATAAGAAAATCGGCCTGATTTCCCAGATCCCCAAGTTTCCGGCGGGCTACACCGTGGAGGATGTGCTGCGGTCTGCCTATGACAACCTTCGACGGATTAAGGAGAAGATGGAAGCCCTGGAGAAGGCTATGTCCGCCGGGGCCACGGCCGACCAGCTTCGGGAATATGATAATTTGACCAACCGGTTCCAATCCGGCGGCGGCTACGATATGGACGTGGATGTGGACAAGGTCTGCAATGGTCTGGGTATCACGGCGGAACAGCGTGTGCAGGAATTTGACAGCCTTTCCGGCGGTGAGAAAACCAGAGTGAATTTGGCCCGGCTGCTGCTGGAAAAGACCGATATCCTGCTTTTGGATGAGCCCACTAACCACCTGGACCTTCGCAGCGTGGAATGGCTGGAAGAATACATCAACAATTTCAAGGGCACGGTGCTGGCCATCTCCCACGACCGCTATTTCATCGACCAGGTGGCGGACCGGGTCATTGAGATCACTGACGGCCATGCGGAGTTCTATTCTGGCAATTATTCCTTCTATATGGATGAAAAACAGGCCCGTTTTGACCTGCAAATGAAACAATATGAGCAGGAACAGGCCAAGCTGAAGCAGCTGGGTTACACCGTGGAGCGGATGAAGGGCTGGGGCATCAATAACCGGACCCTCTACCGCCGGGCCATGTCCATTCAGCACCGGATGGAGCGCATCAAAAAGACCGAGCGCCCCAAAACGGAAAAGACCATGAAGGCCACCTTCGGGGAGAAGGATTTTTCCGGCGATGTGGTGTTCAAGATTAAAAATATGTCCAAAGCCTTTGGAGAACGGACGCTTTTCTCTGATGTGGAGCTGAATGTGGAGGGCGGCGAGCGCATCGCTCTGCTGGGCGACAACGGCACTGGAAAGTCCACCTTTATCAAGTGTCTGCTGGGCGAAGAAGACTGCGAGGGCAAGCTACAGTTCGGCCCTACAGTGAAATGGGGATATCTGCCTCAGATCATCAGGTTCAGCCACCCGGAGCGGACCCTGTATGACACCATGCTCTATGAGAAGAACTGCACGCCGCAGGTGGCAAGAGACCGTCTGGGAGCGTTCCTGTTCCAAGGCGAGGATGTGTTCAAGACCGTCGGCACGCTGTCCGGCGGTGAGCAGTCCCGGCTGCGGCTGTGTATGCTGA
>JAZQHH010000046.1:0-3963 GCA_045540495.1 Faecousia sp.
CGAAGCGACGTGGCAATCTCCCGGTATCATCTACGATAAGGAAAAAGTTCGATGAACGTACAATGTAGAATGGGATTATCCATAGATTTTGGTGCGAATTAGGACCAAAGTTGTACCAGGAGATTGCCACGGCCTGCGGCCCCGCAATGACACGGTTGTTGAGATCGGCGCGTCGTTTTAGGCCGCTAAACAATCATTTACGCTCCGAATCGAGATGGAAAAACGGCCCATTGGGCCGTTTTTCCATTTTACCATCCAATTGTATCAAAAAACGCGCGGATTTGAGGAATCTCCCCCTGAATGCTGCCCTGAAAATAGCCGGGTTTGCCGCCGCCACGGGCGTTCAGCTCTTTTTTCAGGGCATCCCCAAGGGCTTTCACATCGCCGCTTTTGTTCACAAGGCACACCGATGTACCGGAAAATACCGCCGCGGTGCCCCCGCAGACCGAACCGATCCGATCCGCCAGCTCCCGCAGGGCATTGGGGGTCAGGCCCTCCTCGAAATGCAGGACGTTTCCCCGCCCGGCATAGCTTTGGGCGATGGTGTCGAAAACTCTCCGCTCCAGAGCCATGGCCCGGAACTCCGCCGCCGCCAGCCGGTCGTTCATTTTCCGGGCAGCCGCTCCGGTTTCCAGGATTTTTGCGGAAAAAGCCTGGGAAACCTGGCGATTTTGGTCATAAACGCCATTCAAAAGTTCCAATGCCTGGCTGCCGCAGGCCATTTCGATTCGAACCCCCTGGTGGAATTTCACGCAGGAAAACAGCTTGATGAGCCCGATTTCACCGGTTTGCTTCACATGAACGCCGCAGCAGGCGCAGCTGTCCACCCCGGGAATCTCCACGATCCGCACCGGCCAGGGCAGAGGACGTTTGGTACGGTAGACCGTATTGGGCAGTTCCTCCGGGCTGGGCACCGTGCAGTGGATGGGCAAATTGGCCCACACCGCCCGGTTGGCCTCGGCCTCGATTTCCGGCAGGGCATCGGCAGGGATAGGGCCGTCAAAATCGATGGTGATGCAGTCGGCCCCCATGTGGAAGCCCACATTGTGCCACCCAAACCGCCGGCAGACGATGCCGGAAACGATATGCTCCCCGGCGTGGGACTGCATCAGCCGGAACCGCCGGTCCCAATCGATGGCCCCCTCCACAGTTTCGCCGGGGGTCAGGGGCCCGTCGCAGAGGTGGATCACATCCTCCCCCCGCTCCTGCACATCCAGCACCCGGAGGCCGCCCAGTGTGCCCAGATCGCAGGCCTGGCCGCCCCCCTCGGGGTAAAAGGCCGTGGCGGAAAGGGTGATTTCCCAGCCCTTTTTCGTTTCAACGCACCCCGTCACCGGGGCGCAGAACCGAGCCATGTGGCTGTCCTCGTAATACAATTTCCGTGTCATAGGATTCTCCTTGCTGTGGAATGGAAAATGGTTATTTAGAATAGGAATCACCCCTCGCCCCCCTCATTCATGAGGGGGGTGGCCGAGCGAAGCGAAGGTCGGGGGGAGTCCGAAATATTGTGAATGGTATACTCCCCCCGCCCCTGCGGGGCACCCCCCTCATAAATGAGGGGGGCAAGGGGTGCTGCCGCAAACAATCACTTACAAATAATCTCTTTTGAAAAGCTCTTGCCCGGGGTGTCCAGCTCCACCTGCAGCAGCTTCGCCACGGTGGCGGCGATGTCGGCGAAGGTGGTTCGGGTGCCCAGGTTCACAGGTCGTACCCGCTGGCCCAGCACCAGCAGGGGCACATACTCCCGGGTGTGGTCGGTGGTGGCGGGGTAGCCCGGGTCACAGCCGTGGTCTGCGGTGATTATCACCAAATCCTCTGGCCCCATTTTGTGCAAAAAGCCGGGGAGCCAGGCGTCAAATTCCGACAGGGCCCTGGCGTAGCCATCCACATCCCGCCGGTGGCCGTAAACCATGTCGAAATCCACCAGATTGATGAAGCAAAGCCCCCGAAAATCCCGGTCCGCAAAATCCATGGCATGCTGCATTCCGTCGGCATTGCTCTTGTTATAAACGTACTCCGTAATGCCCCGGCCAAGGAAAATATCGTTGATTTTCCCAACGGCAATCACATCTTTATTCGCCATTTTTAAGGCATCCAAAAGGGTGTTTTTCGGTGGTTCCAGGGAGAAATCGTGACGATTCGCTGTCCTTGTGAAATTCCCGGGGGTGCCAACGAAGGGCCGGGCGATGACACGGCCCACACCGTGCCTGCCCTGCAAAATTTTCCGGGCAATGCGGCAATATTCGTAAAGCTGCTCCACCGGCACGATGTCCTCGTGGGCGGCGATCTGGAACACGGAGTCGGCGGAGGTGTAGACGATCAGATCCCCGGTTTTCATGTGTTCCTCGCCGTAGACCCGAATCACCTCGGTGCCGGACCAGGGGGCGTTAGCCAGAATCCCCCGGCCGGTGGCCCGGCGGAAAGGTGCCAGAACCTCCTCCGGGAATCCGTTGGGGTAGGTGGGCAGCGGATTTTCGGAAACGATTCCCGCCAGCTCCCAGTGGCCGATGGTGGTGTCCTTTCCGTTGGAGCGCTCCGCCATGCGGCCAAAAGCACCAATGGAATCCGCCTCCGGCAGACATTCCACCCCGTCAATGTTCCCCAGTCCTGCACGAATCAGGTTGGGAATCTGTAAAAATTCCGATTTGGCGCAGGATGCCAGGGTATTCACCCCAAAATCCCCGAAATCCGCCGCATCCGGCAGGGCCCCGATGCCAAAGGAATCCAACACAATCAAAAAAATCCGTTTCATAATAACCCTCCATCAAAATCGCATCGTGGATGGGATGGTAAATGGTTGTTTAGCGCGAACGTTCCTCCATGGCCACGGCCACGTCCAGGGCTACCTTCATCATGGTGGTGAAGGAATTTTGCCGCTCTTCGGAGGTGGTTTCCACGCCTTTGAGCACATGGTCGGAGATGGTGCAGATGCACAGGGCCCGTTTGCCGTAGCGGGCGGCGTTCATGTAGAGGGCGGCGGCCTCCATCTCCAGGGCCATGACCCCCATTTTTTTCAGGGCATAGACGCTGTCCAGCCCCTCCGGCACCCCGGCGTGGTCGCCGTAGAACACATCGGAGGAATTGACGTTGCCCACATGGTAGGTGGCCCCGGCCTTTTCGCAGGCTTTCACCGCCTCGCTCAGCAGTTCGAAGGACCCAATGGGCGCAAATGTCCCCGGCAGGTGGAATTGGTGGGCGAAATTGGAGTCGGTGCAGGCACCCTGGGCCAGCACGATGTCGTACAAATTGATATGCTCCTGGATGGAGCCGGCGGAGCCCACCCGGATGATATTTTCCACGCCGTAGCCGTTGAAAAGCTCGTGGGAGTAGATGCCGATGGCGGGCATGCCCATGCCGGAGGCCATGACGGACACCTTCACGCCCCGGTAGGTGCCGGTGTAGCCCTGGACGCCTCGGACATTATTGACGAGGACGGGGTTTTCCAGGAAATTTTCCGCGATAAATTTGCTCCGCAGCGGGTCGCCGGGCATCAGCACCGTCTTGCCGAAGTCCCCGGGGGCGGCGGAAATATGGGGGGTGGGGGTTGTGAACATGGTGAGTCCTCCTTTTTCAATCCAAGGTGTCATTGCGAGGCCGAGGGCCGTGGCAATCCGTTCTCATTCGTAGGGGTGATCATCGCCACGTCCCACGTTTTTTTGATGATAACCTAAAAATTCAATAATTCAAAGCAAAAATCCACAATATCATGGCAATTTGCGCTGTTTTCTATTATAATTTCCCCTTCTCCATCCCGCAGGAGGCCGGCATTTTCCAGGCGGCGGCGGGTGTGGTGGGCGGTGCCGGGGCCGCCGTCCAGGATGGCGCAGCCCTGGCCCACCAGAGCGGAGATGGTCTCAGCGGCGAAGGGGTAGTGGGTGCAGCCCAGGACGATGGCATCCAGCTTTCCGGCGTGGGGGGCCAGCAGCGGCCGCAGCAGCGCCGCCGATTCCGGAGAATTGGCCT
>JAZQHH010000047.1:0-2763 GCA_045540495.1 Faecousia sp.
CATGTGAATCCCGATGTGTTCGAATTTTACGGCCTGGGCATCGGCGACCTGTTCGAAACCTCCGCCATCCACGGCCACGGCACCGGCGATATGCTGGACTGGGTCCTGGAGAACATTCCCGAGGACGATACTGACAGCGAGGAAAGCGAAATCATCAATGTCGCCATCGTTGGTAAGCCCAACGTGGGCAAATCCAGCCTCCTAAACCAGATTCTGGGGGAGGAGCGGGTCATCGTTTCCAACATTGCCGGCACCACCCGGGATGCCATCGACTCCTATTATGAAAATGAAACCGGCAAGTATTGCCTGATCGATACCGCCGGTATGCGCCGCAAGAGCAAGGTGTACGATATTATTGAGAAGTATTCCAATATGCGTACCATCGGCGCCATCGAGGGGGCGGATGTGTGCCTGATTCTCATCGATGCCAGCGAGGGCGCCACCGAACAGGATACCAAAATTGCCGGTCTTGTCCACGAGGCCGGTAAGGCCGCCATTATTGTGGTCAATAAATGGGACGCGGTGGCGGACAAGGAAACCAACACCATGCGTGATATGGAGAGGGAAGTCCGGGATGGCCTGAGCTATATGACTTATGCCCCGGTGCTGTTCCTGTCGGCCCTCACCGGCTCCCGGGTGGATAAGCTGTTCCCCGAGATTCAGGAGGTCTATAAGCAGAATACCAGCCGCATCACCACAGGTGCCCTGAACTCCATCCTGGCGGAGGCCCCCGCCCGGGTCCAGCCCCCCAGCGACAAGGGCCGCCGGTTGAAGATTTATTATATGACCCAGGCCGGTACCAAGCCTCCCCATTTCGTCATTTTCTGCAATGATGCCCGGCTGTTCCACTTCTCCTACCAGCGGTATCTGGAGAACCAGATTCGTGAGGTCTTCGGCCTGAAGGGCACCCCGGTTCGCATCACCATCCGCCAGAAGGGCGATAAGGAGGAGTAAGGCCGTGTGGTATCCGATTTTGATTACCGTGCTGGTGGGCTACCTGCTGGGCAACCTGAACGGCGCGGTGCTGATGTCCAACCTGTTGGCCCATGAGGATGTCCGCAGCCAGGGCAGCGGCAATGCGGGCCTGACCAACTTCGCCCGGAATTACGGCGGCATCGGCTCCCTCGGCGTCATCCTGGTGGATGGCGGCAAGGCGGCGCTGGCTTGTCTGGCAGGCGGTTTGATGCTTTCGCCCTACGGCATGACCCTGGAGGGCATGACCATCGGCGGTACGGCTCTGATGGTGGGCCACGATTTCCCGGCGCTGCTGGGCTTCAAGGGCGGCAAGGGCATCCTCAGCGGCTGTCTGATCGCCTTCACCATCGATTGGCGCATCGGCTGCCTGATTCTTGGCATTTTTGCGGTGGCGTATCTGCTGACCCAGTATGTATCCCTGGGCTCCGTCCTGGCCTCGGTGGCCTTCGGCGTGGGCTTTGTCATCTTCCATCATGATAATTTGGTTGTGATGCTCTGCGGTGTCCTGATGGGCACCCTGGCGGTGTTCATGCACCGGGGCAATATTGCCCGGCTTGTGAAGGGCCAGGAGCGGAAGACCAACCTTTTCAAGAAAGGAACGAAAAAATGAAAGTTGCAGTAGTGGGCAGTGGTGCCTGGGGCACCGCTCTGGCGATTCGCCTGTGTAAAAACGGTCACGATGTGACGATGTGGACCTTCGAAAAAGAACTGATTCCCCAGATGGAGCAGGAGCGGCTGAATATCCGCCTCCCTGGCGCCAGGCTCCCCGAGGGACTGAAAATTTCCCCGGATTATAGCTGCGTCAGCGGCTGTAAGCTGGTGGTGGTGGCCGCGCCGTCGTTCCCCATCCGCAGCGTCAGCCGTGGCATCGCCCCTTACATCGACGAGGACGCGGTGGTGGTATCCGTCACCAAGGGCATCGAAAACGGCACCCTGATGCGCATGAGCGAAGTCGTTGCCCAGGAAACCGGCAAAGAGGTGGTGGTCCTCACCGGCCCCAGCCATGCGGAAGAGGTGGCCCTGGATGTGCCCACCGGCTGTCTGTCCGCTTCTTCCAATAAGGAACTGGCGGAATTTGTCCAGGATGCCTTCATGTCGGAAACCTTCCGGATTTACACCAGCCCCGATGCCGTGGGTGCGGAGCTGGGTGCTGCCCTTAAAAATGTCATTGCCCTGTGCGCCGGTGTTACCGACGGCCTGGGCTGCGGCGATAACACCAAGGCCATGCTCATGACCCGTGGCCTGACGGAAATGGCCCGGCTGGGTATCTCCATGGGTGCCAGCAAGGACACTTTCGCAGGTCTTGCGGGGGTTGGCGATTTGATCGTTACCTGTACCTCCATGCACTCCCGGAACCGCCGTGCCGGTATCCTGATTGGCCAGGGCAAGTCCGTGAAGGATGCCATGGAAGAGGTCGGCGCTGTGGTGGAGGGCTACTATGCTGCCGCCTCCGCCTATGAGCTGTGCAAGCGGCAGGGGGTAGAAATGCCCATCGTCACCGCCGCCTATCAGTGCCTGTACGAAGGCAAAAGCGCCGCCGATGCCGTGAAGATCCTCCTGGGCCGCGAAAAAAAGCCCGAGCAGGAAGACGCCGGTTGGCTGTAACAGAAAAGCGGAGAAGGAGGGCACAGGCCCTCCTTCTTTTGAATGGTTCTATGTCAATAGTTGGGGTAGGGAACAAAATATAAACATTTATGGATCGTGTCGGAGTTGTAACTCCGGCACGATTTTTACTTGTTGCAGAACAGAATTCGCTTTCTGAAATTACTGAAGTTACGCATTCCATAG
>JAZQHH010000048.1:0-4360 GCA_045540495.1 Faecousia sp.
GGGTGGGGTTGCCGAACCGGGGGTCCTTGGTGGTGCCCTTGAAGGAGAAGGTGCCCAGGCAGTTGATGTCGTAGAGCTCGGCAAATTCATAGCCATAGCCAAAGGTGCCGGAGGCGGGGATCACCGGGTTGTCCAGCTCAATGCCGCAGAGGTTCACTTTCAGTTGTTCCACGCAATCTCCTCCTTTCGCATGACGGGGCCTTCCTTGCAGATGCGCTTGTAGCCGGTGAGGGTCTTGCAGGAGCAGCCCATGCAGGCGCCGAAGCCGCAGCCCATCCGCTCCTCGAAGCTCATCTGGCCGGAGGTGGTGGTAGCCTTGTAGACGGCCTTCAGCATGGGCTCGGGGCCGCAGGTGTAGAAGTGGGAGTAAGTATCCGGCAGGGCGTTGGTGACAAAGCCCTTCACGCCATGGCTGCCGTCCACGGTGGTGACGGTGACATCGCAGCCCAGAGCCTTAAACTCTTCTTCGTAGAAAATCTCAGATTTTGTGTTAAAACCCAGAATAACGGAAACTTTTTTGCCCATTTTGACCAGCTTTTTTGCCAGGTTGTACATGGGGGGCACGCCTACGCCGCCGCCGATGAGCAGCGGGTGATCCCCGGCGCAGCACAGGTCGTAGCCGTTGCCGAGGCCAGTGAGGATGTCCAGCTGTTCGCCGGGCACCATGGCCTGCATCTGGGCGGTGCCCTTGCCCACCACTTTATAAATGATGGTCAGGGCTTGATCGTCATAATCGCAGACGGAGATGGGCCGCCGGAGGAATTGGCCCTCCAGCTGGATATTCACAAACTGCCCGGAGGCGGTAATGGCGGAGGTGTCGCCGGAGAGGGTCATTTTATATACACTATCTGTCAGCGCTTCATTGCTGATGATGGTAAAAATACTTTGTTTCATATGTCGGAATCCTTTCATTTACGCAGTTGTTTTCACACTAATTAGTGTGTTTTGAGCGGATTCGGATTGTTTGCTTTTGCTGTGGTAACGGATGCGATCAGTTTTCTCTGTATCGTTCCACACTTGTTTTTTAGACAGGTGTACTGCTCCAGAGAAAGTTTATTCTTTCGGTAAAGCAGTTCAAGCCAGTATTCTGTCTCGGCGCTTTCTTTCAGCGCTATTTCCAATTTGCTGATAAAATCCGCCCGGCTTTGGGCATATCGCGCTTCGTGAATGTTGGCACCGATGGATGAGGAACATCGCAGTAATTGATTGACATATACCGAGCAACCTTTGATTTCGTCGCAGATATCGGAAACCATAATCGCAAAATCTATGCTTTCTTCGCGGAGTTGGTTTTTGTTATCTGCCACGGAAATCGCTCCTTTTTGTCGATATATGGGCTTCGCCCATTCGATATATTTGCTGACGCAAATTCGATATAGCTACGCTTCGATATGATATAAATCCCTCTCGCTCCGCAGGGCATATCGAGTGTTTACACATATCGAACGCATAGCGTATATCGAAAATCCCGAAGGGATTTATATCGAGCCGTTAGGCATCAATGGTGGAGATGGTCAGGGTCGTCTCTTCCAGCACATCCAGCAGAACCTTGATGGTGTCGAGGGCGGTGAACAGGGTCACATTGTGCTCGGTGGAGATCTGACGGATCTGGATGCCGTCGGTCTCGCTGGCACCGGGATCCTTGGTGTTGATCACATAGGCGATGTGGCCCTGACGCAGGGCATTGGGGATCTCCTCGCTGCCCTCGCTGATCTTCTTCAGGGCGTGGGTGCGGATACCGTTCTCCTTCAGGAACTTGGCGGTTCCGGAGGTGGCCTGGATGTTGAAGCCCAGCTGGTAGAACCGGCGGATCAGGGGCAGGGCCTCCTCCTTGTCCTGGTCGGCAATGGTGGCGAAGACGGTGCCGTAGTTTTGCAGCTTCATGCCGGATGCCTGCAGGGCCTTGTAGAGGGCCCGGGTCATGGTCCGGTCGTAGCCGATGGCCTCGCCGGTGGACTTCATCTCGGGGGAGAGGTAGGCATCCAGACCCCGAATCTTGTTGAAGGAGAACACGGGAGCCTTGACATACCAGCGCTCCTTCTCGTCGGGGTAGATGTCGAAGAAGCCCTGCTCCTTAAGAGATTTGCCCAGGATGACCTCGGTGGCGATGTCCGCCAGGGAGTAGCCGGTGGCCTTGCTCAGGAAGGGCACGGTACGGGAGGACCGGGGATTGACCTCGATGATGAACACATTGTCATCCTTGTCCACGATGAACTGGATGTTGTACAGGCCCACGATACCAATGCCCAGGCCCAGCTTCTTGGCGTACTGCAGGATGATGCCCTTAACCTTGTTGCTGATGGAGAAGGGGGGATAGACGCTCATGGAGTCGCCGGAGTGGACGCCGGTCCGCTCCACCAGCTCCATGATGCCGGGGACGAACACATCCCGGCCGTCGCAGATGGCGTCGATCTCCACCTCACGGCCCTGGATATACTTGTCAACCAGCACGGGCTTGTCCTCGTCGATTTCGACGGCGGTACGCAGGTAGTGGCGCAGCTGCTCCTCGTTGGCCACAATCTGCATGGCCCGGCCGCCCAGCACGAAGGAGGGGCGCACCAGCACGGGGTAGCCGATTTCCGCTGCGGCGGCGATGCCGTCCTCAATCTTGGTGACGGCCCGGCCCTTGGCCCGGGGGATGTCCAGCTCGTTCAGCAGATTTTCGAAGGCGTTCCGGTCCTCGGCTTTGTCGATGGCAGCGCAGTCGGTGCCGATGATCTTCACGCCCCGGTCCGTCAGAGGCTGAGCCAGGTTGATGGCGGTCTGGCCGCCCAGGGAGGCGATGACGCCCTCGGGCTGCTCGAACTCGATGATGTTCATCACATCCTCGGGGGTCAGAGGCTCGAAGTAGAGCTTATCGGCGGTGGTATAGTCGGTGGAGACAGTCTCCGGATTGTTGTTGATGATGATGGCCTCGTAGCCGGCGTTCTTGATGGTCATAACCGCGTGGACGGTGGAGTAGTCGAACTCCACGCCCTGGCCGATGCGGATGGGGCCTGCGCCCAGCACCACAATTTTCTTCTTGTTCGTCAGAACGGAGGCGTTCTGGCCTTCGTAGGAGGAGTAGAAGTAGGGGATATAGGCTCCGGTGTGGCAGGTGTCCACCATCCGGAACACGGGGAAGAGCTTGTTTTCCTTCCGGAAGTTGTACACATCCAGCTCGCCGCACTTCC
The DNA here is from genome assembly GCA_045540495.1 of Faecousia sp. Taxonomy (GTDB): domain Bacteria; phylum Bacillota; class Clostridia; order Oscillospirales; family Oscillospiraceae; genus Faecousia. The sequence goes on from JAZQHH010000048.1 coordinate 3,174, forward strand.
ACAGCCGGGCCACATACTTATCGCTGAAGCCCATCTTCTTGGCGGCGGTGAGGGTGGCCAGATCCCGGACATTCTGCTTCAGGGTTTCCTCCATGTCCACGATCCGCTTGATGGCCTCCAGGAAGTAGGGGGTGATCTGGGTGATTTCGTGGATTTTTTCAATGGAAACGCCGTGGTACAGCAGCTCGGCGATGGCGAAGATGTTGTCGGAGCGGAAGTCCTTGATATAGTCCAGCAGCTCTTCCACGCTCATGTTGTCGAACTTGGGCAGGTAGATGTGGTTGGCGCCGATCTCCAGAGAGCGGATGCCCTTCAGCAGGCTCTCCTCCAGGGTGGAGCCGATGCCCATGACCTCGCCGGTGGCCTTCATCTGGGTGCCCAGCATATTGGTGGCGGAGGTGAACTTATCGAAGGGGAACCGGGGCAGCTTGGCGATGACGTAGTCCAGCTGGGGCTCGAAAGCGGCGTTGGTGTTGGCGATTTTGATTTCCTCCAGGGTCATGCCCACGGCGATCTTGGCAGTGACCCGGGCGATGGGGTAGCCGGAGGCCTTGGAGGCCAGAGCGGAGGAACGGGACACCCGGGGATTGACCTCAATCAGGTAGTATTCGGAGGAATGGGGGTTCAGCGCGAACTGGACGTTGCAGCCGCCCTCGATTTTCAGCTCCTTGATGAGCTTGATGGCGGAGTCGTTCAGCATTTTCAGGTCGTGGTCGTTCAGGGTCATGATGGGGGCCACCACCACGGAGTCGCCGGTGTGGACGCCCACGGGGTCGATATTCTCCATGCCGCAGATGGTGATGGCGTGATCCTCGCCGTCCCGCATGACTTCGAACTCAATTTCCTTGTAGCCCTTGACGGACTTTTCAACCAGCACCTGATGGACAGGGGAGAGCTTGAAGGCGTTCAGGCCCACCTCAATCAGCTCCGCCTCGTCGTAGGCGAAGCCGCCGCCGGTGCCGCCCAGGGTGAAGGCGGGGCGCAGAACCACGGGGTAGCCGATCCGCTTGGCGGCCTCTTTGGCTTCCTCGATGGAGTAGGTGATTTCGGAGGGGATGACAGGCTCGCCGATGGACTGGCACAGCTCCTTGAACAGCTCACGGTCCTCAGCCCGCTCGATGGATTCGCTGGAAGTACCCAGCAGCTAAGTCGGATCGTAGCCATGTCGTTCTGTGAGCCAAGGAGTT
>JAZQHH010000049.1:0-51225 GCA_045540495.1 Faecousia sp.
GCCGCTGCGATACCGCAGCGGCCGTCCGCGTGACAATAAAACGTAAATGAATCAGTTTTCAGAGGACCCCGTAGGTTTTTGAGTAAATCATCGTTTGCCGCAGGGGCCTTCAGTCCACGCAGATCAGTGTATACTCCCGGCTGCCGTAGCCCAGTGCGGCTGCGGCTTCGATGGGGTGGATGCCGTTGCGGCTTTCGATGCGCTGAAAAAGGTGGTCCCGGCCCGGGTCTTTGGAGGCGTAGACCAAATCGATACAGGCCTGGTCGATGGCAACCGGGTCGGTGGAGGCCAGAATGCCGATATCGGCGATGCAGGGATCCTCTGCCACGGCACAGCAGTCGCAGTCCACGGACATATTTTTCATCACGTTGATGTAAAGGATATTTCCATTCAGATATTCAATCACAGAGCCGGCGGCATCGGCCATGGACTCCAGGAAGGAATCGTGGTCTGCGGTCCAGATTTTTTCCGGCTCTCCGGCGCCGTGAATATAGGCCTTACCGAAGGAGGAAGCAACACCGATGGACAGCTGCTTCAGCGCCCCACCGTAGCCACCCATGGGATGGCCCTTGAAATGGGACAAAACCAGCATGGAATCGTAGTTTTCCAAATCTTTTCCCACAAAATTCTTCTGAATTACCTTGCCATTTGGAATAGCCAGCTCCAGGTCGGGGCCAACGGCATCCAGCAAATCCACGGGAAAATATTTGCTCCAACCATGGTCGGCCAAAAGCCGCACATGTCGCTCCGTCACATTCCGCTCCCCTTCGTAGGCGGTGTTGCACTCCACCACCGTGCCACCCACATGGTCAATAATCAGCTTCCAGAAATCGGGCTTCAAAAAATTCTGATTCCCCTTCTCGCCGGAGTGAAGTTTGATCGCCACCTTGCCGGGCAGAGTCTTGCCGACCTTTTGATACAGCTCCAGCACCTTTTCCGGGGTGATAACAGGGGAAAAATAAACCGTTGCGCTCATTGAATGTCCTCCTGAATATTTTTCTTTCAGTATATCACATGATAAAAAATATTCAACAAATTATTCCTGTACAACTCAAGAAAGAGGTACTATTTTTCCGAATACCCATTGTAAAAAGCCGGAAATGGTGTTATACTATTGATACTGATTATCTTGGGAGGGTATGTCCATGTGTACTGCGGTGTGCTATGGCAGGTTTTTTGGGCGGAATCTGGATCTGGAATACGGATATCAGGAAACTGTTACGGTGACACCCAGGAATTATGCCTTCCATTTCCGCAAAATGGGTACGCTGGAGCGGCACTACGCCATGATTGGCATGGCCACGGTGGCTCAGGGCTATCCCCTTTACTATGAAGCCACCAATGAGCAGGGGCTGAGCATGGCAGGGCTGAATTTCCCGCGAAATGCCCGGTATCTGCCGGAGCAGCCAGGGCGGGACAATGTGGCGCCTTTTGAGTTTATTCCCTGGATTTTGGGACAATGTGCCACCGTTGAAGAAGCGCGGAGCCTTCTTGATAGGCTGAATCTGACGGATATTCCCTTCAGCCAGACCCTTCCCCTGTCCCCACTGCACTGGATCATTGCCGATCAATATGCTTCCATTGTGGTGGAGCCCATGGCCGATGGACTTCATATTTTCGACAACCCTATCGGCGTGCTGACCAACGAACCGCCCTTCGATTTTCACGTTTACCATTTGGCGAATTATATGAATCTGTCCGTTGCTCAGGCTGACAACCGATTCTCCGGGAATCTGGAACTGAAGGCCTACAGCAACGGCATGGGTGCAATGAGGCTGCCGGGGGATTTTTCCTCCGCTTCCCGGTTCGTCCGGGCGGCCTTTGTGAAGCTGAATTCCCTGGGCGAGGATGTGGCCCAATTTTTCCACATTCTTTCCTCTGTAGCCATGCCCCGGGGCAGTGTACGCATTGGCGACCGTTACAAAATCACCCGCTATTCCTGCTGCTGCGACAGCACCCGCGGGATCTACTACTATACCACCTACCAAAACAGCCGGATCACCGGCATCGATATGCATCAGGAAGACTTGGAGGGGGCGGCGCCCATCTCCTATTCCCTGGATGCCGAGACGCAAATTTTCCTTCAAAATCAGAAAGAGGATGGTGCAAAACCATGAAGCTGTACCGAAGATTCAGAAGCTCCTGCCTGGATACCTCCCCCCTGGGGATTATCACCGGGCCGGACGAAAGCGGCAGTGTCTATACCCCCGCCGGCGGCCGCATTGTGGCCTGGGCCGTGGATTCCAAGGTTCATTTTTGCCAGGTGGAGGGTTTTGGAGGCATGGTTTTTGCCGTTGACCCCACCGCCACCCCCGGTGACTGCGTTCGGCCCGTGGCCCGGACGCTGGAGGATTTTATTGGTCTGATCCTGATCTGTAAGGACGCGGCCCTGATCCTGGGGGCTCATCAGTGGAGCCGGAGTCTGTTCCGCCAGCGGCTGGCCGCCATTACCATGGATCACAAGACCCGCTCCGTACTGCGGGCTCTTGAAAATACATACCATCCCCCTGTGATTTCTGACCCCTACAGCTACATCGCCGACGTGCAGCAAGGCTTCGACTATACTTCCCTGCCCCTGCATCCGGATTATTTTGAATGGTGTCCCATTCGCCCCGGTATGGTCAAGTGGGACGTAGGCTACGGCACCGGCTTTGCCGAATACTGCGACAAGAGCCGGGTTGGCAACGAGATCACCGTGGGCCGGGCGTTCCTGTGGCAGGACGAGAGCTGGATGGTGCCTTCGATCTATTTGTGCGAAAATGGCATCGTGGTGGACTCCTATCTGGAGGTTTCCGGGGAGGAAATGTCCAGATTCAGCAAGCAATGGGGCGCCCACAGCCCCGAGGATCTGTCTGCCGAGGACCTGATGCGTCGGAAGCTGGACGACCCGCTGGGAATCGAAGTGTTGGGGAAGCTGTCTGTCAACGACATCGCGCTGCCCCGGAAGAAAACCAACATTCTCCGGTGGGACCCGGCGGTAGAAAACAGCTGGAACGCCCGCCGCACCCTGGAGCACTATGGTCTTGACCGGAACAAAGGTTATCTGCTGCGCCGGGAGCATTTCCTGCGCAAGGGTAAAAATCCTCCCATTCAGACCATGTATCTGACACTGGAAGCCATTCCAGCGGCAGTGCCCGGCATCCGCTTCACCGCGCCCCGACCCGGTGAAAGTCTTGTATTCACTCACCCGGTCACCGGACAGGACCACACCCTTACCGTCAATTCCTGCACCCGGGAAGCTCTGGACCCCAATTTCCTGAGCAATCATCCCTGTTGCTATACCCGGCTGACCTTCTCCGTGGAGCCCAGCATCGAAAAGGATATGCTGCGAATCGTGGACTGCGACCCCGGCGATCCCTTCCAGAGTACCCCCGAGGCGCCTGCCGCCGTGATCCTGACGGACAAAGTTCCCTCCGCCGGTCATTTCGCCATTTCCTCCCTGCGGCATATCCCTGCAGAGAATATCACCTGGCGGATGGTCTTCCGGCAGAAGCTCCGCTCTGACGTGACGGTTCCGGTGCTTCCGTAAGCATTCACCGCAACCGCCCAGTTACAGTTCCACCCGAAAGAGATGATTTTTTGAAACCAACATTATACATTGTAATCCCCTGCTACAACGAAGAGCAAGTTCTTCCTATTACCTCAGAAATGTTCCTGGCTAAGCTCCAGGGGCTGGCTGACAAGGGGCTCATTGCCGAGAACAGCCGCATCCTCTTTGTGGATGACGGCTCCAAGGACAAAACCTGGAGCATTATTCAGAGCCTCGCCAAGAAGGATGCCCGGTTCACCGGCATCCGGCAGAGCCGGAACCGGGGGCATCAGAACGCAGTGCTGGCCGGACTGATGGAAGCCAAGGATCTGTGCGATATCACCATCTCCATCGACTGCGATGGACAGGACGACATCGATGCCATGGATGCCATGGTGGAGCAGTACCGCAACGGCTGCGAGATCGTTTACGGTGTCCGCAGCAGCAGAAAAACCGACACCCTTTTCAAACGCGCCACCGCCCAGGGGTTTTACAAGCTTCTGGGGGCCATGGGGGTCGAAACCGTCTACAATCATGCGGATTATCGCCTTGTTTCCAGCAGGGTTTTGCAGGAATTCGAAAATTACAAGGAAGTTAATCTGTTCCTGCGTGGTATGTTCCCTCTTGTGGGCTTCAAAAGCACCAGTGTCTACTACGAGCGCCACGAGCGGCTGGCTGGCGAGAGCAAATATCCTCTGAAAAAAATGCTCCAGCTGGCCTTCGAGGGGATCACCAGTCTCAGTATCCGTCCCCTGCGGATCATTATGGGCCTTGGCTGCTTCATCGCCGCCCTGAGCTTCATTGGTGTGATTTGGTCCCTCGTGGTGGCCATTCTTGGCAACGCAGTCCCCGGCTGGGCCAGCATGACCTGCATTATCTGCTTCATTGGCGGCGTTCAGCTGATCTGCATCGGCGTACTGGGCGAATATGTGGGTAAAATTTATCTGGAGGTCAAGCAAAGACCTCGCTACATCATCAGTGAGAGGACGAACCATGAAGATATCGAAACTGAAGCTTGACCTGTCCTTCATCAGAAAGCACGCCTTGCTGATCTTCAGCTTTCTGATCGCTTACTGTTTTCTGCTGTTCTGCTCCAAAAGTTCCCCTCTGTACCCCATGAACGACTGGGTGGATGTTCACTGCTTCCTGACTCTGGGCAAGGGTATGCTCAACGGCATGGTGCCCTATGTGGACCTTTATGAACAGAAGGGCCCTGTGCTTTACTTTATCTACGCCATCGTGGCAATTTTTAACCAAAAGAGCTTTTTCGGCCAGTTTATGCTGGAGGTCGTCACGATTGGTCTGTTTCTGCTTTACAGCGGAAAAATCGCACAGCTGTATCTTGGCAAGGACAGCCTGTATGTCTACCCCATTCAGGCGGCTCTGGCCGGTATCGTCTGCACCACCGCCTCCTTCTCTCATGGCGGCAGTGTGGAGCAGATGTGCCTGTTTATGTTTATCTATACCCTCTACACCATCCTCAACGCCTGCCACGAAAACCGTACGCTGAACGCCAAAGAAGCCCTGATTAACGGCATTTTTATGGGCATGGCCTTCTGGATCAAGTACACCATGGTGGGCTTCTATCTTGGCATTTTGCTGTTTATTCCCATCTGGTACGCAGGCTGGGTGCGCAATGCCAAGGCGCTGCTGCTTACTTTTGGACAGATTCTCTTGGGCTTTGGCATTGTTACCAGTGTTGTGCTTGCCTATTTCATGTTCAACGGCGCGCTGAACCAGATGTATACATGCTACTTCCACAACAACATTTTCCTGTACCCCAACGAATCTGAGCTGCCCCTGATGGAGCAGGTCAATCAATCCTTCCGGGAGGGCATGGATAGAAACAAGCTGTTCCCCACCTACCTGTTCTTCGGTTTAGCTTTCCTGCTGATCAACGCCAAGCAGCGGCCCAGGGATCTGCTGGTGGTGGCCATGGGCTTCTACCTGCTGATGATCTTCACCTATATGGGCAAGGGCTATGTTTATTATGCGCTGGTATTCGCCGCTTTTACCGTTTTCGGCCTGATTGCCATTGCGGCAGCGCTGCAAGCCATACTAAAGAGCCGTCTGTTCAAGGACTTCCAGATCCAGCCCGGACTGCACCGGGGGCTTGTTGCAGGACTTCTGTGTGTGTATTTCCTGCTGCTGGCCAATGGCAGTACCCCCAACGCTTACCTGCGGGAATACGACAAATACGATATGCCCCAGTACAAATTCGCGGACACCATGCATATGACTCACGAGAATCCCACGATCCTGAATTTCGGCTTCCTCGATGGCGGTTTCTATTATGCGGCAGACAGTCTGCCGGTGTGTCCTTTCTTCTGCACTTTCAATGTGGCGGCGCCGGATATGTGGACCACCCAGTATGATGTCGTGAGCTCCGGCAAGGTGGATTTCATTATCACCCGCAGAAAAAAACTGGAAGAATATAACTGCAACAGTTCCAAATACGAGCTGATTCAAACTGAGAAAATGATGTTCGAAAACTACGATTACACCTATTACCTCTACCGGCTCAAGGATGCCGCCTGATATGAAGCACATTCTTTTCGATCTGGATGGAACTCTGACCGATGCCGGAGAAGGTATCATCAATTGCGCCGCACTGGCATTGCGTACCCTGGGACTGGAAGTTCCCCCGCGGGATGCCATGCGGGTCTTTGTGGGGCCGCCTCTACGGCAGACTTTTCAGGAATTTGGTGTCAAACCCGAGGATGTGGAGCGGGCAATCGAAATTTACCGAAGCAGATATGTGCCCACGGGAATGTTTGAAAATACCCCCTACCCCGGTATTCATGCTTTGCTGGCTGCTCTGAAAGAAGCAGGACACAGGCTTTATGTGGCCACCTCCAAGCCTGAATCCATGGCCACAGCCATTCTGGAAAAATACGGCCTTGCGCCCTACTTCGACAGAATCTGCGGCGCTACCATGGACAGCAGCCGGGACTCCAAAGAAAAGGTCATCGGCTATCTTTTAGAGCAAACCAATGCGAAAGATTCCATTATGGTAGGCGACACCGCCTTTGACGTCCTTGGTGCCGCCGCCCACGGCATCCCCACCATCGGCGTCACCTGGGGCTATGGAACCACTGAAGAACTTACCCGCTCCGGTGCCAAACGCCTGGCCAACTCCCCTGCTCAATTGCTGAATATACTGTTATAAAAAAATCTGTCATTGCAAATCGCAATGACAGATTTTTTATCGATCCAAAGCATCCAAAATGTACTTTTCGACCTCTGAAGGCTGAATACCCAGAACCAGGGCAAACTCGGCATTCAGGAGCTTTTCGGCATCCCGGAGGAAGTTATCGTCGCAAAGGTGGAATTTTCTCCCGGCGGCGATCTGTTCTTTTTTATGACGATGGAGGGTACCCACCATTTGAAGCAGCTCTTCTCTGGACCCGGAGACGATCAGCTCACGGTAGCGCTGCTTCCGGCGATTTTCATCGGCGATCCAGCAGTTATCCCGAAGCTGCGGAGAGGCCAGAAGTGCCTCCAGTTCCTCCCGGCTGATGACGTGGCGCAGCTTTGCCAGGGCCGCAGGATTTTCCGAGGGTACGAAGAACTTCGCCCCAGGCTGATCCAAAGGTTCCAGTGCAAAATAGCGGATCTTTTTCCGGTCCACAGTCCGTTCCTCCAAATCCGTGATCCGGCATACACCGTGGATCCCATAAACCACCTGATCCCCTACCTGATACATCGTCACCGCTCCTTCCATGGTTTGGGTATATTATAGCAGATTTCCAGCGAAATTTCATGTGGGAAAAATTCATAAAAATACGCAAAAATTCGGCTCGCGGATGCACCCGCGAGCCGAAAAGTTATCAAATCTGTTCAACCTTGATGGTGTTGGTGTTGCCGCTCTTGCCATTGATGGGGCCGCCGGTGAGCACCACATTGTCGCCCCGCTTCACGGGCAGGTACCGTCTGGCGCTGTTCATGGCGTAGTAGAACATCACGTCCATGGTGGGGAATGCCTCGGTCAGTACCGGGGTAACGCCCCAACTCAATCCCAGCTTCCGCCAGACCTTGGGGTCGGTGGTCATGCCCAAAATATCCACAGGGCTGCGGAACCGGCTGACCATCATAGCCGTCTTGCCGGAGACAGAGCATACTACAATGCCCTTGGCATTCACATCGATGGCCATAGCGCAGGTGGCGTGGGAGATGGCATCCAGATTGCTGTTGATCTGGAATTCGGCGGTCAGGAACCGCTTGCGGTAGCTGGTGTGCTGCTCGGTATATTCCGCGATCTCGGCCATGTTCCGAACGGCTTCCACCGGATACTTACCGGCAGCGGACTCGCCGGAGAGCATGATGGCAGAGCTGCCATCGTACACGGCATTAGCCACGTCGGAAATCTCCGCACGGGTGGGACGGGGATTGTAGATCATGGACTCCAGCATCTCAGTGGCGGTAATAACCCGCTTGCCCAGCATCCGGCACTTGTTGATGAGCAGCTTCTGTACCGCGGGAACCTCTACAAAGGGAATCTCCACGCCCAGATCGCCCCGGGCGATCATAATACCCTCGCAGTATTCGCAAATCTCTTCCACATTGTCCACGCCGGAGCGATTTTCGATCTTGGCGATGATATCGATATCCTTGCCGCCGTTGGCATTCAGGAAATCACGGAGCTCCATCACATCGTCCTTGGTGGAAACGAAGGATGCAGCAACAAAATCCACATCATTTTCAATACCGAAGAGCAGATCCGCCTTGTCCTGTTCGGACAGGAAGGGGCCGGGCATGACCTTATTGGGGAAGCTCATGCTCTTGCGGTTGCTCAGGGTGCCGCCAACGATCACGCGGCAAATGGCGTCATTCCCCTTCAGCTCCACAACCTCAAAAATCACCAGACCGTTGCAGACCAGAATGCGGTCGCCAACCGCCAGATTCTTGATAAGGTCCTTGTAATTGACGGAAACGCGGGTCTGATCGCCCTCCACATCGTCCACAGTGAAGATGAAGGTCTCCCCGACCACCACCTCGACGCTGCCCTCGGCAAAAGTGCCGATGCGGTACTCGGGGCCCTTGGTATCCAGCATAATGGCGATAGGCAGATCCAGCTTCTCGCGGACGGATTTGATCAGATTGATTTTCTTCTCATGTTCCTCATGGCTGCCGTGGGAAAAATTCAGCCGGGCCACGTTCATGCCGGCCTTACACATCGCAGTCAGGGTCTGCTCGTTCTCGCTGGCGGGGCCGATGGTGCAGATGATTTTTGTTTTTCTCATGGTATGACACCTCGTTTGAGTTTGTATTCCATAACATATTACCACAAGTCCCGTCACTCGTCAACGAAAACCCAATCAGACCAGAGAAATTTTATAGTGTTCCAGCCAGAAATTTACCTGAATGAAATAGGCAAAGGTCTGGGGCAGGGTCATCAGCTGCCCATACCAGGGCCAGCGGGGCTCACTGCTGAGCAAGTCTCTGACAGACGCTCTGTCAAAAAGAGAAAAGAGCGGCGCATCCTTTTGCCGCAAAATGCTTTCCAGCCGCTGCCGCATGATCGAAAGATACCCGGGGTGATGAGTCTTTGGATAGGGGCTTTTTTTGCGGTAGAGGACGGCCTCGGGCAAAAGACCCTCCATGGCATGACGCAGGAGCCCCTTTTCCCTGCCCAGGTAATCCTTAAAGTCCCAGGGGACGGCGTAGAGATATTCCGCGATCCGGTAATCGCAGAAGGGCACACGAACCTCCAGCCCCTGGTACATGCTCATTCTGTCCTTCCGGTCCAGGAGGGTCTGCATAAACCAGCGGAAGTTCAGGTTCACCATTTCCTTCATCCGTTTTTCCAGAGGAGATGTGCCGGGAAGAATATCCGATTCCCGGATGGTTTGCTCATACTGGGCACGGACAAAGCCCTCACAATCCAGCTTTTCCCGCAAGAATGGGTGCATCAAACCAATGCGCTGGGCGGTATTCTGGGCCCAGGGGAATCCGTCCTCATTGCGGACCTCCGGGTCACGGTACCAGGGATAGCCCCCGAAAATTTCATCGGCACATTCTCCGGACAGGGCCACCTTTACCTCCCGGCGTATGTCTTTGCAGAAGGCAAGCAGTGAAAAATCCACATCTGCCATTCCCGGCAGATCCCGGGCCAGGGTGGCATTTTCCAGATTTGCTGCCAGCTCCTTCGGCTGCAGCACCGTCCAGTGATGGCGGCTGCCGATGGTACGTTCCATCAGGCGGATATATTCGCCGTCGGCGTTCGGCTGAAACTTTCCTGCAACAAAATATTGGTCATTATCCAAATAATCCACAGAAAACGTATCAATTCCATACTTTTCTCGGGCGCAGACGGCGGATATGATGCTGCTGTCCAGGCCGCCGGAGAGGAAGCAGCCGATGGGAACATCGGAGACCATCTGCCTTTTAATGGCGTCCAATACCAGAAACCGCACTTTCTCAGTAGTTTCCTCAAAGCTGTCCGAATGTTCCCTGTCCGTCAGTTTCCAATAGCGGCGAATTTGCATTTTTCCGTCCTGAAAACAGCCCCAACAGCCCGGTTCCAGCTCCTGAATCCCCCGAAAGACCCCCGAACCCGGGATTCGCCCCGGGCCAAGCAGCAAAATCTGGGCCGCACCCTCCAAATCCAGCTCCCGTCGGACGGTGGGATAGGCGATGATCGTTTTTATTTCCGAGGCGAAGAGCAGGCCCCCATCGTGAAGTTTATAAAACAAAGGTTTCACGCCAATGCGATCCCGGGCCAAAAACAGGCGGCGGTTTCCCTCTTCCCACACAGCCATGGCAAGAATCCCGTTGAACCGCTCCAGACAGGCCTCTCTCCACTGGGCATAGGCGTGCAGTACCACCTCCGAATCGGAATGACCGCGGAAAGCGTGGCCCAGTGACTCCAGCTCCCTGCGAAGCTCCGCTGTGTTATATAACTCCCCGTTGTACACCAGAATGTACCGCTCCCCAGTCCAGGTCAGCGCCATAGGCTGGGCGCCGCCTGCCGGGTCGATGATGGCAAGACGGCTGTGGAGCAGGGTGCAATCTTCTCCGGCATAGACACCTTCCCCATCGGGCCCCCGGCGGGCCATGGTGGATAACATTTTTTCGGCAATATCAGGGCCTGCGGATAGGCCCAAAATTCCAGCAATCGCGCACATTTCCATCAGTCCTTTCGGAATAGTATATGCGAAGTTGGGCCATACTGATTCCGGGTGATAGAAATATGAAAAGTGATAAAGATGTGCTTTCTTCCCTGATAAAGACCGTCCAAATGGGACAATCGGGCATTCGATGTGTCCAGGACAAGGCCAGCGACAGCAGACTTCGGCAGACACTCCACGACCAACTGGAGGAATACGATGCCATTGAGGAAAAAGCCTACGATCTTGCCACCCGGAAGGGCTGGCTGGTGGGGGCGCTGAATCCATCCGTGGAGCGGATGGCCGCTGTTATGTCCCGGATGCAGCTGATCGGCGGCGAGAAGGATTCCAAGATCGCCGGAATGCTGGTGCAGGGCAACACCAAGGGCATGATAAAAAGTCTCCGGGATCTGCATCGCAATCCAAGCGGCGATGCTCAGGTGGAAGCTCTGGCCCGGGGGCTTGTTGAGAGGGAAAAAGAAAACATCCGCCAAGCAACCGAATTTCTGTGAATACAAAATCAGCCTGCCGGCAAAATCGGCAGGCTGATTTGATTCAAAAAGTCGCAACGTCGGGTTCAGCAGGCGCGGCCGGCTCTACCGTCACGGCGGTAAGGACAGGGCCGGTATCACCCTTGTAGAGGGGATGCTTTTCGGCGGTGATCTTGGCCGTTACCTGGACCCAGGAGCGGGATTCCAGGCTCTTGCTCTTCTCATACCGGCAGGGAATGCCGCAGAATTGGATATCATCCACACAGCAGGTCATTACAAACCGGCCGGGGGCGAACATTCCGTTCTTTTCCCGGCGGAGCATGGCAACCTGGCCCTTGAAACAGACGGTTTTGCCGTCGTATTTTTGGGGTTCCTCGGTCACATCCCGGTACCAGAGGGCAAAATCCTCGTCCTTGACCTGGATCACGGGGGCATTGATGTCGAAGGGCAAAGGGTCCACCACATCATCGAACTGGGTGGTGCCGTCGGTATAGTCGTAAAGAATGTCAATCTTTCGGCTGGCGGCACGGGCCAGCTTGTGCAGAGGCATGGTATCGGCGCCGGGAGTCAGGCGATTAAAAACCACCATCTGGGCGCCCACCAGCTTATCCATGACCAGGTTGCGCATATTGGCATTATAGGCCATGAAGGTGGTGGAATCGGCGAACATGACCTCCTGGGCCACGGCCCAATCCTCCGGGAACCGGGTGTACAGGTCGCCAACCAGCTGCATTCCGTTCAGTTCCGCAACCACCCGCTGGGCCTTGTGCTTTTTGGCCAGGGCCTGCAGTTCCTTGGTGGTGACGCTTTGCTGATCCAGCACCTCAAGATATACATTCTGATAGGGATAAGCGGAGAAATCGTACTCTTCCTCCCCTTCTTCGAATACCAGCAGGAGGGTCCGCTCACCGGCATTGAACCGGGGATCCTCCAGGGTCTCCTGGATGAATTTAGTTTTACCGGAATCCAGAAAACCGGTGAATACATAAACAGGGATCTGCTGCATGGCTTACACCCCAAAGAGCTTTGCCAGACCAGCCTCGTCCAGCTGGGCGCCGATGACGCAAAGCTTGCCGATCACCGCGGCACTGCCCATACGGATATCTGCCTCACCGGGGACAAAATCGAAGTGGATCCAACCGCCCTCCACGCAGGGCAGGATGCCCTTGGCCCGGAGGACCATGCCGCACTTATTGTTATCCAGCTCGTTCAGCGCGAATTCGATGTCGGAAACGTCGAATTTCTTGGCAGTCTCCACACCCCAGGAGGTGAAAACCTCGTCGGCATGGTGGTGATCGTGATGATCGTGGCCGCAGCAGCAGTGGCCGTCCTCGTGATGGTGGTGATGCTCCTCGTGGTGGCCGTGGCAGCAGTGGCCGTCCTCGTGATGATGGTGCTCCTCGTGGTGGCCGTGGCAGCAATGATGCTCTTCCTCATGGTGGTGATGACCGTGGCAGCAGTGGTGCTCATGGGTCAACTCCTCCAGATCGTGAGCAATGGCGAACTTGCCCTCCATCGCCTCCAGCAGCTGCTCGCCGGTCAGCTCACCCCAGGGCGTTGTAACCAGGGTAGCAGTCTCGTTATGCTCCCGAAGCAGCGCCACAGCGGCATCCAGCTTGGCCTGGGTGATGGAATCGGTGCGGGAGAGGATGATGGTAGAGGCGGTCTCGATTTGATTATTATAGAATTCGCCAAAATTCTTCATATAGACCTTAACCTTCCCGGCATCGGCCACGGCAACGGTATAGCCCAACTCCACATCATCGCAAGTGACTTTTTCCACAGCTGCCACCACATCGGACAGCTTGCCCACGCCGGAGGGCTCGATGATGACCCGGTCGGGGTGGAATTTTTCAATGACCTCCTCCAGGGCTTTGCCGAAATCGCCTACCAGGCTGCAGCAGATACAGCCGGAATTCATTTCAGTAATATTGATGCCCGCATCCTGCAGGAAGCCGCCGTCGATGCCGATCTCGCCGAATTCGTTCTCGATGAGCACCAGCTGCTGACCGCAGTAGGCCTCCTGGATCATCTTTTTGATGAGGGTGGTTTTACCGGCCCCAAGGAAGCCGCTGTAAATATCGATTTTTGTCATATCAAACACCTTCTATAATATAATATCTTATTTATTATACCACCGAAAATACAGTCTGACAAGGATTTTTTATTGCCTTTCCCCGGAGGCTGTGGTATAATATTCCCAATTTATAGATGAATTGAGGGTTTAATATGAAATCTACCAACAGCAAACGCAAGCGCTGGCCTCTTGTGCTGGGCATTGTGATCGGTTGCTTTGTGCTGCTGATCGGCGGTGTGGTTATTGCCGGTTCAATGACCAACTGGTTTGGATTTTACGGCCCTGCCTCCAAAATCGCTCTGGCCAGCAAAAATTCTCTGGACAGCGGCAACTTTACCTGCGACGGTACCATCACTACAGACTCGGCCGATACCACGGTAACCGTCAAAACCCAGATCGACTCCGAAAAGCGGGAGTTAAACATGACCCTGCAGGGTGAACGCGGCAGCACCATTGCCGGTGTTTATGACGGCAATTTTATCGTCAATTACTTCCTTGCTTGCAGCAAAACCGATATCAGCAGCGGAGTAGATACCTTCTTTAATCTGTTTTACGGCAGCTCCGGCGATGGAGAACAGGACTGGGAAAAGACTTTCCGGGATTTCGACGAAAACCTCTACAACAAATACAAGGACGACATTGATTACGACAAGATCGACAAGCATCTGATCCAATACTTCCGGAAGCTGAACAATGACCGGTGGCTGGAAGAAAATGCCGGTTTTTCCCAAAAAAACGTGGACGGCATAACCTACTACCGCTTCACTCCCGATCTTCACAAACTGCTGACCGCTTCCCTGGAGTGCTTCGAGGGTATTTTCAAAAACGAGGATACCTACCAAAAGGCTATGGATTATTTGGATGATCGCAAAGAAATCCTACATAAACGGGATTTTGAGGTCTGTTTTGGCATTGCTGATGAGATGCTGGTGCAGTTGGAGCTTTCCATGAACACAGACACCGGCGTGACCGCCTTCGATCTGACGCTCAGCAACTACGGCGAAACCACTGTGGATGTGGCGACGCTGAAAAAAATGTTGGACAAATGTAAATAATCGACAAGATTTTCTTGTATACACACAAAATATCCGGTATGCTACCATCCGGCGGGCAGAATGCTCCCAATGCGACAGCACGCCAATCGCCGCTCCGTTTCTCCCACGGAGCGGCGATATTTTTATAGGATTGGAATCAATAGCAGCCGATCGTCCATCGGTTCGGTGGTCAAACCGTTGGCCCGGCGGATGGCATCTACCGTGGAACCGGTGGCTTTTGCCAGATTCCACAGGGTATGGTCCCCTGGCCTGCGCAGGATCAGGGAGGGGCGGTTGGGATCCGGCGTGGTGGTGTTGCCAAGCTCCAAGGCCATGACCATTTCGATGCCCTGATTTCCGATGGACTGGGCTTCGGCCTTTATCTCCGAACGAAGATTGGGGCCATCCTGCCGCAGGGCCGACAGTTCAACCAACCGGGGCTGCACTGTAGCGGATTCATCGCAGGGAAGATTCCGGCTGTCGCTCCACTGGGTGGCGCTGCCGCGGAGATTGCCTGCGTCATCATAATAGAGCATTTGCGCCGTGCCTGCCATTTCCAGTTCCGACGCCTCCCCTGTCCGGCGAAGTCTGGGATGGGCCGCCTGGACCGAGGCATCCACCATTCTGGCACCGCCATTGGGCATCGGAATCTGGCAGGACATATCCACAAGGCAACGATCCAGCACCATGGGCAGCTCCAGCTGGGCCGTTTGGGTGCGGACATGGCGGGCGGGGCTATATGCATCGGATACCAACTCCAGCATATTGATGTCGTGAACCAGATATTGGGCCACCATGCCGCATTTTATATTCAGATTCCCTTCTGTCAGTTCCGGTTCCAGATTGGACAGGGCCATCATCACCGACAAAGTCGCATCTTTATCGTAATCCCGGTCCAGATCGGAAAATTGGGAGAAGGGCAGCGAATGATCAGCACTGTAAAGCTGTCCATCCTCCCCCCGGTACAGCAGATGCAATAGGCCATTTCCCCGAAATACAGCCTTGCCGCCGATGACTTTCTGCTCCGTCAGTTCCGGGGTCAGGCGGCAGTACAGAAGCTGCTCTGCCGGTGGATTCAGGGGCAATGCTTCCTCCAAAAGAAACGCCTTCTCCCCCGCTTCCTGGGGGATCACCGCCGGATAGGTGCTGCGAAGCAGCTGCACACCCGGTTCCGTCTCTGCGGCGTTGTAAACTTCGGCGTCCCAGGGCTCCAAAACTTCTGCCAGCAGGCTGACGGTGGCCCGAACCATCATTTTTCTTGCTGAAACCGTTCGGGCATCCACCCCCCGCAGGAGCCACTCACTGCGGATGCTCCCCTCCCGCTGGGTTTGGGGCAGGTTCCATTTTCCCTGAACCGGGATCCATGCCTCTATCGTTCTGGGCTGGGTGCCGTCCGCCGGTTCATAAAGGACCCAGACCATCACACCGCCGGAGACACCGATGCTGTCCCCCAGCCATTCCTTCCCCCGCATGACGCACTGCCCCCAGGCCGCCAACACCCCGCCGATATCCGGCATCCCATCGGTCAGCCGCAGTTCCTGGGTCTGTTCCCGTTCCTGGATCTGCCACAGATCCTGGCGCAGGCAGGGTACGATCCGTTTTTCAAATCGCTGTTCCATATTTAGGTCACTCCTTATCCCGCTTTCACAGTAAAGCCTATTCATCTGGGGACAAGTTTATGCCTCATTTTTTTACCAGCGCAAGCAATCCAGCGCCGCTGAGGATGATCCCCAGGCATATGCGCCAAAAATTGGTCTCGATCCAGCAGCAGGCCAGGATCCCCAGCCCAAACGCCAGCAAGGCGATCCCATGACACTGATCCCTCCGGCACATAATAACACCCCCTGCATAAAGCTATGCAGGGGGTAAAAAATTATGCCGCATCCATCATTTCCTTGCAGGCGGCCAGGACCGCCGACAGGATCGGAACGCAGACCTGGCGACCGGAGCCCCCTTCTTCCACAACAGCAATAAAGGCCAGGGGGTAAGCTTCATCGGTGACAAAGCCTGCAAACAGGCCATTGGATTCCCGATAGTCCGACTGGGCGGTGCCGGATTTGCCGCAGACGGTCATCCCTTCCGGGAAGCTGTCTACGCCGTACTTTTCCACGACGTTATTGCGCATCATCCGCTGAAGTTCCTGGGCTACGGATTCCGGCATAATGGCCTCGGCCTGCCGGGCAAGGGCCTGATAGGTGGTGGTCTTGCCGCAGGTGACCCTGGAGACCACATGGGGGGTGATCCCTGCGCCGCCGTTGGCGACGGCACCCATGAACGCAAGGTAGGTGCAGGGGTTGACCTGATCGGTGTGCTGGCCTATGCCGCTCCAGGCGATCTGGTTTTTGCCCGCATCGGTCAGATCGAAATTGCCGGAGGCGGTGGTGATGCCGTCAAAGGATACGGAGCCGGTGACACCGTATTTTTCTACATAATATTGCAGCTTTTCCGGGCCAAGCTGGTCTACGATAGCGGCAAAAGAGCAATTGCAGGACTGGGCCAGGGCAGAATCGAAATCCAATTCCCCATGAGCTTTGCTGCAAGTGACGGGTTGGGGGGAATAGGGCCGACTGCCGGTGCAGGTGAAGGTCTGCTCCCGGATATCCGGAATCTCCTCCAGGGCCGCCGCCGCGGTGACCACCTTGAAGATAGATCCGGGCACATAGGCGGACATGGTGAAGCGATTCATATAGACGCCCTCGTAGGCACTCTGATTTTCTTCCGTCAATACCGGGGGATCATCGGGATCATAGGTGGGGGTGGAAACAGCGCAGAGAATTTCGCCGGTTTTATAATTATAGACCGCAACCGTACCCTTTTTCTCACCCATAGCCTCCAGGGCTATTTTTTGCAGTTCGGCGGAGAGGGTCAGGGTAGTTTGTCCGGCACCGGTGTAGGAATACAGACCCGATACCGCATCATAGCCCGCCATTTCCTCGGCATAGGTGGCTACCGCCGGGGCGCTGATATAGCCATAGCGGTCCCCCACCCAATGCATGGTGGCGGCCCGCAGGGCGGCATCCGGGGAATAGAGCCGTTCCTCATTGGTATCCAGCAGCAGAAGCCCATCCCGGTCGGTGACCACACCGCAACCAATGTTGGGGCCAACATAGACATGGGGGCTGCCCTCTTTCATGACCCATTTATCCCCATTCCTGAAATAATCCGACACGAAAAATCCGACGCCCCCCAGCAGCAGGAGCACCAGCAGAAAAATGGCAGCGGAGCGACTTGCAATTCTATTCATAGGCTTTCCTCCTGCTGTGACCGCTTACCGCGAAGCTGGCGGCTTTGCGGGTATCCGCCGCCTTAATAAAGGCCAGCAGACCCCAGGCGCACATCATACTGGAGCCGCCGTTGGATACGAAGGGAAACGTCACGCCAGTCAGCGGCAGCACATCCAGAGTGCCAAGGACATTGAACATAGTCTGCACCACCAAAATCGCACCGGCGGTACAGGAGCCGATGGTATAAAAACTGCTGCGGCTGACAGATGCAGATCGCACCGCGAACAGCGCCAGCACCACGATCACCAGCACCAGCAAAATGGGCATCAGCAAGCCCCATTCCTCAGAAATTGTGGCAAAAACCATATCGGAATCGGCGGCGAAGAGGTTTTTCATCCATCCCTTACCGATACCGAGGCCAAAGAGTCCGCCGGAGGCGATGCACATCAAGGCTCTGGTCTGCTGATAACCGGCACCGAGGGGATCCTCCCAAATGTGCCGCCAGGTGGAAAACCGCTGGAGCGCATGGGGTGCCAGCTTCAAAGCGATAACCCCGGCAAAGCCCAGCGCCGTGATGGCAAGGGCAATGGTTCCCACACTGCCGGAACGCATATAGGCGATCATCAGAAAGGCCACGAAAAAGATCATAGCGGTGCCAAAGTCGTTCATCAAGGCAAGACAGCCGCAAATAATCAGGGTATAGGCAATAAAGGAAATGATATTGCGCTTGTTCATCAGCCTGTCCATGGCGGAAGCGCCCATATACACGAAGCAGACCTTCGCCAGCTCCGAGGGTTGGATGGACATGGGACCAATGACCAGCCAGTTTTTGGCGCCGTAGTATTCTTTTCCGAAAAGCAGAGTCACCGCCAGAAGTCCCACGCCGGCCACGGCAGCCACATAGCGCATCTTTTTTGCCCGCTCCAGATTCCGCATGGACCAGCCCACCGCCAGGAACACGGTCAACCCCAGCACAATGGCGATGACCTGCTTGATGCTTTCCCCGGGCTTTACGGCACAGATGGCCGCCATGCCCATGGAGCACAGCAGAAATGCCAGGGTTTCCACCTCAAAGGCAGGCCGGTGGATCGCAAGGTAAAAGATCAGCAGGGCCCATTCCAGCACCAGCAGCCCGCCATAGCCCAGCAGAATATCCCATTCATTGGCGCCGCCCAGAAGGAAGCCCAGGCAGCTCAGGGACTGGAGCACCGAAAGCAGCAGCAGATTGGCAATGCTCTCCATGCCGCTTGTGGCTTTGGTACGGAACTGGGCCATTTTTGCCACATCCGGGTTGGAAATGGGCTCGAACACCAGATCCACACCACCGATGGAAATCACATCGTTCTCCTCCAACGGCTGGATATCAACACGTCGGCCGTTGACCCGAACACCGCTCTTGGTGCCGGTGTCACAAACTGTCCAGCTGCCGTCGTCGTAGCGGGTCAAGACGGCGTGATTTTTCGACACTGCGGGCAGATCAATGAGTACATCGCACCGTTTTTGGCGGCCGATGACGTTTTCCCAGTGGGTAATGGGCAGCCGCTTGCCATCGGGCAGGCGCAGCAGCGCCCAGACCTCCGGCTCCCGCCGAAAAGTAAGCAGACTTTTGCAGCACCGAAGCAGGATGATACCGGCCAGAATCGGCGCCACATACCGCATGGCAGCAAGAAACAGCTTTACATAGGTAGCATCCATTTGAAAAAATTGGGCCGGCATCGTATCATCTCTCTTTCTTCAGAAATTCTGACGGATACAGTGGTGAATATCGTATTACAGCATCAATCCCCGAAGGATTTTGATCTCAGCGGCATAGCCCGGAAGCTCGTTGGGGGTTTCCAGGATCATGGGCAAATGTCGCAGCCGGGGGTGATTGACGATGTTGCGGAAGGTTTCGAGGCCAAGACTGCCCTGGCCGATGCATTCATGCCGGTCCTTATGGCTGGCAAAAGGATTTTTGGAATCGTTGAGATGGAGTGCCTTCAGCCGGTCAAGGCCGATCACCCGGTCAAATTCAGCCAGCACGCCCTCCAGATTGCCCACGATATCATAGCCCCCGTCGTGCACATGGCAGGTATCCAGGCAAATACCCACATCCGAGCTGCCCACTGCATCGATAATGGCCTTCAGTTCCTCAAACCGGCCGCCGATCTCGCTGCCTTTCCCCGCCATGGTCTCCAGCAGCACCGTCACAGGATACTCCGGCTCCAAAGCCTGCTTCAGCGCGGCCGCAATCTGCTCCACACCGGCCTCCACCCCCTGGCCCACATGGCTGCCGGGGTGGAAATTATAATACTGCCCAGGAAGCGATGCCATGCGGCGCAGATCATCCCGCAGCACCTCCGCGGCAAATTTTCTGGCCTCAGGGTCAGCCGTACACAGATTCATGGTATAGGCCCCGTGGGCCACCAGCTTTCCGAAATTCCCTGCCGCCAGGGCTTCCATCGCTGCGGCACAATCTGCCGGGTCTTCCTTTTTAGCTTTGGATCCCCGAGGATTCCGTGTAAAAAACGCAAAGGTATCCGCACCGATGGATCGGGCCCTGCGGACCATCTCCAAATTCCCCGCCGAGGCGGACAGATGACATCCAAGATATGGCATGGTATCAACTCCTTTGCCCTATACAATAACATATTTCTATAAAAAATGCAATTTACCATTTCAAAATTGGAAATGTTGTGATATAATAAATCTCAACATACTATTTCGTGCCTTTTACCCATACTTTGCCCACAGGAGGATAGACATTATGCCAAAATCCTTCGACCAAAAACTGAAGATCCTATATATTCGTGACTATTTAGAGAAAAATTCCCATATCGATCATCCCGTCAACGCCAAAGAACTCGTAACCATGCTGGCCAGGGACCATGAGATCAAGTGTGACCGGAAGACAATTTACGCCGATATTCAGGCTCTTCAAAATTATGGAATGGACATCATTTCCATACAGGGGGCCGACGGTGGGTACTATCTGGCTTCCAGGAACTTTGAACTGCCGGAGCTGAAGCTTCTGATCGACGCAGTGTTTTCCAGCCGCTACCTGACGGAGCAAAAATCCAGGGAATTGATCGAAAAACTCTGTACCCAATGCAGTGTCCACGATGCCCAGTTGATGAAACGCAGTGTCATGGTCACAGGCCGGGTCAAGAGCATGAATGAAAGTATCTACAATAATCTGGACTACATTCAGGAAGCCATTGCCCACAATCGGCAGATCCGCTTCCGCTACTTCAACTGGGGTATGGACAGCCAGCGCCACTATCGGGACAAAACCTACGCCGCCAGCCCCTATGGCCTTTGTCACGACAACGACAACTGCTATCTGGTGGCCTGGACCCAGGATCACGGCATCACCCACTACCGGGTGGACCGCATGAGCCACATCCATATTCAGGACACACCCCGAATCCCCTGCCCGGAACTCACCGGCAAGGCCTTCAGCGAGTACGCCAACCGCACCTTCCAGATGTTCGCCGGTGAGACTGTGATGGTCAAGCTCCGGTTTCACAAGGAGTTGATCAACGTCGTCGTGGACCGGTTCGGAAGGGATACGATGATGATCCCCGACGGGGCCGACTATTTTACGTTTACAGTGCCGGTGGCTATATCCCCCATGTTCCTCAGCTGGGTCATCGGCTTCGGTGACAAGGCCAGGATTCTTTGGCCCGAAAGCGCAGTGGAAGCCTGCCGGGATCTGTGCCGACAGGCCTCCGAACAATATCAAGCCAGCTTGAAGGACGAAAACAGCTGATCCCACTCTGGCTGCAGGCTGGCGGCATCCGCTGCATTGGCCATGGCCGTCAGGCAATAGTGATAATTCCCCGCCTCCAGCACTATAGCCCGGCCCAGCTGATCCCCGTCCTCTCCGGCGCTGGTCCAGACCCATTCGTAGCAGGTGTTTTCCTGATCCAACCTCCGGATCACCGTCAGGGCTTCCCTGTCAAAGCCACAGATATTCTGAACCGTTTTGTTCAGATCGCCGCCGGACATGGTCTGCACCGCCAGTGTGTAGCCATCACAGAAATAGAGCTTGCTGCCATCGGTGCTGTTGATCACCGGAGATGCGGCATGGTCCGGCAATTTCAGCTCCATTTCCCGCACCGGGCCCATCACCGGCTGAATCAGTTCATCGGACACCGTTTCAAAGGTTTCCGCCCCGCAGCCCGTGAGCATAATGGCCAGGCTTACCAACAATACATATTTTCTCACAGAAATCCCCCCTGAAAGGACTAATTTATGAAACCAGCCGTATATACCCTTCTGATTTACCTCGCTATAATCAATGTTGCAGGCTTTCTGATTATGCTCATTGACAAAAGAAAAGCCCAGCGTCGCAAATGGCGCATCCCGGAAGCTGTGCTGCTGGGTGTGGCCGCTGTCGGAGGGAGCCTGGGTACCCTGATCGCCATGTACAAATTCCGGCACAAGACCCTCCACACCAATTTTGTTTGGGGCGTTCCCACGATGTTGATCGCCCAGTTTCTCATTATGGCTGTTCTGTTTTTCTCTGCCATTCTGCGGGTTCAGTGATCTTAAATAAAGCGCCTGCCGTATTTCGATTACGGCAGGCGCCATTTTTACATTGGGAACAAAGAAACATAGGTGGAGTAGACAATGGTAAGGCCAAGGACGATGAGCAGCACGATGATACCTGGGGCGCTGAAAAAGGCTTTCATGCAGAGCGGATCATCGTATTCCCGCCGCAGATAGGCAGCGATCTTCTTCCGCTGGACGATCAAAACGATCACCGCCGCAAGGCTGAACAGCAGGATCACGGCCCAAAGCACCGCTGCCCCCCAGTCACCAAGCCAGTGCAGCAGCAGGCGGGAAAGGGTATCGGACAGGATCAGATTGTTGAACATATGCAGCACCATGGCCCAGCCGATGTTGTACTCCATGGCCACATAGCCCAGAACCAGACCAACCCCAAAGGCGAAAGGAGCCTGACTCAAATTTCCATGGAACAGGCCAAAGAGCAGAGCGGTGGAGAAGATCGCAAATTTCTTCCCGAAGGGTTCCAACGAACGAAGCATCAGCCCGCGAAACAGGAGTTCTTCGGAAATCGGAGCCCCCAGTCCCACATATAAAAACAGACTCAGGCCGTCGGTGGAAATGTCGCCCATGTCGGACATCTCAAAGCCACCCAGCCAGGCGATCCAATCCATCAACAGACTCAGCAAAACGGATAACATCTGGATGCTGAGAAACACCGACAGAATCCCCATAAATCGGCCAAATTTCATTGGTTTTCCCCGTTGCCACAGGGTATTGAAGCAAAAATCCCGTTTTTTCCACAGAAATAAGATCAGCAAACCGATGGCAATGGACAGTAGATACCCCCAACCGCTGCCGTCCATCAGCTGATCCATATCCGATGAGCCGGTCAGGGCCTGGGTAATGGCGAAGTACACCGTCACCAGCAGCACCGCAGCATTCATAATGCCCAGATAGATCAGAAGCGCCCAGCCCTGGGTGTTGCAGACCCGGCGAATATAGCGAAGTCGAAGCTGTTCATCCATAGTCAATCCTCCAATGCGTCGATCAGCGCCTCGGCGCAGAGCATCCCGTCGATGGCGGCGGACATGATGCCACCGGCATAACCAGCACCCTCTCCCGCCGGATAGAGCCCCACCAAAGCGGACTGCCGACCCTCATTTCGCAGAATGCGAACCGGCGAGGAGCTCCGGGTCTCAGGGGCGGTGAGCACCGCATCGGGGTAGGAAAAACCCTTCAAATTCCGATCCAGCTCCGGGATCGCTTTTTTCAGAGCGGAGGTGATTTTCTTCGGCAAAACTGTATCCAAATCGCACCAGGTAACACCGGGACGATAGGTTGGCTGAACAGAGCCAGGGCCGGTGCTGGGTCTGTTCGAAAGGAAATCCCCCACCAACTGGGCCGGTGCGCGGCACCCGCCAAGACGAAAGGCCGCCTGCTCAATATCCCGCTGCCACTGAACGCCTCCCAAGGGGCCTTCGTAGGGGAAATCCGATGGATTCAGGGTAACGAGAAGCGCCGCATTGGCATTTTCGCCGTCACGGTCTGCATAGCTCATGCCGTTGGTGACCAATCCTCCCTCCTCTGAGGCCGCCGCGACCACGTAGCCGCCGGGGCACATACAGAAGGTGTACACCGTTTCGTTTTCGAGATGCTTGACCAGTTTATAATCCGCCGGAGGCAGCGCGGGATTTTCCGCACCGTACTGGGCCCGATCGATCAGCGACTGAGGATGCTCAATGCGAACGCCCATAGAAAAGGGCTTGGGCTCCATGGGGATATTCTGCTCCAGGAGCATTTCGAAGGTATCCCGGGCGGAATGGCCGATGGCAAAAATCGCATGTTCGCAGGGGATGACCTCCCCATGCTCCGTTTCCAGGCCGGTGAGTTTCTCTCCTGTCCGGCGCAGTCCGGTTACTTTTGTATGGAAGCGAACCTCACCGCCCAGTTCGATGATGCGGCGTCGCAAATTTTGCACCACGGTCAGCAGCACATCGGTGCCAACATGCGGCTTTGCATCGAACAAAATATCCTCCCTGGCTCCGGCTTTGACAAATTGCTCCAAAATCCAGCCGATCCGGGGGTTATTGACGCCGGTATTCAGCTTGCCATCGGAGAAGGTCCCGGCTCCGCCCTCGCCAAATTGAACATTGCTTCTGGGATCCAATTGGCCGGTGGCGAAGAATTTTTCGACCTTTTCATGGCGGGTAACCGCATCCTCGCCCCGTTCCAAAACGATGGGCTTCAGACCGGCCATAGCAAGCAGCAGTGCCGCAAACATCCCCGCAGGGCCGAAACCCACCACCACAGGACGCTGGGACGAACGCTTCGCTTTGGGTGCTTTATAAAACTCAGTCGGGGCAATGGCGGCTCGCTTGCAGCCGCTTTGTTTCAAAATCTTCCCTTCACTGCCCTCCACTGCCACATCGATGGTGTAGACCAGCTTCACATCCGGCTTCTTTCGGGCATCGATGGAGCGGCGTACCAGTCGGAGCTTGCGAATTTTCGAAGGGGATATTTTCAGCAGCCGGGCCGCCTCAAAGGTTAGCTGATGAGCATTATGCTCCGGCGGGAGCTGTATATCTCGGATTCGTATCATATTAGCCCTTTCCGGCACTGTGCCCCGCCAAACGGCCGGAGCTCCAGGCCCATTGCAGATTATAGCCGCCGCAATCTCCGTCGATATCCAGCACCTCACCGCAGGCATACAGCCCCGGCACCAGCTTGCTTTCCATGGTCAACGGATCGAATTCGGCCGTAACGATGCCACCGGCGGTAACCTGGGCGCTGTCCATACCCAGGGGCTCCGTCAGGAGAATCTCAAAGGATTTAACCGCAGTGCAAATTTCTTCAATTTCTTTGTTATCAATGGAGGATACCAAACGATTATTGGAAATTCCAGCGGATTTTATTAGGATTCTTCCCAAACGATTATGAAGGATGCCGGTCAGGAATTCTTCCACGGGAAGCTGTCTTTCGGTACGGCGAAGCAATTCTTCCTTCAATTCCGCCATCGGCACCTGGGGCAGGAAGTCCAGGCGGCACAGCCACTCCCCTTTCCCCTGGCAAGTATCCCGGCTGACTTCAAAAATCACCGGACCGGAAAGGCCGTATTCAGTAAATTGAAGCTCGCCGGTGCTTTCGGCGTGAAGGCTACCATTGTGAAGAATCTGGACATGGCAATTGGTACGGACACCTTTCAACGATGCAACGCCGCCCCAGGCGCATTTCACCTGGACAAGGGCAGGCCGCAGCTTCGTCATTCGGTGACCCAGGCTCCGCAGAAGCTGATACCCCGCCATGGAGCCACCCAGCTTTGTCCCGGCCAGTCCACCGCAGGCAATAATCAGCCTGTCGCAAAATTCCGACCGGTCGCCACTTTCAACGCGGAATCCATCCCCGCAGCGACGAATTTTCGTAACTTCAAAACCCAATTCCAATCGGATATTCCGTTGATCCAGGGCAAAACGCAGCACATCCACCACAGAATTGGCCTGATCGGAATAAGGATACACACGTCCGGAAGGCTCTGCCACAGTAAACAGGCCCAGCTCCCGGAACCAGGTAAGGGTCTGCTCCACATCGAAGGCTCTCAACGCGTGACCCGCGAATGTCCGGTCCTCGCCGTGATAGCCGCCTTCGTTGGCGTGAAGATTCGTCAGATTGCAGCGGCCATTGCCCGTGGCGGCCAGCTTCCGCCCCACCCGAGGCTGCCGCTCGAACAGGACCACCTGCGCATTTTCATTTTCCGCCGCGGCCAGTGCCGCCGCCATGCCGGAGGCCCCGGCCCCGATGATTCCGATTATCATAGTTTCACCTGCTTTTGTCTACTTCCATACTGAATCACTATTATACACCAACTCCCCTCTTTCCACAAGAAAAACTTCCTTGCATTCAGCGAAAGCTGTGGTATAATACTTTCGGTGATACCATGAATCGTGATAATATCGACAAAATCGCCCAATCGCCGGAGGACAGGCTGCTCCTTGCCAAGGTGTGGGACAAAATCAATGCCGGTATGCGGCGCAATATCCCGGCGAACACCGGGTTTCTATCTCCAAGGGAGTTGGAAATGTGCCGCTTTTTATTCGGGGATATTCCAGGTTTGACCGCTTTCGGCGGTTTTCCGGAGGCAGAGCGGAAAATGCTGTGCTTCTTTCCCGAATATTTGGAAGGTTCAGAGGAATACCCCCTGACCTGCCTCCGGGCCACTTTTTACGAAGGGGACAGCCCCAGCCATCGGGATTTTCTCGGAGCGCTGATGGGTGCCGGCATCGGCCGGGAGACCATTGGGGATATTTGCGTCAGCAAAGGGACCTGCGATTTCTTTGTAACGGAAGAGATCGGCCCCTATATTTTGCAAAATTTCATCGGAGCCGGTCGGGTGAAGGTGCGGTTGCGGCAAATTCCCCTATCCGAAGTGGTGGTACCGGAGCCTGAAATGAAGGAAATTCGGGATACACTGGCCTCCCTGCGGCTGGACAGTGTGATTTCCTCGGGCTTTCGGATTGGCAGAAGCCTGGCGGCGCAATATGTTGCCCAGGGAAAGGCCGCTATCGACGGTCTGCCCTGCGAGAAGCCGGATAAAGCTATCGCCGAAGGGGCGAAAATCTCCGTCCGTGGTCTGGGCAAAATCAAACTGGAATCCGTCAACGGCCAGACGAAAAAGGGCCGAATTTCGGTGGTGATCCACCGGTATGTGTGAGGTTTGCTATGAAAATGGATGAAGTCATCGCCAGAATCAATGAACTGGCAAAAAAATCGAAGGAATCCGGTCTGACGGAAGAGGAAATTGCCGAGCGGGATAAGCTGCGGCGAATCTATATTGATTCCGTGAAGGCAAGTCTGGTGGGACATCTGGAAAACACCTATATTGTCGGCCCCGACGGCACCAAGCGGAAGCTGGAGCACAAATAAATGCAACTCTACCCCCTTTTCCCGAAAAAGGTGAAAGGGGGTGAAATTATTGAAGGAGCTGATTTGCACCGCCGCCGGGATGCTGGGAGCTGCCGCCGCCTGGATTTTCGGCGGCTGGGATGCGGCATTGGCTGCACTGATGATCTGCATGGCGGTGGACTATATTTCCGGCTGCACGGTGGCGCTGGTGTTTCATAAAAGCAAAAAGACCGCCTCCGGGGCATTTGACTCCCGTTACGGGCTGAAAGGCCTGTGCAAAAAGGGGATGATGCTACTGTTTGTGGTGGTAGCCGTTCAGACTGACCGCCTGCTGGGCGCAGACTACGTGCGGGATGCGGTTTGCATTGGTTTTTGCGTCAACGAGATTCTGTCCATCGTGGAAAATCTCGGCCTTGCCGGTGTCCCACTCCCAAAAGCTGTCATCAAAGCACTGGAACAATTACAAGCCCAGGAATAATCAACAGCCCGGAGCTTTGGCTCCGGGCTGTTGATTTTTTACTCCATACACTATTTCCGTTGCGATCAGAACCGGAAATCCCGTTCTCCCGCGGCAATTTTTAGCAGGCGGTCTGTGACGATTTCTCTGGTTTTTTCCCGGGGAATGTCACCCAGCTGGGAGGCGATCAGGGCTTCGCCGATGGCTTTGGTTTCCGGGGCGGCGTAGTCCATCAGGTATTCTTTCAGAGTCATCAGCGCGTTGGGCAGACAGCAGTTATTGATCTGGCCGGATTTGCACAGGCTCATAAACCGGTCGCCGGTACGGCCCTCCCGGTAGCAGGCGGTGCAGAAGGACGGGATATATCCCATTTCCATAAGCCATTTGACCACTTCATCCAGGGTGCGGTGATCGCTGAGATCGAATTGGGCGGTGTCGTTTTCAGGCTCCGGCAGGGTGTAGCCGCCAACGCTGGTGCGGCTGCCGCCGGAAATTTGGGAGATGCCCAGATGCAGCACCCGCTCCCGGACCTTAGGGCTCTCCCGGGTTGAAATAATCATGCCGGTATAGGGCACCGCCACCCGGATGCAGGCCACGATTTTCTCAAACACCTCGTCAGAAATGCCGTTGTCAAATTCGCCGGGGTCGATATCGTCGGCGGGGCAAACTCTCGGCACACTGATGGTATGAGGCCCAACGCCAAAAACCGCCTCCAGATGCTCCGCATGCATCAGAAGTCCCACAAATTCATAGCGGTACAGCTCCAGCCCGAAGAGAACGCCCAGGCCCACATCATCGATGCCTCCCTCCATGGCCCGATCATGGGCCTCGGTGTGGTAGGCGTAGTTGCTCTTAGGGCCGGTGGGGTGCAGATGCTCATAGGATTCCTTGTGGTAGGTTTCCTGGAACAGGATATAGGTGCCGATACCCGCCTCCTTGAGCTTGCGGTAATTCTCCACGGTGGTGGCGGCGATGTTCACATTCACCCGGCGGATGGCGCCATTTTTATGCTTGATGGAATAGATGGTTTGGATGGACTCCAGAATATACTCCAAAGGATTATTCACCGGGTCCTCACCGGCCTCCAGGGCAAGGCGCTTGTGGCCCATGTCCTGCAGGGCGATGACCTCCGCCTTGATTTCCTCCTGAGTCAACTTTTTCCGGGGAATATGCTTGTTTTTCTTATGATAAGGACAATACAGACAACCATTGACGCAGTAATTGGACAGGTACAGCGGTGCGAACATGACAATGCGGTTGCCGTAAAAATCCTTTTTGATCTGCTCTGCCAGAGCGTAAATTTCCTGATTTTTCTCCTCCAGCTCGCAGGCCAGCAGCACGGAGGCCTCCCGGTGGGAAAGGCCCTTGCGGCACTTTGCTTTCTGCAAAATTTCATCGATCAGCGCGGCATCGGATTTATGGGCATCCGCATAGGCCAGGGTGTCCAGAATTTCCTGATGGTCAATAAATTCCTCAGCCTTGCGAGAATTGGGATTATACATCGTTATCATCCTTTCATTTGAGCATGGTCGCCCCGGTCTGTGACCATTTCGCAACCAACGCTCTCGATTCGACGGCGGAGGCACTGGATGCATTCAGCAGCCTCATCGCCGGTGCAGATTTTGTTATCATAAATGGCATACTTTTTTCGGACGGAAAGGGGCGACAGATTCGGCATACACACATTGGCCCCGGCGGCAATGCCCTGTTCCCGGCCTCGGGGATGGATGGTGCCCAGGGCTGTGGTGGCGGGGAGAAGCACCTCCGGCAGCATCAGCCGGATAATGGATAACAAATACACCGTCAGCTCCAGGGTTCCTGCCGGTTCACCGCCGAAAGGGGTATCCTTTTGGGGGATAAAGGGGCCGATTCCCACCATATGGGGCTGAAATTCCTGAATAAAGCATAAATCCCTGGCGATATGGGCTCCGGTCTGGCCGGGTGACCCCACCATAAAACCGCAGCCCACCTGATAGCCGATTTCCTTCAAATCCGTCAGACACCGCATCCGGTTTTCCAGGGACATGGCATGGGGGTGGAGCATTTGGTAATGGGCCGGGTCGGCCGTTTCATGGCGCAGCAGATACCGGTCCGCTCCCGCATCAAACCAGCTTTGGTAAACCTCCCTGGGATGCTCCCCCACCGACAATGTCAGGGCGCAGTCCGGGAACTCCTTTTTTATTTTGTATACCAAATCACGGATGCGCTGGGGAGTGTACAGCGGGTCCTCGCCACCCTGCAGGACAAAGGTGCGAAAGCCCAGACGCTGGCCTTCCCGGCAGCATTCCAAAATCTCCGCTTCGGTGAGGCGATACCGCTGGGCGGCCCAATTGGAGCAGCGCAGGCCACAGTAGTAGCAGTCATTTTTGCAGTAATTGGTGAATTCTACAAGTCCACGGAGAAATACCCGATGGCCGTAAACACAATTGCGGGCCCCCACCGCCTTTTCCGCCAGGAGCGCCGCCAGTTCCGGCGTGCGGTTTTCAATCAGCTGCTGAAATTCCCTTTCGCAAAGGCGCTGACCGTTTTCCAGTTTCTCAATCAACCGGATCATTGGCTGTTCTCCGGGAGTTTGGCATAGATGGTCTTGGCGGTGACCCCGGGAAGCATCCCCGCCTTGCCGGACAGGGCACTGATGGCATCCCCCGGGGCATCCAGCACGATGCTGATCAGATTCACCCTCCGCTGGCGGTAGGGAATGCCCATACGGCCAACGATATAGTCCTTGTATTCACTGAGCAGCCGATTCAGCGGCTCCGCGGAGCTTTCCTGCTCTACCACGATTCCAAGCATTGCAATCCGGTTTTCCATAGCATCCTCCCAAACAAAAATGACGTTCCCGGGCAGGGAACGCCAAAGTAAGCCCTCCAATCGGAGCGCTTTTTCAATATGGCATCCCTTCCCCAGCAGGGTCTCCCCTTTTGCGTCAGTTGATTGAGAACAGTATACCATATTCCTATCAAATTGTAAAGGATTTTTGTGCAGAATGTAGAAATTGGATGAATCGGTAATTGATTGTTTAGCAGAATAATTGACAATGTATTTCGTGGGGCGCTATCATAAACAATCCTTTACCATTCATCAACAAATTCCACCTGAATCACCGTATCCACATCGATTCCGGATCCGTCGGTGAGGATCAGCACGTGGGCATAGTCGTCGATTTTCTTCAAATGCCCGGTGGTCAGGACATAGGCGCCGCCGGGTTTTCGGTCGTCAGGGATATAGTGGGTAATGACCACCTGGGGAGTTTCTTCAATCCGGTCAGAAAGCATCTGAAGCTGGCGGTTCAACTCCTCCCGGCGGGATTCGGTCAGTTCGATGGGGGCATCCACCTGCCGGGCGGTTTCCCGGATGATGGCATCGTGGCCGGTCAGAGCGGCAAAGGGAGCAAATTGGGCAGCCCGGTCGTATATCGACATCGGGGCCCGCTTTGCTGAAACATGGTGGGGCAAGTGGATGATATCCTCGTAGCTCATGCCTTGTGACCTCCGATCTGGGCATTGCGTTCCCGGGCAGTGGCCCCTTCTTTGAAGTTCATACCCTTCAAAATGGCGTTTTTACCGTATTTTTTCCGAATTTCCAGCACCGCCTGCTGGCGTCGTTTCTCCCGCTCCAGGTCGCTGTCCTCCTCCGGGGCCGCTGCGAACAGGTCCAGTTGCTCCATCGGCGAAGCAGGGATATCCCGCTCCCGAATCACATGGTTGGCCGTCAGATTGATGCGGCGGCACAGGAGCTGTGGGGCTACATTTTTATCAAACAGAGCCATCGCCGCCTCCACAATCAGTCGGGTGGAGCTGGTATGGCGGCCCAGATTAGCGGTGCCATGGGCGTGCTTTGGGATGCGGCGGCCATAGTGATCCAATGTCACCGGGCCGGAATATGAAATCTTAGAATCTGTCAAACTTTCCCGGTCGTAGCCGATGGTCAGTACGATCTGATCCGTCACCAACGCCTTGTCCAGTAAATCCATGGACAGCATATCCGCCATCTCCCGGACCACCAGTTTTGTTTTTTCAAAATCATAGGGACATTGCAGCACCTGCCCGGTGGAAAGGCAATTTGTGCTTGGCTTATAAGCCTTGATATGTCCGATGGTGCAGGGCTCCCAGCCCCAGGCGTGGTCAATCAGAAGCTCCGCATTGATGCCGAAGAGCTTGTAGAGCAGGTCCTCGTTGTGAAAGTCCCAGGGCTTGCCCACAGAGCACCGAGCCACATCCCCCATGGTGAACATGCCGTTGCGCTCCAGCCTCCGGGCATAACCGGGGCCCACCCGCCAGAAATCCGTCAGGGGGCGATGACTCCACAGGAGGCGGCGGTAGCTCATTTCATCCAGTTCCGCGATCCGGACCCCGTCTTCATCCGCAGGCATTTTCTTTGCCACAATGTCCATGGCCACCTTGCAAAGATAAAGGTTCGTCCCGATTCCGGCGGTGGCGGTGATGCCGGTTTCCGCCAGCACCGCCCGAATCAGCATCCGCGCCAGCTCGTGGGCGGTCATACCGTAGGTTTTCAGATAAGGCGTCGCATCGATGAACACCTCGTCGATGGAGTAAACATGGATATCCTCCGGAGCGATGTAGCGCAGGTACACCTCATAAATCCGGGCACTGCACTCCAGATAATGGGCCATCCGGGGTTTGGCAATAATGAAATCGATGGCAAGGGCAGGATTCACTTTCAGCTCGTTGGCATCGCAGGATTTGCCGGTGAAAGTGCGGTTTCCCCGGCGGATGGCGTTGGCCTCCTGTACCTTCTGGATGGCTTCAAACAGCCGGGCCCGGCCAGGGACGCCATAGGCCTTCAGGGACGGCGAAACCGCCAGACAGATGGTCTTCTCCGTCCGGCTTTCATCCGCCACCACCAAATTGGTGGTCAGAGGATCCAGCCCCCGCTCGATGCACTCCTGAGAGGCATAGAAAGATTTTAAGTCAATTGCAATGTAGTATTTCTGCTCCACACCTCTCACCTCTTTTTCATTATACCACATTTTTGGCCGGAATCAAGAGTTCAAACAGATGTTTTATTTATCAATGCATCTTGACAGGCAAATAACACAACAGGTATAATAACATAAAACATCCAAGGAGGCCCTATGAAAACCCTTTACATCTCCGATCTGGACGGCACACTGCTCAATCATCAGGCCCAGGTTTCGCCGTTTTCGATTCAAGCCATCAATGCTTTGATGGACCGGGGCCTGCTTTTTTCCTATGCCACGGCCCGCTCCATCGTGACCGCCTCCCAGGTGACCCAGGGGCTGGAGGTGAAGCTGCCGGTGATCGTCCACAATGGTGGATTCATTCGTCAGCCTCACCGGGATGAAGTGGTAATTGGAAACTATTTCGGCGAAGAATTCCATTTGATACTTTCAGATTTACTAAATAATGAAATTTTTCCGCTTGTTTATTCTCTCTACGACGGAAAGGAAAAATACCGCTATTGGGTCGAAAAACAATCAGAAGGAATGGGCAAATTCCTGTCCACCAAGGAAAACGACCCCAGGGATACGCCTGTTCACGATGCCGGGAGCCTTTTCGCCGGACAGCCCTACTACATCACCTGCATCGATGCACCGGAGCGTTTGGTGCCTTTCTACGAAAAATATAAGAATCAAATCCACTGCATCCTCTACAAGGAAATTTACTCCGGGGAACTGTGGTTGGAAATGATGCCCAAGGCGGCTTCCAAGGCTAACGCTGCACTTCAGCTGAAGAAACTGCTGGGCTGCGACCGGCTGGTTGTCTTCGGCGACGGCACCAATGATCTGGACCTCTTCCGGGTGGCAGACGAAGCTTACGCAATGGAAAATGCCGAAGAGGAACTCAAGACCCTGGCAACAGCGGTCATCGGCAGCAATCAAGAGGACGGCGTGGCCAAATGGCTGCTGGAAAACTGCGAAATATCCGCGAACTAAGATCGAAGTCAGAGTTATTCAATAAAATGCAGTCGGTTTATTGCTTTTTTCTTCCAAATAATATATAATAAGTATGATCTAAAGCCAAGGAAAGGAGACAATCTATGAAACGGTTGATTACGTTTTTACTAACCCTTCCCCTGCTACTTTGCTGCGCCGCCTGCGGAAAGAACGAGGAAACCGAAGCCCCCTCCACTGATTCCATCGATACAAATACCACTGAACGGACCGATCCCAGTGTAAGCAACCCCGCAGAATCCACCGCCCCCAACACTGAAACTGTACCGCCTGCGATTCAACCGGAAGAAAACATTGCTCTGACCATCGGCAAATACCCGATCAGTCTTACTGAGCTTGACTATTATTACATCGATACTATTAATAATTATTGCCGTTCTTACCAAGCCTATCTGAGCTATTTGATCGATACCAGCTGCCCCATCGATGAACAACTTCCGGACAACGTTACCAAAAAAACCTGGGCCGACAACTTCCTCGAAATGGCCATTACGCAGGCCAATCGTAACTATGCACTTTATGACGCCGCAAAAACTGCTGGATTTGAGCTTCCGAAAGAAGAGGCCGATGCGCTGTGCGCCATGCTCGAAGGGATGCAAGGCCACGCAGAAAGTATGGGCTTCACCACCACAACAGCATACCTGCAATCCATCTATGGTGAACGGGCAGATGAATATAGTTACAGAAGTTACTACGAAATCTGCACCATTGCAAACTCCTATTTTACACACTACAGCAATGATTTGCGAAACTCCTTCACCAATGAGGATTTACGCGCTTATGAAGCCGGAAGGAAATATGAATTCAATTCTTATACCTTCGCCAGCTTCTATTTGAATCTGGATCAATTCAAAGAAGGCGGAACCAAAACCGAAACAGGCAATATAATCTACTCCGAACATGAGACGAACGCAGCACTGATCAAACTAAAGGAAGCGGCAGAAACGCTGGCAAGCCCCGAAAATAACACTGTCGAAAAGTTAAACGCCGCTATTAAGCAGATGGAGCAAAACCTCGCCCCAGAACTAGGAGACGATTTCACTTACTCGCAGGCTACCGAAAATAAGAATATTCTCTATTCCCGTGTCAACACCATCATGCTGGAATGGATACGGGATGAGTCCCGTATGCCGGGGGATATTACCGCTATCCCCTACGAGGTTTCTACCCTGGGCGAAGACGGAAACGAAATCAGAACCCTGAAAGGCTACCATATCGTATTATTCCAAGGTATCAATGATAATACCATATCGCTGACCAATATTCGCCACATTCTGGTAGCATTCCAGGGCGGGACGCCCAGCGGCTACGGTACCACAATCTACTCCACAGCCGAAAAAGAAGCCACCAAAAAACAAGCTGAGGCTTTACTGAAACAGTGGATGGATGGTGCCGCCAACGAGGACAGCTTTGCTGCTCTGGCCAACGAGCACTCCGCTGACGGCGACGGCACCACCGGCGGTCTGTATGAAAATGTTTATCCGGGGCAGATGGTCAAAAACTTTAATGACTGGTGCTTTGATGAAAGCCGTCGACCCGGTGATACCGGAATCGTGGAGACCGAATACGGTTACCACATCATGTACTACGTTAGCAACAGCGACATAACCTACCGGGACTACATGATCGCCGACGAGAAACTAAGCAATGAAATTTGGATATGGCAAGCCGGTTTGACTGAGGCCATGACTATTCGTAAAATCGACACCACACAAATCCAGCGACATTTAATTATCGACAATATCATCTACTAAAAAACTGCGGAAGATTCGCTCTTCCGCAGTTTTTTTACTGAATGTTCAATTCCACTTTACCATTCACGATCTCTACATGAATATGGCTTATGGGGCGCTCGAAGCTGTCAATGATGGCTTCGCTGATGGGGTCCTCCAGCTCCTGCTGGATGGTGCGGCGGAGGTTTCGGGCGCCGTAGGTGGTGGAATAGGCTTTTTCCACCAGATGCTGCCGCAGAGCTTCATCCCAGGTCAGGCTCAGGCCACGATTGGACAGGCTTTCCGCCAGCTCAGAAAGCATGATATCGGCAATTCCCAGGAAGTTTTCCTTCGTCAGATGGTTGAAGGTGATGATTTCGTCCACACGGTTGATAAATTCGGGCCGCAGGAACTCCCGCAGGGCGCCCATGGTCTTGTCCTTCACCTGCTCTGCCCCGCTGCGGCCGAAACCGAGGCTGGCAACCCGGCCCTCGGAGCCGGCGTTGGAGGTCATGACGATGATGGTATTCTCAAAATTCACCACACGGCCCTGGGCATCGGTGATACGGCCGTCATCCAGAACCTGCAGAAGGATGTTCAGCACATCCGGGTGGGCCTTCTCGATTTCATCAAACAGCACCACGGAATAGGGCTTCCGGCGGATTTTCTCGGTGAGCTGTCCGGCTTCATCATAGCCAACGTAGCCGGGAGGCGAGCCAATGAGCTTGGAAACCGTATGCTTTTCCATATATTCGGACATATCCAGCCGAATCAGCGCATCCACGGTATCGAACAGGTCGTCCGCCAGCTGCTTAACCAGCTCCGTTTTGCCAACACCGGTGGGGCCGACAAAAATGAAGGACACGGGCCGCTTCTTGGGGCTGATGCCCACACGGCGCCGGCGGATGGCACGGGATACCGCGTCCACTGCCTCGTCCTGGCCGACAATATGCTGCTTCAGCCGGGCGGCGAGGCCCTTGATCTGCTCGTATTCCTGGGCTTTGATTTTGGAGGCGGGGATTTTCGTCCAAAGTTCGATAATGCGGGCCAGATTTTCCATGGTCACCTGGGGTGGGGGCAGCTTTTCAAGATCCTCGATTTTAGCGGCGATCTGGAGGAGCTTGCTGCGGATGGTGGCCAGGCGCTCGTAATGCTCGTTTTCCGTGTCATCGGTGAGCATTTTCAGCTCCAGCTCATAGTCATCCCGCTCCTTTTTCAGCTCCGCAAGCTGGGAAATTTCCTTGCACTGGAGATTCACATCGGAGCAGGCCTCGTCCAGCAGGTCGATGGCCTTATCCGGCAGGAACCGGTCGGTAATATACCGCTCGGACAGCACCACGCACTGCCGGGCGATTTCGGGAGAAATGGCCACACTGTGGAACTCGGAATAGGCCTTGGAGATGCCCTGCATGATCTGCACCGCTTCCTCGATGGTGGGCTCCGCCACGGAAACGGGCTGGAACCGCCGCTCCAGGGCTGCGTCCTTCTCGATGTGCTTGCGGTATTCATTAAAGGTAGTCGCGCCGATGTCCTGGATTTCGCCCCGGGACAGGGCGGGCTTCAGGATATTGGCGGCGTTCATGGAGCCCTCGGCATCACCGGCGCCCACCAGGTTGTGGACTTCGTCAATGACCAGGATGATATTGCCGCACTCCTTGACCTCCGCAATCAGGCTCTTCATACGGCTCTCGAACTGGCCCCGGAACTGGGTGCCCGCCACCAGGGCGGTCAAATCCAGCAGGAAAACCTCCTTGTCCCGGAGCTTGTAGGGCACATCCCCGGCGGCAATTCGCTGGGCCAGACCCTCGGCGATGGCGGTCTTGCCAACACCGGGCTCGCCGATGAGGCAGGGATTATTCTTCTGGCGGCGGTTCAGTATCTGAATGACCCGCTCCGTCTCCACATCCCGGCCGATGACCTTATCCAGCTTCCCGGCTCTTGCACGGCCGGTCAGGTCCATGCAGTAGCTGTCCAGGAATTTATGCTTCTTATTTTTCTTTTTCTTGGGGTCCTCCCCTTCCGGCTCCTTTTTATTGGGGCGGTCGGGCTGCTTGGCGGGGAGGTTGGAGCTGCCAAAGAGCTGGTTCAGCAGAGGGAAGGTGGCGGTTTGGCTTTCGGCCTCGTCATCATCGCCATCGGCATCGTCCCGCTGGCCGAACATACTGCTCATTTCATCGCTGAGCATATCCAGATCATCCTCTGAGATACCCATTTGCTTCACAGCCTGGTCAATTTGGGGGATGCCCAGGCTCCGGGCGCATTTCAGGCAGTAGCCCTCGTTCATAGTAACGCCGTTTTCCATCTTGGTGATGAACACAACGGCGACATTTTTCTTACATTTGGTACACATTTTGGGTTGCATTGGAAACACTCCTTTTCAGGAAAATGGTCATAAAACCGGGGTACATTCGAAATTTTCCACGCCGTCGTCATACCACAGGTGGGTCATATAAAGTCCTCCAGGCGGAACGGTGGGGCCGGCGGCGGTGCGATTGCCGGATTCCAGGATGGCGCCGATTTCCTCGGGACGGATTTTTCCCTCGGCGGCATAGACCACCGTACCGGCCATGGCCCGGGCCATATTATAGAGGAATCCGTTGGCGCAGACCTTCAATTGAATCAGATTCCTCTGCCGCTCTACATGATAATAGTATACCGTGCGGACGGTGGATTTGACATCGGTGCCCACACTCCGGACCGCGGCAAAATCGTGGGTACCCACAAACTGGTCGGCTGCCGCCTGCATGATTTTTTCATCCAGATGCTTGGGATAGAACCAGGCCCGCTCCACATAGAAGGGGTCCCGAATCCGGGAATTATAGATGGTGTAAGTATACTCCTTCCGGGCGCAGGAGCCGATGGCATTAAAGCCCTCGTGGACTTCAAAAGCCTTGGTCACCACAATATCCGGCGGAAGGTGGGTATTCAACGCATAGGGCAGGCGGTCGGTGGGGATGGTGGAGGTGGTGCGGAAATTGGCCACATAGCATTTGGCATGGACTCCGGCATCGGTGCGGCCACAGCCGGTCATATGGACGCTGTGGCCCACGATCATGGCGGCGGCTTTCTCCAGCGTCTCCTGCACGGTGGGCAAATCCTTTTGCATCTGCCAGCCATGATAATGGGTGCCGAGATAAGTCAAAAACAGACAAATATTACGCATTTTCCACCTCACAGGCCGAAATGGGCCAGAATGATGATGCCACAGAGCAGAATCACACCGGCGGCATAGGCCTCGAAATCCCAGCGGGTGTAGCGCAGGAGCTTCATTTTAGTGCGGCCCTCGCCGCCGTGGTAACAGCGGCACTCCATGGCGGTGGCCAGCTCATCGGCCCGGCGGAACGCGCTGACGAACAGCGGAATCAGAATCGGCACCAGAGCCTTGACCCGGTCAATGAGGCTGCCGGTTTCAAAATCGGCGCCTCTGGCCTTCTGGGCGGACATGATTTTATCCGTTTCCTCAATGAGGGTCGGGATAAACCGCAGGGCGATGCACATCATCATGGACAGTTCGTGGACCGGCAGCTTGATTTTCTTCAGGGGGGAAAGCAGGGATTCCAGGCCGTCGGTCAGGGCGATGGGCGAGGTGGTATAAGTCAGCAGGAAGGTGCCGGTGACCAGCATCAGGATGCGGATTACCATGAAGAAAGCGCGAATCACGCCCTCTTTGGTGATGGTGATGATCCAGAAATGGAGCCAAACCGTCTCCCCTGCCGTCATAAAAATGTTCAGCACAGCGGTGAAAATCAGAATAATCACCATGGGCTTCATGCCCCGGACGATGCTTTTTCCGGGGATTTTGGAAATCAGGATGCAGCCCACCAGGAAGATTAGCATTACGGCGTAGCTGATCCAGCTCGTGGCAACGAAAAGCGCCACGATATAGACCACCAGCATGACGAGCTTTGTGCGGGGGTCCAGGCGATGGATGAAGGAATTGCCCGGAAAAAACTGGCCGAGGGTGATGTCTTTAAGCATGAGCAGTCCCCTCCTTCAGCTTTTTCAGAACAGCTACGGCCTGGTCGATGGAATAGACCGGGTCCACGGGAAGCCCCAGCTCCCGGAGGCGCAGGAACACCCGGGTCACCTCCGGGATGTCCAGGCCCATGTCCAGCAACTCCTGGGCCCGGGTGAAAACTTCGTCCGGGGTGCCATCCATGGCAAGGTGGGAGCCGTTCATCACCAGCAGCCGCTCCGTCAGCCGGGCCACATCGCTCATGGAGTGGCTGACCATCATGATGGTGGCATTTTTCGCCCGACGGTAGCACTGGATATTCTCCAGAATCTCCTCCCGGCTCACGGGGTCCAGACCAGCGGTGGGTTCATCCAGAATCAGAATCTCCGGCTCCATGGCAATGACACCGGCAATGGCCCCCCGGCGCTTCTGGCCGCCGGACAGGTCGAAGGGCGATACCTTCAGCTGTGCCTCGGTCAGATTCACAAAGCTGGCAGCCTCCCGGACACGGCGGTCCACTTCATCCGGCTACAAGCCCATGTTCTTGGGGCCGAAGGCGATGTCCTTATAGACCGTTTCCTCAAAAAGCTGATACTCCGGGTACTGGAACACCAGACCCACCCGGAACCGGGCCTGGCGGGTGGTCTTTTTATCCTGCCAAATATCCACCCCGTCCAGGATAACATTGCCGTCGGTGGGCTTCAGCAGGCCGTTCATATGCTGCATCAAAGTGGACTTACCGGAGCCGGTATGGCCGATGATGCCAATAAATTCCCCACGTTCTACGGAAAAGCTCACGCTGTCCAGGGCCTTATGCTCGAAGGGCGTCCCGGCGCTGTAGGTGTGGGTCAGGTTTTTAATCTCTAAAATCGGTGCCAATATGGTTTCCTCCCGGCACGTCAGGCCTTTACCTCAGCATAAAGTGCCTGCGCGCATTCTTCGATATCCAGACGGTCTAAGGGAAGGTGCAGACCGTTTTGGCGCAGTTCGTAGCACAGCTCCACTGTTTCCGGGGCGGCCAGGCCAATCCGGTGGAGCAGCTCTACCTGCGAAAATACTTCTTTGGGGGTGCCGTCGGCGGCTACATCGCCTTTGTGCAGCACCACCACCCGCTGGGCCTGAGCGGCCTCGTCCATGTGGTGGGTAATCAGCACGACGGTGATGCCCTTCTCCCGGTTCAGCTTCAGGACGGTATCCATGACCTCCCGGCGGCCCTTGGGGTCCAGCATGGCGGTGGGCTCGTCCAGGACGATGCACTTGGGCTCCATAGCGATGATGCCGGCAATGGCGATGCGCTGCTTCTGACCGCCGGAGAGCAAATGGGGGGCATGGGCGCGGAACTCGTACATTCCCACCTGCTTCAGGGCGTTATCCACCCTTTTGCGGATTTCGGGGCTGGCGATGCCCAGATTTTCCGGACCGAAGGCCACATCCTCCTCCACCACGTTGGCGACGATCTGGTTATCCGGGTTCTGGAATACCATGCCCACGTTGCGGCGAATTTTAATCAGCAAATCGTCATTGGCGGTATCCATGCCGCATACATAGACCTTTCCGCCGCTGGGGAGCAGAATGGAATTGAAATGCTTCGCCAAGGTGGACTTTCCGCAGCCGTTGCTGCCAAGAATCGCCACAAAGCTTCCCTCTTCCACGGTCAAATTCAAATCCGCAAAGACGGCGACACCGGGCGTGTTATCCACGCCCGGATATGCATAATTGAGATGTTCTACAGAAATGGCAGTTGCCAAATGGATCACTCCTGTCAGGGTGTCCAAGGGCGGGTGGAGCCGCAGGGCAGCATGATGCCGGTGGATTTAACCGGCAGACCCAGTTCGCCGACGGCGGTCTTGCCGCCATGTACGCCCCCAAAGACCACATCCGAGGCATAGCCCACAGCGGAGGGGGCCAGGCCGGTGGTATAGGAATTGATAATGACGAACAGGGGGTTATCCGTCAGCAATTTCGCCGTTTCCAGCAGGAAAGGATAGAAGCTGGTTTCCATCTTCCAAATTTCGCCGCTGGGGCCCCGGCCATAGCTGGGCGGGTCCATGATGATGCCGTCGTAACGGCGGCCCCGGCGAATTTCCCGCTGGATGAATTTGCCGCAGTCGTCCACAATCCAGTGGAGGGGCCGGTCCGCCAGGCCGGAAGCCTGGGCATTTTCCTTGGCCCAGGCCACCATGCCCTTGGAGGCATCCACATGGTACACCTCCGCCCCGCCGGCGGACGCCGCCAAAGTGGCGCCGCCGGAATAGGCGAAGAGGTTCAGCACCCGGACGGGCCGCTTGGCAGCAGCCTCCGCCACGGTTTCCCGGATGAAGTCCCAGTTGGCGGCTTGCTCCGGGAAAACGCCGGTGTGCTTAAAATTCATGGGCTTGACGTTGAAGGTCAAATAGTCCTTATAGCGAATCTGCCAGCGCTCCGGCAGGTTATGCTCCGTCCAGCGGCCGCCGCCGGTGTTGGAGCGCAGGTACCGGGCATCGTACTTTTTCCAGCCCGGGTCCATTTTGGGGGTGGACCAGATCACCTGGGGATCGGGGCGCACCAGAAGGTATTTGCCCCAGCGCTCCAGGCGCTCTCCATCGGTGGTGTCCAGCACCTCATAATCTTTCCATTGGTCAGAGATCCAGATCATAGATCCTCCTTAATTAAACCATTCGGGATAGGCCAGTTTGACCCAGGGATTTTCTGCCACATAGGTATCCCATTTGGCTTTGGTATGCGTCGTGCAGCACTGGCAGGGCGTCGTTGCACCAACGATATCATAATAAATACCGCTGAAGGCCTCCGGGGTGCCATTTTCGCTGACCTGATAAATATAGCCGTTCCACAGGTACTCGTTGCGAAGCCGGAAGGCTGCCGCCTCCATCAGCTCGTCGATTTGCGCCCGGGTCATCTGCACCAGACCGCGTTCTCCCATTTTCAGCATACCAACAGCAGCGAATTTCTGGCAGTATTCATTGGCCACAGAGTTGCCGTCGTTACAGAAATCCAGCATGATATGGCGGTCGCAATAATACTCGGGGATATCCTCGGGGTAAACCAGCACTGTTCTGGTGCGGTCGGAGCCACGAATATCCTTGCGGCAGGCATCGGTAACCAGACCGCCGGATTCCAGACACACAGTAACCTCCACCATCTTATCCCGGTTGTACAGGTCGATGGATTCCAGGCCCTCGTGAATAGGAGCCATGACCTTATTCCACAAAGTGGCGCCAGGATGGTCGGAGCCGCTGACCAGCTGAATTTCAGCGGGAATTTCGAAGCCGCACCAGACGGCAGCGGTATAATAGCCGGTGTAGCCGCAGTAATAGCGGTCCTTACGGCTGTTGGTGGTACCGGTCTTGCCGCAGGATTCCATGTTTTCCAGCGCAGCCTCTTCACCGGTACCCTGCTCGACTACTTGAGTCAGGCAATAATTGACATAATCGCAGGTTTTCTGGCTTACCACCTGGTGAGAATCCTGGGTATTGTCGATGACCAGGTTGCCCTGGGAATCGTAGACCTTGGTATAGGTGCGCCCCTCCCGGTAAACACCGGCATTGGCAAAGGTGGCATAGGCACTGGCCATGCTGCGGACGGTGGTGCCATAGGTGAAGCCGCCCAGGGCCAGAGGGGAATAATCCTTGTCGGAGGCCTCTACA
Source organism: Faecousia sp. (assembly GCA_045540495.1). GTDB lineage: Bacteria > Bacillota > Clostridia > Oscillospirales > Oscillospiraceae > Faecousia. The sequence goes on from JAZQHH010000049.1 coordinate 42,558, forward strand.
AGGCCGGTGAGCTGGAACTTGTTGGAAGCAAAATTATAGCTGTAGTCCGTGCCAATCATATCCAGGGTATTGACCGCCACGGCGTTGACAGAGTCGATCAGAGCTTCCAGCACCGTCAGAGAGTAATTGTAGCGCTTATTGGAGTTCCGGGGGAAGGCCGACTTGGTGCCGTCGGAACTGGTGGAATAACGCAGAGGCAGGTCCTTAATGACCGAGGCAGGTGTGATGGCCCCGGACTCGAAAGCGGGGGCATAGACCGTCAGGGGTTTAATAGAGGAACCTACCTGCCGCTCTGCATCGGTGGCCATATTAAAGGCATCGAATACCACCTTTTCGCCCACGCCACCGGCCATGGCCACGATATCACCGGTGCGGTTATCGATGATCACGATACCGGACTGGAGCTGCTGGGCACCCTGGGTCTCCGGGATCTGGGACAGGTCTGTATAAACCTTATCCACCTCAGTCTGGACATCCATATCCAGGGTGGTATAAATGTGATAGCCGCCCCGCTGGATCAGCTGCAGATACAGCTCCTTTTCCTGGGGTTTCAGCTGTTCCCAAATCAGACCGTCCCGGGCCGCCAGGACGCTGGCCACATCCTCCAGAACCGTGTCCACAAACCAGGAATACACCGCCTGGGAGGCATTATCGCCCACAGGCACGGCTTCACCGCACGCCGGACAATAGTAGTTACCATTTTTCTGAGTCAGCTTTTTGACGATACATTTATATTTGCAATCCGGATTTTCGCAATAGGCCATCCGGTCCTCCGCGGCAATGCCGCTTTTGAAGGTCATGCCGTTTTCAGCCTCAGCCAGAGCTGTCCGGTACTCTGCCTCTGTCAGATAGCCCTGATTGCGCATTTCCCACAGAGTATTGATCTGGCGGATCTGATTACGCTCCTTGCCGGTCATCATTTTTCCGTCGTATTCAAAAGTTGACGAATAGGGGCCAAAGATGGAAGGATTGTTGGTAATACTGATCAGGCTGGCACATTCAGCAGTGGTCAGCTCCTGGAGCTCCTTGCCGAAATAGTGGGATGCGGCACTCTTGACGCCGTATTTGCGGTCGCCAAAGTAGATCAGATTCAGATACCACTCCATAACCACTTCCTTATCATAGCGCCGCTCAAAGTCCATGGCCTTGAATATCTCAACCATTTTCCGGCGGACAGTGATAGAATCGTCCTGGGTGATGTTTTTGACCAGCTGCTGGGTGATGGTGGAGCCGCCGGCATCGCCGGTGCCGAAGAACATACCGGCACAGGCCTTCACGGTAGTGATCCAGTCCACACCCTGGTGCTGGTAGAACCGCTTATCCTCAATGGCAATGGCGGCCTGGATCAGATCTTCGGGGATATCGTCATAATAGGCCCATTCCCGGTCGCTGGAGGCGTAGATTTCCTGCAATTCCTGAATATTACCGTCGGAATCCACGTAGTGCATATAGGACGTTTCGTCCATATCGTAGTTTTCCTTGACCATTTCGGAGCTGGGCAGGATATCATCTTCCAGGTAGCTGCCGAGGATGCCAACAAACACAAAGGCGCAGACCACGCAGATCAGCAGCACCGTCACCACGGCGCCCAGTGCGATCTTCATCACCCCAAAAACCGTCAGCCACAGCCGATACAGGGAGTTGGGCAGCCAATGGGGCTTCCAGGACTGGCGAGGCTCCTTCTTTTTTCGGATTCTTTTCTTTTCGGACATATCAAAACCTCCAATTCAGCAGGCATACAGGCATAGTATATAACACTAGTCGTAACATTATAGCATACCCAAAAGAAAAACGAAAGACCCAAAATGTGAATATTCATTAAATATTATACATATTATAATAGTGCCCCGCGCAACCAGGTGTCCGCAGATTTCCTCTTGATTTTACGGGCAAAAGGGAGTATAGTATAGACACAGCAACCGAAGGGAGCGATACCAATGAGCGAGGAATACGGTTCCGATTTTATGACCATCGTAGATGAGGACGGCACCGAATATGAGCTGGAGGTCCTGTCCAGCCTGGATTACAACGGCTTTACCTACCTGGCGGTGATCCCCGCCGGCAGTGAAGAGGAAGAACTGGAGGTCAGCATCCTCAAATCCGTGGAAGAGGACGGCGAACCCATCCTCTGCGCCATCGAAGACGAAGCGGAGCTGGAGGCAGTCTACAGCCTCATTATGGATGAACTCTACGAAGAGGACGAAGAATAAAAGCTGCCTGCTTGGTTCGTGATGTGTCCTTTTGGACCCACATTTTATCATCGGGACGTTAGACTTCCTGCCCGGTTTGCAGGCCTCCCGCCCACGCTTCGACGATGGGTGGACGTTGGAAGCAGTTAAGGACAGGAGCGGCATCCCACCTGCCGTTTCGTGCAGGTCACATCGGGCACACACGGCTAAAGCGGGTTTGAACAGGAGGAGCTTCGGCTCCTCCTGTTTTTTTCAGGTTGCGCGAAATATATTTGTAAATTTTTTTGATTTTTTGTATTTTTCGCAAATATCCCACTTGAAACCGGGGGCGAAATCAGTTATAATGCTAGGGTCTATGCGTCAAGACCCATTGGCGTACCCCATCAACAGGATCAAATGAGAGGAATTGATTACCATGAGTGCATCCGACAAGAAGAAGCTCCGCAAGGAGCAGCAGTCCGCTGCCTTGACCCAAAAGCAGCAGGCCGCAAAGAAAGAAGCCACCAAACTGAAAATCTACACTTGGAGCTTCTGGATCATTATCGCCCTGTGCGTCAGTATCGTGGCGGGCATCGCCCTGAAGGCCCCTGTCACTACCGCTATGGAGCGTATGACCACCGCCCTGAACGTTGGCGACCACAAGGTCTCCGCCACCCAGCTGAACTATTTCTACATCGACGCCATCAACCAGTACTGCAATGAGTACAGCAGCTACCTGAGCTATCTGCTGGATACCAAATCCCCTCTGGATGAGCAGGTTATCGATAAGACCACCGGCAAGACGTGGGCCGATAACTTCGTGGAAATGGCCATCAACCAGGCGAAAAATACCTACGCCCTGTACGATGCCGCCAAGGCCGCCGGTTACGAGCTGCCCGAGGATGAAGCCAAGGCCATGAAGGAGCTCTACGACAGCATGGACGGCTACGCCGAGGACAAGGGCTACAGCAGCGCTACCAAGTACCTGCAGTCCATCTACGGCAACGGCGCCAGCGAGAAGTCCTACAAGGATTACTACGAGGTTACCACCCTGGCCAGCTCCTACTACAACCACTATTCCAACACCCTGAAGGACAGCTACAAACCCGCTGACCTGCGTGCCTTCGAGAAGGACAAGGAGTATCAGTATAACTCCTACACCTACGCCAGCCACTATCTGAACCTGGATAAGTTCAAGGAAGGCGGCACTAAGGACGACAAGGGTAATGTCTCCTACACCCAGGCCGAGCTGGAAGCTGCTCAGAAGGCCCTGAAGGAAGCTGCCGAGAAGCTGGCCAATGCCGACAACAACACCGTTGAGAAGCTGAACGCCGCCATCGCTGAGTTGGAGAAGTCCATGGCAGAATCCACCAAGGACGACGACAAGAAGGAAGAGTCCGACGATAAGAAGGACGAGACCGATACCACCAAGCCCACCGATGCTACCGAACCCGAGGCGTCCGAGCCCGAGGCATCCGAGGAACCCACCGATGCTTCCGAGCCCGCTACCGAGCCTTCCGAAGAGCCCACTGAGGAAGTCGCTGAGCCCGATGCTCTGACCGAAGAGGGTGAAACCGAAGCTACCGATCCTTCTGAGGAGCCCACCGATCCTTCTGAAGAGCCCACTGATCCTTCTGAGGAGCCCACCGATCCTTCTGAAGAGTCCACCGATCCTTCCAAAGAGTCCACCGATCCCTCCGAGGATAAGGACGACGACAAGGACGACGACAAGGACGACGATAAGGACGACGAAGACGACAAGAAGGAAGACACCAAGAAGTACTCCACTGCCACCGAAAACAAAGATGTGCTGTACTCCAAGGTCAGCTCCGTTATGCAGGAGTGGCTTCGTGATTCCGCCCGTAAGGAAGGCGATATCACCTTCCTGCCCTACGAAACCACCACTACCAACTCCGAAGGCAAGGAAATCAAGTCCCTGAAGGGCTACTACATTGTCCTGTTCCAGGGCGTCAACGACAACAACTATGCCCTGGCCAATGTGCGCCACATCCTGGTTGCCTTCGAGGGCGGCACTAAGGATTCCTCCGGCAACGTGACCTACTCCGCTACCGAAAAGGCCGCTGCCAAAACAGCCGCTGAGAAGCTGCTGGAGGAGTGGAAGAAGGGCGCTGCCACTGAGGACAGCTTCGCTGAGCTGGCCAACAAGAACTCCGACGACGGCGACGGCACCACCGGCGGCCTGTATGAGGATGTCTACCCCGGCCAGATGGTCACCAACTTCAACGACTGGTGCTTCGATGAGAGCCGTAAACCCAAGGATACCGGCATTGTGGAATCCACCTATGGCTACCATGTCATGTACTATGTCGGCGACAGCGAGCAGATCTACCGTGACTACATGGTCACCAACGACAAGCTCTCCGAGGAAATGGAAGCCTGGCAGACCGCACTGAACGACGCTATGACCGTGGAAGAGAAGAACACCAAGTTTATCAACCGCAGCCTGATTATTGACGGCGCCAGTGTCTACGCCTAAACCGCATAACTTCGCCTCCTGTGGGAACACTTCCACAGGAGGCGATTTTTATGCTGCGTTCCATTTTGGCCGGTGCCGCCGCCGGAGCGGTGAACGGTCTGTTCGGTGCCGGCGGCGGGATGCTGCTGGTGCCGTTGCTGTCCGGAAGCCGTGACTTTCAGGAAGAAGAGGTTTTTTCCTCTTCCGTACTGATAATTTTGCCAATTTGTCTGGTGTCTCTGTTTGTCAGCACAACGGTCTGGCCTTTGATAACCGCATGGCCCTTTCTTTTGGGCGGCATTCCCGGCGGAATTCTGGCATCCACTGTGGGAAAGCGGATTCCTACCGGGTGGCTCCACCGGGTTCTGGGGCTGCTCATTATATATGGAGGAGTGCGGTATTTGTGGTAGATCATCCGGTTGTGTCGATACTCGTCGGAATGGTGCTGGGATTTCTGACCGGCCTGGGGACTGGCGGCGGGAGCCTTCTGGTGCTTTGGCTGACCCTGGTACTCCATCTGCCTCCACAAGAGACGCGGACCATCAATCTGCTGTTCTTCCTCCCCTGCGCCATCATCGCAAGTGTTTTGAATTTGAGAAAGGGACGGATTTCTTTTAAGAAGATCTTTCTTCCCGCTCTCTCCGGCTGTATGATGGCTGCGCTGTTTGCTTTTTGGGGCAAAAATATAGACACCGAACGCCTGCAAAAGCTGTTCGGTGTCCTGCTGCTTGTCATCGGTCTGCGGGAGCTGTGTTACCGGCCCCGGAAACCCAGATAGCCCTCCAAAATCAGGGAGGCTGCCACAGCATCCACAGTATTTTTCCGCTTTTTTCCGTGATAATTATGCTGGGACAGAATATTATGGGCTTCCACCGTGGTACGGCGCTCGTCCCAGAGCTTTACGGGCAGCCCGGAGGCCTCCTCCAGGCGGGCAGCCAGGCCACGGCACAGTTCCGCCCGGACGCCTTCGGTGCCGTCCATATTCTTAGGCAGACCCACAACCAGCTCCCCCACCCCATTTTCCTTCACCAGCTTCAGGATCTCGTCCACCGTTTTGTCCTGGTTCCGGCTGTGAATCACAGTGGTGGAGCCCACAATGCTGCACAGCAGATCCGAAATCGCTATCCCAGTCCGGGCATCTCCATAATCAACTGCCAAAATTTTCATACGTCCGCACCCTTTCTTCTTTTTGCCCAGTATATATCAAAAAGAAGAAAAATGCAATATGCAGCTGTGAATGAATGTTTCGCGTATCAGATTAGGATGTCATTGCGAGGCCCGAAGGGCCGTGGCAATCTCCTGAGGGTTGCTCCCAGGTATCAAAAACCAACACTTTTGTGCATAACAGGAGGGGATTGCCACGGCCCTTCGGGCCTCGCAATGACATGCGTTTCCTGTTACTCCGCTAAACAATCATTTACACCATAAACCAATTCATCGATTCAGCATCCATACGCCGGCGTTTAGGTAGGCTGCGAAGGTCAGCCAGATCAGGTATGGGAGTTGAAGCCAAGCTGCCAGGGGATCTACTTTTCGGAAGGTCAGAATCATCCAGGCCACCAGCCCCCACAGAAGCAGCAGCCAGAGCAACGCAAAGCCATAGGCCTGCAAATTAAAGAATATCAGACTCCAAAAGAAATTGACCACCAGCTGCGTGATGAACAGATTCAGCCCCCGGCTCCGCTCCGGAGATTCCGGCGACAGCCAGATGCGAGCCGCGCTGATGCCCATCAGAGCAAACAGAATACCCCATACGATGGGGAACAGAATCATTGGCGGCGAAAGGGGTGGCTGGATTGCCGTGTCGCTGTAAAGCCGCATCCCCTCCCGACTCAAAAGAGCGGACAATGCCCCAACTGCTTCGGCAAAACCGATCCAGAGGGCGTATACCTTCCACTTTTTCATTTCATATCACCTCATTATCAATTATGCGGCTTACACAGCAAAACATTCCGTAAAAAAACTACATTTTCAGCAAAAAAGTTGTTGACTCTTGGGCTACCCTGTGATAGAATGACTTTACCTGTGAAAAAAGGGTGTTTTTGGTGCGCCCATTTTTCAGGCCCGGAGCGGTGATTTGTAGTTCGCCGCTTGCTAAATTTATCCTAGCCGGGCTGATACAGGGAGGCAATTTTAAGGAGGTGCCGTTATGCGCGTGAAAGTCACTTTGAGATGCTCCGAGTGCAAGCAGAGAAACTACAATTCCATGAAGAACAAGAAGAATGACCCCGACCGTCTCGAAATGAAGAAGTATTGCAGATTCTGCAAGAAGCACACCACTCACAACGAGACTAAGTAAGGAGGGTACCGGAAATGTCTGAAGTCAAGAAGGAAAACTGGTTCAAAAGAGCCTGGGGCAAGACCTGCAAGTACTTCCGTGAGCTCAAGAGCGAGCTGAAGAAGGTCGTTTGGCCCACCCCCAAGCAGGTACTCAAGAACACCCTGATCGTCGCCGCCTGTGTTCTGGTGGTCGGCGTGTTCATCTGGATGTTCGACTTCGTGGCCGGTGTCGGCATCAGTGCGCTGATTGATGCCTTTGCCCATCAGCACTAAGGAATCACCATGGCTGAGAATGCAAAATGGTATGTGGTTCATACCTACTCCGGTTATGAAAACACTGTAAAAGCCACCATCGAAAAGACCGTCGAGAGCCGCAATCTGCAGGATGTGATCCATGCGATCTCCATTCCTGTGGAAACTGTCACCGAGATCACCGAGTCCGGGGCCAGCAAGACCTACGAGCGGAAGGTTTATCCCGGTTATGTGCTGGTGAAGATGGTTTACAGCGATGATACCTGGCACGTCATCAAGGATGTCCGCGGCGTCACCGGCTTCGTGGGCTCCTCCAGCAACGACCCCACTCCCCTCACCGAAGAAGAGGTCTACGCCATGGGCGTGGAAAAGAAGGAAATCATCGTCAACTATGCCGTTGGCGATACCGTCCGGATTCTGGACGGCCCTCTGACCTCCTTCACCGGTACTGTGGAGAGCATCGAGGTCGAAAACAACGCTGTCAACGTGATTGTATCCATGTTTGGCCGCGAGACCGCCGTCGAGTTCGAACTCGACATGGTAGAGGTCGTTTCCCAGTAAACGCATCGGGTCGGATCACCGGCCGGAACGTGGGAGGGGCCTGAGCCCCGAAAAACATGCGCCAAGGCGCATCATTACCACATCTTATTCAGGAGGTGCTTATCATGGCACAGAAAGTCACTGGTATTAACAAACTGCAGATCAACGCCGCTAAGGCTACTGCTTCTCCCCCTGTAGGCCCCGCTCTGGGCCAGCACGGTGTCAACATCGCTGCTTTCATCAAGGAATTCAACGCCCGCACCAAGGATATGGAGGGCTACAAGATTCCTGTCGTCATCACTGTTTACGCTGACCGCAGCTTCACCTTCATCACCAAGACTCCCCCCACCCCCCTGCTGGTCCTGAAGGCCATCGGTCTGGACAAGGGTTCCGGAGTTCCCAACAAGACTAAGGTCGGCACTATCACCAAGGCTCAGATCGCTGAGATCGCCAAGACCAAGATGCAGGACCTGAAGGGTCTGACCCAGGAGGCTGTTGAGAGCCAGGTTGCCGGTACTTGCCGTTCCATGGGTGTTACCGTCGTCGACTAATTTGATATTTGCTATCCGGGTCTGATCCCGGAAATGTGGGAGGATTTTTCCGCATCACCACTATATAGGAGGATTTAACAAGTGTTTAGAGGTAAAAAGTATAAGGAGAGCGCGAAGCTGATCGACCGCGCTGTTCAGTATGAGCCCGCAGAAGCCCTGGATCTGGTTGTGAAGGGTGCTTCCGCCAAGTTCGACGAGACCGTCGAGCTGCATATCAAGTTGGGTGTTGACTCCCGTCACGCTGACCAGCAGGTCCGTGGCGCCGTGGTTCTGCCCAACGGCACCGGCAAGACCCGCCGCGTTCTGGTTTTCGCTAAGGACGCTAAGGTTGACGAGGCTCTGGCAGCCGGCAAGTCGGAGGCCAAGCGGTCTTAGGAAGACAACATGTTTCCCCAACTCCC
>JAZQHH010000050.1:0-9331 GCA_045540495.1 Faecousia sp.
ATAAGAAAAAAGCTCGATGAACGTACAATGTAGAATGGGATTATCCATAGATTTTGGTGCGAATTAGGACCAAAGTTGTACCAGGAGATTGCCACGGCCCTTCGGGCCTCGCAATGACATGGTTGTTGTAGCTGGGTGCGCCGTTTTAGGGCGCTAAACAATCATTTACCGATCCACCCATACAAAAAATCCGTCCCGGGGGACCGGGACGGTGGTGGTTAATCATCGCTTCTTCTGCCGAAAATCAAAATCAGCCGCAGAAGCTGAGCAAGAGCCACGGCGGTGGCGGCCACATAGGTCATGGCGGCGGCGGTGAGGGTCTTGCGGGCGCCCTTTTGCTCTTCGGTGGTCAGAATATTGCTGTCCGCAATGGCATTCATGGCCCGGCGGCTGGCGTTAAATTCCACCGGCAGGGTCACTAACTGGAACACCAGGCTCATACCAAAGGCGGCAATGCCCAGATAAACGAAGAAATAGGACATCTCACCCAGGAAGCTCAGCACCAGGCCCAGCAAAATCAGGGGCATAGCCAGCTTGGAGCCGATGTTGGTGATGGGAATGATGGCGGCCCGGAGCTTGATGGGGGCGTAAGCCTGGGCGTACTGCACCGCATGGCCCGCTTCGTGGCAGGCAACACCAATGGCGGCGGTGGAGGTGGAATCGTGGACGCTGTCGGACAGGCGAATCACATTGGATTTGGGGTCGTAATGGTCAGTCAGATTGCCGCTGACCCGTTCGATGCGAACACCATGAACACCGTTGGCCGCCAGCACCCGCCGGGCGGCATCGGCACCGGTGATGCGGCGGGAAGAAAACTGTTTGCTGTAGCGCTTGAAGGTGCTGTTGACATTGGCGCTAGCCCACAGGGAAAGGATGATACAGGGCAGCACCAGCACCAGATAGGTCATATCAAAACCGTAATAATACATAGGGTCCTCCTAAAATACTGTCATTGCGAGGCCGAAGGCCGTGGCAATCTCCTGAGGTTTAGGCCGCTGGCTCGCAATGACATTGATTATGTTAAATCATCTCCGGCTCCAAAGCATCGTGGAGGGTGTCGGTAATGGCGCCCCGGAAGATGCTGAAGGCCTGGCCATGGAGGGTCTGCAAGGCTCCGGCGGACAGATTCACCGGCACCTTGCCGGGCATGAACAAATCCAGATCCAGAATAAATTTCACCTCGTTATCGCCCTGGCCGTTCCGCTTTACAAGGCCGGGGCCGCAGTGGATTTTGGCCTTGCAGCCGCCGCGGATGTTCAGTTCAGCCTCCATGCTGCACCGGGCCACATTGGTTTCGATGATATCCTCTTCCGCCATCAGGCCGATATACGCCGGAGAAATGAGTTTGGAGAAGGGAACACTGTCCAAATCCAGGGCTTTTCTGGAGATAAAGTTCAGATACCGCAGGCCAACCCGCTCAAAATAGGCGGGCTTATAAATCTTGATGAAGGCCGCCAGAGGCTTATCCAGCTTTCCGGCGAAATCTTCCCAATTGGTGTAGCGGGCGCAGGACAGGGAAATGACCCGGCTGGTCAGATTCACCTTCCAGTTACCGTCCTCGGAGACAAACTGATAATTGATGGTCTGGGGCTGATTTTCAAGGGTCATATTGCCGGGGGTGCCGGTGATTTTGGGGGCAGGGGATTCCTTCCGGGCACCGTACTGGGGGTATTCGTCCCGGATGGCCTCCTGAAACTGCACCGGTACATTGGCGCCGATGGTCAAAATCTCCGGAAACCGAAGTTGACAAATAACCTCGCCAAGCTGGTTGTTCCGGTAAAGGCACCGTTCTTCCTGAGAAAACATTGAATCACTCTTTCCTTATATAATATATGTATCTATTATAATGGTATTCCCGGAAAATGCAAGAGGCCGGTATAAACCTTTACATTTCCGTAAATTCTGGTATAATGGTAGCATTCATAATGGGGAGGTTTGGAATGGAACTGCTCTATTTTCTTGAAAAGCTCCGGCTTCCGGTGCTGAATGAGCTGATGCTGCTGATTACCATGCTGGGCGAGGAAACGGCGTTTCTTGTGATTGCGCTGGTTGTGTTCTGGTGCGTGGACAAACGCCGGGGATATTTTCTCATGGCGGTGGGATTCATCGGAACCATTGCCAATCAATTCTTGAAATTACTGTGCCGGGTACCAAGACCCTGGGTGCTGAATCGGAATTTTACCATTCTGGAGCAGGCCAGGGAAGCCGCCGCGGGCTACAGCTTCCCCAGCGGCCATACCACCATGGCGGTTGGCACCTTCGGCGCTTTGGCGGTGACGGAGAAACGGCGCTGGCTGAAGTGGATCTTCATCGCTCTGGCGGCCCTGGTGGCCTTCTCCCGGATGTATGTGGGTGTACATACCCCCATGGATGTGCTGGCGGGCACTTTAACAGCGCTGCTGCTGGTGTATTTGCTCCAAAACCTGGTGATGGGCGGCAGTGAAAAGGGGATGGCCTGGCTTTTGGGCTCTATGCTGGCTCTTGGTGTTGGCTTTTTGGTCTTTGTGGAATGTTTTCCCTTCCCGGCGGATACGGATGCCCACAATCTGGAGTCCGGCCTGAATAACGCCTATACCATGATGGGTTGCCTGACCGGTGTTGTGGTGGTCTATTACGGGGAGCGGAAGTGGGTGAATTTCACTACCGATGGAGTCTGGTGGGTGCAGCTTTTGAAGGTTTTGCTGGGCTTGGGCCTGGTTCTTCTGGTCAAATCCGGCCTGAAAGCGCCGTTGGATGCCCTTTTTGGGGGCCATCTGGCGGCCCGGTCGGTGCGGTATTTTCTGATTGTGATCGTTGCGGGCCTGCTGTGGCCCCTGAGCTTCCGATTCTTTCAGAAGCTGGGAAATAAGGAGGGGGCAGAATGAATTACGCCACCATCAAAAACTGCGATATCGCCAACGGCCCCGGCGTTCGTGTCAGCCTGTTCGTATCCGGCTGTACGCACCGCTGCAAGGGCTGCTTCAATGCGGTGGCCTGGGATTTTGATTATGGTGAGCCCTTCACCCAGCAGACCATCGACAGCATCCTGGCCATGCTGGCGCCCCACTATGTGGCAGGGCTGACCCTCCTGGGCGGCGAGCCCTTTGAACCCCAGAACCAGCCTGCGTTGGTTGAATTGCTTCGCCAGGTTCGGGCAAACTATCCCAATAAAAGTATTTGGGCCTTCTCCGGCTACCTGTTTGACCGGGATATCCTGCCCGGCAGATTGGGGGACCCGGCTGTCACAGCGGAATTTTTGAGTTATCTGGATGTGCTGGTAGATGGCCCCTTCATTGAAAGTAAGAAAAATATGATGCTGCGGTTCCGGGGCTCCGAGAATCAGCGGCTGATCGATGTACCAGCTTCCCTCCAAAAAGGTGATATCGTCCTTTGGGAGGATTGGCAGGGGAAGGAGAGAAGATGATGGAACCCATTCGTGTGAAGAAATTGCATCCTGGTGCGAAGCTGCCCACCTATGGCTCGGCCGAAGCCGCCGGTGCGGATTTGTATGCCTGTCTGGAGGAGTCGGTTACGGTTGCCCCCGGCGAAAGCGCTTGGATTCCCACCGGCATCGCCATGGAAGTGCCGAAGGGCTGCGCCGGGCTGATTTATGCCCGTTCCGGCCTGGCCTGTAAACGTGGCCTGGCCCCTGCCAACAAGGTAGGTGTTGTGGACAGCGACTACCGGGGGCAGGTGGTGGTGGTGCTCCACAACCACAGCGCCCAGCCCCAGACCGTGGAAAACGGCGAGCGCATTGCCCAGATGGTCATCACGCCGGTCATCACGCCGGCCTATGCCGAGGTCGAAGATTTGTCCGATTCTGACCGGGGCAGCGGCGGATTCGGTTCCACCGGAGCCTGATTTCGTCACAGATGGACAAAATTTCTTCCTGCGAAGTCAAATTTCGTCAAATTTGTGACTATACATTTACAAAAAATTTTCGTATAATTAACATGGTCCAAAATAGGGCTGATATACTATAGCTAATAGGAGTGTCATTATGGATATCGTGAGTGCCATAATTCAACTGCTGGGCGGTCTCGCCATGTTCCTGTATGGTATCGAAGTGATGGGCGATGGCCTGAAGAACAGTTCCGGCGCCGCATTGAAGCGGGTGCTGGAGAAGGTCACCGGCAATGTTGTCATGGGCGTGCTGACCGGTACCCTGGTTACCGCCGTCATCCAAAGCTCAACCGCTACCATCGTTTTGACTGTCGCTTTGATTGGCGCCGGCGTGCTGAACCTGAAGCAGGCCGTGTCCATCGTTATGGGTGCCAACATCGGCACCACCATCACTGCCCAGATTATTCGCCTGGGCTCCATCGAGGCCGGTGACAACTGGCTGCTGTGGCTGTTTGATACGGACACCCTGGCACCTGTGGCCCTGGTTATTGGCATCATCCTGGTGATGTTCATTAAAAAGAAAGCAGCAAAGCCCATCGGAGATATCTGTATCGGTTTTGGCGTTCTGTTCATCGGTTTGAATCTTATGACCGATGGCGTAAAGCCTCTGATTGGTACCGGCGTGTTTGAATCTTTCCTGAGCGTTCTGAGTAATCCTTTGATTGGTATTGTTTTTGGCTTGGTGCTGACGGTGATTGTACAGAGCTCCTCCGCTACCGTGGGTATGCTCCAGACCGTTGCCACAGCTACGGCTGCCGCCGCGGCGACAGATCCTACCGCAACTGTGATTACCTTCTCTATGGCTTATCCGATTATTATGGGTATCAACCTTGGCACTTGCGTGACCACCGCTATGGTTTGCTCCATTGGCACCTCCAAGGATGCCAAGCGGACAGGCGTTGTCCATATTGCATTTAATACCATCGGTACAATCCTGTTTATGATTGTGATGATGATTCTGGAGAAAAATGCGGTCTTTGGTTCCGCTTTCTGGAACGCTTCCATCGACAGCGGCGGAATCGCCAACTTCCAGACCATCTTTAATCTGGTGACGGCCATTGTCCTGATTCCCTTTGCTGGCTGGCTGGTGAAGCTGTCCATGGTCATCGTGAAAGAGGACAAGGAAAAGGCCCAGCGGCATCCCGAACTCCATACTCTGGATGACCGGCTGTATATCTCTCCCGCTGTTGCCGTGGCAGAGGGCTCCAAGGCCGTTGCCGCCATGGGTGCCATCGCCCGGGATAACTTCGCCAAGGGCTGCAAGATGCTGGTGAATTATGACGAGAGCCAGGTTTCTGAAATCGACGAGGATGAGAATTGCCTGGATGCCTTCGCCGATAAGTCCGACCGGTTCCTCATTGGCCTGAGTAAGGTGGTGGAGACCGAAGCCGACGACCGTCAGGTGGATATGCTCATGCAGACCGTCCCCAATTTCGAGCGCATCGGCGACTATGCCACTAACCTGGTGGAGCTGGGCCAGCGCCTTGCCGCCGAGGATACCACCTTCTCTGATATGGCGAAGAAGGAGCTGGATGTGATTTGCTCCGCCGTCAACGAGATTCTGGATATCACCATTACTGCTTTCGCTAATGACGATAACCATGCCGCCAAGGCCATTGAGCCTCTGGAGGAGGTCATCGATGATATGGTCATGATCCTTCGGGACCGCCATACCAAGCGTCTGAAGAACGGCACTTGCTCTGTGGGCACAGGCCTTGTGTTCATGGAAGCGCTGACCTATCTGGAGCGTGCCTCCGACCAGTGTTCCTCCATCGCTGTGATGATGATGGCCCGGGACAACGAGGCGATCCTCCAGAACCACTACGATTATCTGCGTGAGATTCATTCCGGCAACGATGCCGCTTACGCTGCTGAAAAAGACCGCCGCCGCGAACAGTATATCAAGCCGCTGAAGCAGATCGTGTAACAGCAGGCGTTAATAATAGGAGGAACCGAATGTTTGACAAGAGACGATTCCGCGCACTGCTGCTGGCGGTGCTGATGGTTTGTTCCATGCTGGCCATGAGTGCCTGCGGCGAACCGGAGGAGCCCACCGAGCCCCAGACCACCGGCACAACCGAGTCCACCGGCGCACCCGAAACAGAGCCCAGCGAAACTGAGCCTGCCGGGGATGTTAATTACAAGATCACCGTGACCGATGGCGTGGGCAGACCCTACACCGAAAAGGTCAAGGTCCGCTTCAATCAGGCCGGTGCCCAGGTGGCCATGGCCATCGTCAACGCCGAGGGCGTGGTGGAAAAGACCCTGCCCCGGGGGGATTACGATATCCAGATTGAGAGCTTCTCTTCTGATGTGACTTTCTACTATGATGAGGCCTCTGCCAAAGTCACCGCTGATGCCCCTGAGCTGCAGATTGTCCTGGCTCAGGAGACTGTGGATGCCGAGGGGAATCCGGTTGTTTCCACCGAAGGCATTTTTGCCGGTGGCAAGGATACCGTCGCCTGGCAGATTTCCACCGGCAGCAGCCATGTGAAGCTGACGGCAGGGGAGCGGGGCTACTTCCTGTTTGTTCCTGCTGAGCCCGGTACTTATGAATTTTCTGTCACCGGCAATGCCGCGACCATCGGCATCTATGGTGCCAGCACCCATTTCATCCAGGATTACAGCACCTATGAAGCTGTGGACAATAAGATTACCCTGTCCGTCCAGCCCAGTATGATCGGCACCGGTTCCACCGGCACGACTGTTTTGGTCATCGGCCTGGATGGCGCTGAGGGCATCACTGATGCGGTGCTGAATGTGATTCGTATCGGCAATCCCGAATGGAGCTTTACTGAGGAGCCCTGGAACAATTATGAGCCGAAGCAGGAGATCGTTCCTTACACCCTGCCTGAGGGCATCACTCTGAAGCCCTTCAATCTGACCGCTGCTACCGAGGATTGCCAGCTTGTTTATAATGAGGTTGACGGTACCTACCATCTGGGCACCGCCGATGGCCCCCGGGTATTCGTGCAGCTGGGCAGCTCCATGCAGGGCATTTCCCTGATGGCCATGGTGGGCGAGATTATCATTCAGAACGGTGTGCCGATGCAGACCGGTTCCGCCCCCTTCCGCTACTGCTACAATAACGGACAGGATGACTTCTTCAAGGAAGACTACACCGATGCCATGCGCCAGTACGTCACCAATCGTGACAAGGCCAGCGGCGTCTATCCTCTGAACGAGGATCTCTACTACATCCTGCCCCTGGGCATTGAGCAGAATGGCTGGTGCCGCGAGGATACCGCCAACTATCTGTTCGCCGGTCAGGAGGGCATCAACCATGAGATCGCCTGGATGTTCCTGCTGGTTTATGAAGATATTCCCCAGGGCTCCCATGAACCCAGTGATCCCACCGATCCCACCGATCCTACCGACCCCAGCGATACGACTGATCCTTCCGATCCCTCTGATATCACCGAGCCCACTGCCTGTGTCCATGAATACGCCGTTACCGGGGAGAAGGCTGCTACCTGCACCGAGAAGGGCAGTGTGACCTACACCTGCGGCCTGTGCGGCGACAGCTATTCTGAAACCCTGGTGGCCCTGGGCCATGATTACAGCGCCGTCACCTGCACAGAGCCCAGAACCTGTAAGCTCTGCGGTACCACCAGTGGCGAGGCTCTGGGACATAATTTCAATGATGCCACCTGCATCCGGGCCAAGACCTGCAAAATCTGCGGCGTTTCCGAGGGCGATCCCCTGGGCCACAGCTATTCCGATGCAACTTGTGTTGCACCCAAGACCTGCGCCGTTTGCGGCGCCATGGACGGGGAGGCTCTGGGCCATAGCTACAGTGAAGCCACCTGTGTGGCCCCCATGACCTGCATCCGCTGCGCTGAAATCAAGGGTGAACCGCTGGGCCACAACTATGAGAGTGCCACCTGTACCACCGGCGAAGTCTGTAAGACCTGCGGTGCTGCCGGTGCCGAAGCTCTGGGTCACAGCTACGGCGACCTGGGCCTGTGCGGCCTGTGCGGTCAAAAGAACCCGGATTACGTAGACCCCGTTTGTGACCATGTTTTCGAAACCACCTCCAGCCGTGAGCCTACCTGCACGGAGCCTGGCTACGTGGAATACCATTGTACCCTGTGCGGTGAGGCATACAGTGTGGATCTGCCTGTGATGGCCCATAGTTATCTGCAGGCTACCTGCGATACGCCCAAGACCTGCGAACTTTGTGGCCTGACCGAGGGCGATGCACTGGGCCATAGCTGGAAGGATGCAACTTGCGTCAACCCCCAGACCTGTGATATCTGCGGCGGCACTCAGGGTGAGGCTCTGGGCCATACCTGGCAGGATGCCACTTGCACCGTCGCCAAGACCTGCAATACCTGCGGGGCTACAGAAGGGGAGGCCCTGGGCCACTCCTGGAAGGATGCCACCTGCACCGATGCCAAGACCTGCCAGACCTGTGGTGCGATTGAGGGCTTCGCTCCCGGCCATAGCTGGAATGATGCCACCTGTGATACCGCCAGAACCTGCCTGGTCTGCGGCGCGGTGGATGGTGAAATTCCCGGCCACAGCTGGGTGGATGCCAACTGCGATACGCCCAAAACCTGCTCCGTCTGCGGAGCAACCGAGGGCGAGGCCCTGGGCCACAATTTCGGCATTGACGGCAATTGTACCCGCTGCGGCGCTGCCGACCCGGATTATCAGCCGGTGGTTGAGGATAATAAGGATGAGCCCATTGCCATCGGCGGCGTTCTGAACTTTGAAGCAGACGTGAAGGGGAATCATCTGGTCTATTATGATATTTACAAAGTATCCGGCACCTATCTGACCATTGAAAACCCCAACGCCTATGTGATTTACGAGGGCGTTCGATATGATGCGGTGGACGGTGTGGTAACCGTTCCGAAACTGTACTCTTCCCATACCAATTCCCCTGTCAGCCTGGCCATTGGCAATACCGGTGATGATGCTGTCTTTGCTGTCACCATGGCTTACCCTCTTGGCACGATGATGAATCCCATTGCCATGGAGCTGGGGAGCTTCACGGTGTCCTCTGAGGCCGGTAACGATCAGGGCGTTTACTACCTGTTCACTGCCACTGCCGAAGGCACACTGACCGTTACGCTCAATAGCGTGACCGACGGCGTAGAGTGTAAGGTGGTACTGTATAATCTGCTTTCCGGTCAGAATGAAATTCTGGACAGCACCAGTGGCACCGACTCTGTCAGTGTCGCAGTTAAAGCAAATCAGTATGTCCGGATCATCGTTGGCGCAATGCCTGATGCCGACAATAACTACCCCGCTGCTGCATTTGAATTGACCGCAGAGCTTTCCTAATGATTCCGGCTCCCCCGATTTGATATGATCCCCCTAAAGTAGACCATGGAAATATCCAAAGTCTACCTTAGGGGGTATTTCTATGGCTAAATCAAAACACACGATAGAGGGGAAGATAAGCATCGCTACAAGTTATCTATCAGGAGAGGGATCGTAT
>JAZQHH010000051.1:0-5635 GCA_045540495.1 Faecousia sp.
ACCAGGCCGCCCTTGTTCTCTTCGGTGATGGTGCCTTCCACAGTGGTCTTTTCTTCGACCCATGCGGCCATGTCGTCCCAAACCTTCATGCCGTCCAGCTTCTTCTTGGACAGCTGAACAGTGCCCTCCTGGTCGTTGACACGAACCACGAAGACCTCGATCTCGTCGCCAACCTTCAGGATGTCCTCGGGCTTGACAGAGGGATCGGTGCTGACTTCATCATAAGGAATGTAACCGGCGTGCTTGGTGCCCAGATCAACCTGGACTTCGGTGTTGCCGATGCCGGTAACGATGCCGATAACCTTGTCTCCTGTATTTAAAGTCTTGATGGACTGTTCCAGAAGCTCTGCAAAGTTCTCCTCCTGTACAGCCTCAACATTAGTAATTTCGCTCATAGTCTTATTGACCTCCTTTATTATCCACGCCGGTGTGGATGCACCGGCCGTGATTCCAACGTGGGTGACCCCTTTGAAGAAAGCGGGGTCCAGCTCGGCGGCATTGTCCACCAGAGCCACCCGGGGGCAATGCTCCCGGCAAATCATTGCGAGGCGGCCCGTATTGGAGCTGGTGGGGTCCCCCACCACAACCATGGCCTGACAGGATGCGCTGAGCACAGCCGCTTCCCCCTGCCGAAATTCCGTCGCTCTGCATATTGTATCAAAGATTTTCAAGTTAGTAAACTGTTTTTTTGCGATTTCGCAACATTTTTTCCAGAGAGCTTCCGTAGAAGTGGTCTGAGAGACCATGCAAATGGGAGTTTCTGGAGAAATCTCCCCGGAATTGGCCCACTGGAGCAGTTCTTCGGGGTTTTCGAAGATGCGGCAGTCGTCACACCAGCCGGCGATGCCCTCCACCTCCGGGTGGGAGCGGGTACCGATGATCACCGGCAGCTTCCCCTCTTCCCTGGCTTTGGCCACGATGCCGTGGATTCGCTTGACGAAGGGACAGGTGGCATCGATGATTTCCACCCCCCGCTCCTCCAGGGCATCGATGACCGCCTTGGTCACGCCGTGGGAGCGGATGATAACGGTCATGCCCTTCTCCGCCTCGGCGGGGGAATTGATGACCTTGACCCCAAGGGCTTCAAATTTATTCACCACATGGCGGTTATGGATGATGGGCCCCAGGGTCACGACCCGTTTCCCCTCTCCGGCGGACTGCTCCACCAGCTCCACCGCCCGGGACACGCCGAAGCAGAATCCGGCGTTTTTCGCGACGATGACACTCATAGGCCCAGCTTCTCCGCCACGATTTGCTTAATTGCGGACACGACCCCTTCAATGTCCAGGGCGGAGGTATCCACCTTGACCGCATCCTTGGCCTGCTTCAGGGGGGCGATGGGGCGGTGGGTATCCTGATAGTCCCGCTGCTCGATTTCCTTCAGGATGGTGGGAAGCTGAGCCTTCTGGCCCTTGGCAATCAGCTCCTCATACCGGCGCTGGGCCCGGACTGCCGGGTCGGCGGTGAGGAAAATTTTCACATCCGCTTTGGGCAGCACCACAGTGCCGATATCCCGGCCATCCATGATGACATTGTGCTTCTTGGCCACATCCCGCTGCATATCCAGCAGCATCTCCCGGACAACCGCATGGGCAGAGACCAGGGAGGCCTTCTGGGAAATATCCTGGGTGCGAATCTCGCCGGATACATCCATGCCGTTCATAATCATATGCTGGGTGCCGTTTTCATCGTACTCGATTTCGATGGTCAGCTCGTCGATGTAACGCTCCACGCCGTCCACATCCTTGGGGCTGATGCCCAGCAGATCCAGGAAATAGGCCACGGTGCGGTAAATGGCACCGGTATCCACATACACGAAGTTCAGCTCCTTGGCCAGGCGCTTGGCAATGGTGCTTTTACCGGCCCCGGCGGGGCCATCGATGGCGATAGAATGAAATTTAGCCATAATTTTTCCTTCTTTCTAATTAAACAATATCGAGAATCGCCTTCGGCAGATACGGCGACACATCTTGCCCATAGCCATGGAGCTCCTTGACCATAGAGGAGGACACCGCCACATTTTCCGCCCGGAAGTAGACATACTCCATTTGGGGATTGATGAGCTTGTTGACCTCGGCGATATTTTCCTCGTAATTGTAGTCCATATTGTTGCGGAGGCCACGAATCATATACTTTATATTGTTGGTTTTGGCGTATTCCGCCACCAGCCCGTCATAAACGGTGACGGACACATTGTCCATACCCAGCTCCGCCACCGTCTTTTCGATGGCGGCTTTCATGGCCGCCGCGGCGAAGGTGCGGCGTTTGTTGGCATTGACACCGATGACCACATCCACCTCATCAAACAAAGCCGAAGCCTTCTTGACGATATCCAGATGACCGTTGGTGAAGGGGTCAAAGGAACCGGGGTAGATTGCTTTTTTCGTCATGATTCGGATGCCTCCTGGATTTTCTTTTTGATTTCATCAAAGGAGATTGGTGCATATCCAATCCGCTCTACGCAAACGCAAAAATGCTGACTGCTGTAATCGCAAACGATGGGGCTGTTATGCACATGGCCAAACAGATTGGCATAGGGCATATTGGAATTGACATAAAGCGCCTCGTGGGACAGAAGCCAGAATCCATCCAGAATGATTGGATGGTCGTACACCTCCTGAAATCCGGCGTTGCGGTAAGCGGCGTTGCTTTTGGTATCGTGATTCCCTTTTATGAGGAATTTGGTGCCGTTTAGCTGCGCCAGAACCTGCGTCTCATCGCCATCCGCACCAAAATCGCCCAGTATATACACGGTATCCTCGGGGGCCACCCGGGCATTCCAGTTGTGAATCAGGACTTGGTCCATCAAATCCGTTGTAGGAAAAGGGCGGTTCTCATATTTTCTAATCCGCTCATCGCCGAAGTGGGTATCGGCAATAAAATAGCACTTCATTCGCTCACGCTCCTAGCTCTGCCGTAAGCTGGCCAATGCGGCGGCTTCTCTTTGGACCACTTCTTCCGGTGTCAGGCCCAGCTTTCGGCCGGTTTCCTCGGGAGAAAGGGGCTTTCCGCCCTCCAGGCCAAAGCGGTAAGTCAGCAATCTGGCATCCCCTTCCTCCAGGCCGGAGAGCAGATCCGCAATCCGCTGGCGCATTTGGAAGTAGGCGGTATCCTCCACCGCCTGCTGCTCCTCCGGGTCTTCCTCCACCGGCTCCCCGGGCTTTTTCGCCTGGGCGAGGGTTCGGGCGGAATCCAGGGTCTTGGCCACCGTGGCGGCTTCCTCCGCCGTCATGTGCAGCTCCAGCGCAATTTCTTCCAGGGTCGGATTCCGGCCCAGCTCGGACAGCAGCCGCTCGTCCACAGTCCGGTAATCCTCCATGGCCTGCCGGAGCTTTTGACCCACGCCCCGGTCCCGGGCCTGCATGGTCACCACCCGGTTCATATCAAAGCGGATATGCCAGTCGCAATGGGTCTCAAAATCGCCGCCCTCATAGCTGAGGATGGCCTGCCAAAGGCCCAGGCTGCCCTCCTGGATCAAATCCTGCAAAAGGACGCCCCGGCCCACCAGCTGGCAGGCCCGCTCCAGCACCCGGCTGAGCATCAGATTGGTCAGCTGCTCCACCACGGACTTGTCCCCCTCCAGCAGCCGCTGGGAAAGGATTTGCACATCCCCAAAGGCCGGAATGGAAGCCAGCTCCTCCAGATACATTTTCAGCGGGTCGGTATCCTCCAGGCTTTCCAGCAGCTTGCCGGATTGCACCAGCTGCTCCTCCCGGCGCAGCCGCACCGCCGCCTCGCCCACGCCGTGGGCCATGGGCAAATCCGTCACATCCAGCAGGATATGCCGTTCGGACAGCTCCAGCAGCGCCTCCTCTACAGCCCCCTCGTCCTCCCCTTCCATCAGGGTCAGGAACCGGGCGGCGGAGAGGGTATCGCCGGTATTCTCAAGAGCCAGCTCCCATTGGGTGGGCTCAAACGTAAACTCATTCATTCAAAAAATCCTCCAATCCCATGCTGGAACCGCTTTTTTTCAACTTTTCCATGGCCTGCCGCTCGATTTGCCGGGCCCGCTCCTTGGAGATGCCCAGCATTTTGCTGATTTCCTCCAGAGAATGGCAGACCCCGTCGGTCATGCCGAAATGGAGCCGCAGGATCTGCTGCTGCCGCTGGTTGAGCATGGAAAGCAGGGTATCCATGGTGTGGTTCAGCTCCTCCCGAACCAGCTGCTCCTGGGGCTGGGGGGCGTGAACGTCCTCCAGCAGGACGGCCAGGGTGGCATCCTCCTCCCCTGCCGGGGCATCCAGGGAGCAGGTCTCCGGGGCCAATTGCAAGAGCTTGGCAACCTTATCCCCGGAAAGGCCGCAGCGGTGAGCGATTTCCTCCACAGTGGGCTCCAGGCCGGTTTCCTGCAAAAGGGAATATTTCACCGCCATGACCTTACGCATCCGCTCGGCGGTATGCAGCGGCACCCGAATCAGAGCCCCATGGCTCAGCAGACACCGGGTCACACCCTGCCGGATCCATTTGGTGGCATAGGTGGAGAAGCGGTACTCCAGGGTGTGGTCGAATTTCTTCGCCGCCGCCAGTAGGCCGATACTGCCTTCCTGAATCAGGTCAAGCAGGGGCACCCCCCGGCCCGCATACTCCCGGGCCACGGACACCACCAGCCGCAGATTGGAATTGACCATCTGGCGGATGGCCTCCTCATCCCCGGCAGCACACCGGGCGGCCAGCTGCCGCTCCTCCTCTGCCGACAGCAGGGGGAATCGGCGTATTTCATTGAGGTACTGACGAACATCGTCCTCCCCGGCGCTGACCGGGGCGGGCTGGTCCAGAAGTGTGGTCATACCCTCATCCCTTTTCTATCCTTCAGGTTGTTGGCAAAGGCCAGCAAATCATCGTCGCTGGCAACGCTGGAGCGCTGATGCTCCGATTGAATGGTGCGGACGCAGTCCCGGAGGGCGTTTTCATCCACTGGGCCATCCTGCCGCTGCAAAATGCCTGCCAAATGGGACATTTCCTCGGCATTCAAATCGGACAGAACCCCCAAGCTAACCTCCAGTCCCTGCCGGTAGCGGGCCATCAGCTGTTCATAGACACGGCCCAGCAAGGGGGAGGAAAATTCCTCACTTTTCAAGTCACGTGCCTGCTCCAGCAGGGCGGGAACCTTCAAAATCAGCGCCAGCACCGCTTCCTCTGCCATGGCGGATTTCATGTTGTCGTAGCGGATGTTCCGGCTCTTGGGCTGCAGCGCCTGGACCGGAGCCAGGTCGATCTTTTCCTGTTTTTTCTTTTCCCGGGCGATCCGCCGTTTAAACGCCTTGTTAACTTCCATTTTCATGGCATCAAAGCTGATCCCCGCGGTTTCCGCCGCGCGGTTGCCATAGACCTCCCGCTGGACCGGACTGCCCAGGGTGCAGATCAGCTCCGCAGCCTCCTGAACGAACTGTACCCGCTGGTCGTCCTGGCGGATGTCGTACTTCTTAAGAATGGCGTTTAACTGGTACTCCACCCGGTTGGAGGATTCCTCCAGAAGGAGTTTGAACCGGTCGGCGCCGAATTTTTTCAGAAATTCGTCCGGGTCCTTGGCATCCCGGATCTGCAGGACTTTCACCTGGATCCCCGCCTTTTCCAGGATGGGGATGGCCCGGCGGGTAGCCCGCTGGCCCGCCTCATCGCCGTCGTAGATCAGCAC
>JAZQHH010000052.1:0-6654 GCA_045540495.1 Faecousia sp.
CTCCTTGTTGAAGACATGGCAGCAGTGGCCGGGGAAGTCGAACTGAACATCGGAGCCGTGGGTCAGAGCAGCAACTTCGGCGCCGGTCATGTTCATGGTGGAAACGACCATGACAACGTCGCGGCCCATGGACTCCACGTGCAGGTGGACGGAAGAGCCCATCAGCTCGGAAACGTCGACCTTGCCGGGGATGCCGGCTTCCAGGGTGATATGCTCGGGACGAACGCCCAGAACGATATCCTGCTCAGCGACATTGTTGGCAGCCAGCTTTTCCTGCTTCTCGTCGGACAGAACGACGGTCTGGCCGCCCAGCTCGACAGCGTACTTGCCGTCCTTCTTAACCAGCTTGGAGTCGAACAGGTTCATCTGGGGAGAGCCGATGAAGCCAGCGACGAACAGGTTGTAAGGATGGTTGAACACTTCCTGAGGAGTGCCGATCTGCTGGATGAAGCCGTCCTTCATGATGACGATACGGTCGCCCAGAGTCATAGCCTCAGTCTGGTCGTGGGTAACATAGATAAAGGTGGTATCGATACGCTTACGCAGCTTGATGATCTCAGCACGCATCTGGTTACGCAGCTTGGCGTCCAGGTTGGACAGGGGCTCGTCCATCAGCATGACCTGAGGCTCACGAACGATAGCACGGCCGATGGCAACACGCTGACGCTGACCACCGGACAGAGCCTTGGGCTTACGGCCCAGGTACTGGGTGATGTCCAGGATCTCAGCGGCTTCCTTAACAGCCTTATCGATCTGATCCTTGGGGGTACGGCGCAGCTTCAGAGCGAAAGCCATGTTGTCGTACACGGTCATGTGGGGATACAGAGCATAGTTCTGGAAGACCATGGCGATATCACGATCCTTGGGGGGGATGTCGTTGACCAGACGGTCACCGATCCACAGCTCGCCCTCGGAGATATCTTCCAGACCGGCGATCATACGCAGAGTGGTGGACTTACCACAGCCGGAAGGACCAACCAGAACGATGAATTCCTTGTCAGCGATGTCCAGGCTGAACTTCTGAACAGCCACGACACCCTTATCGGTGATCTGCAGGTTGATCTTCTTCTCGGGCTCGTCACCCTTCTTCTTCTTTTTCTTCTTGGCGTCGTCGCCGTTGTGGGGGTAGATCTTCTTGATGTCTTTCAGGGTCAAACTTGCCATAGTTTGCTGACTCTAAGCATACCGACTCCTCGCGTATGCTCTCACAGCCGCCGGGTAAAACAGCGGTTGCATTACGACAGGTCTCCACACTGCCGCACCGTGAGTCTTACGGTTTTATCCTCCTTTATTTTAGCGGTAATGCGCCTATTTTTGTGGAGTAGGCGCACTCCACCTGGATAGCCATATCATACCACACTTTGCAAGCGAGTGCAATGGTCTGTTTTGACAGTTTTTGTCCCCTGAATTTGGGTATTTTGCCATTAATAAAAGCAAGGATATTCCTTGCTTTTTATGCGAGCGACATCTAAAATATACATATGAGCAAATAATGAATGGGAGGAATTTCCATGAAAAGAACCGCTGGTCTCATCTGTATTTTGCTATGCACGTTATTATTCCTTTCCGCCTGCGTAAGCGGCAAGCCATCGTCTGCGCAAGCCACCAGGCCCTTCCTGGAGACTACTACTTCTCTCGTTGAGAATACCACACCTTCCACGGA
The DNA here is from genome assembly GCA_045540495.1 of Faecousia sp. GTDB lineage: Bacteria > Bacillota > Clostridia > Oscillospirales > Oscillospiraceae > Faecousia. Next base: position 1,664 of record JAZQHH010000052.1, read on the forward strand.
AGATGCCACGCATCCCACAGAACCCACTATACCTCCCACAGAGCCTACCGCACCTCCCACAGAACCTACCACGCCTCCCGCAGAAAACGTCAAACTCCCTCAGGCATATCAGGCCATCATCACCAACATTATTAACGCCTACCCCTGGAACGATAGCGACATGGACATGGTGCCTGAGAACCCCGAACTCAGCTATCTGTATCGGCTATGCAAAAACCTTTCTGACGTTGGTTTTGCTTGCATCGACTTGGACAACAACGGTCAAGAAGAGCTGATTCTGACCGATGTAAACGTTGGAGATGTAAACACTGGATTTATTTTTGACCTGTATACCATATCTGACGGCAATGCTGTCCACCTTGCCGACAGCGGTGAGCGGTATCGTTACTACTTGCTTGAAAACGGACTAGTGGAGTATATATGGTCCGGCGGAGCCTCACTCAACGGTCATGATTATTACAGATATGCCGACGGCGAGCTTTGCCTCATTGAAAAAATCACAAGGGATGCGGACTACGCATTGGACTCCGGTCTGATCAGCGATTTTTCCGAGGCCACCGATGAGAACACCTTCTTCCGTTCAACCAGTGACCGTTATGAGGATTATCAGCCAATCTCTTTCGATGAAGCCATGCGCGTCATGGATACTTACAAAAACGAAAACAAGCCCTTAACCATCGAATACACGTTACTTTCTGAATATCAAAATTGAATTAGCAAACCGGCGGAGTGAGCTTCACTCCGCTGTTTTTTTATGCATGAAATTCCCAATCCCGGTCATACTAGCCATGAAAAGGCGGTGATGTATTGGAGCGTTTTTCCTGCGGGACGCAAATTATCTGCGGCGACAGTGCCCTGAACGCGCTGAAAAATTCAGGCGCGACGCGGCTGTTGGTTGTCTGCGATCCCTACTTTTACGAAAACGGCAAGGCCCGGGAGCTGGCCGGTCTTACCAGCTGTGAAAACGTGGAATTTTTCCCGAAAGTCGCCCCCGATCCCTCAGTCGCTCTGGCGGCAGAGGGTGCCGGTGTGGTGCAGAAATTCCAGCCGGATGTGATTGTTTCTCTGGGCGGCGGCAGTGCCATGGATCTTGCCAAGGCCATGGCCTATTTTGCCCATTCCCCGGCGAAGCGAATCGCCATCCCCACCACCTCCGGCTCCGGCTCCGAGGTGACGGATTTCGCCATTTTGACCCACGACGGGGTGAAGCACCCTCTGGTGGATGAAAAACTCCGACCGGACATGGCCATCGTTGACCCGTCACTGGTGGCAAAATTACCCCCCGCGCTGGTCGCTGATGGCGGTTTTGACGTGCTGACCCACGCATTGGAAGCGCTGGTCGCCAAAAACGCCAGCCCCATCACCGATGCCCTTGCCCTGTCGGCATTTTCCATGGCGTATCGGAACCTGCCCGATTCCTACGCCGGAAATCTCGCTGCCCGGGAGCAGGTGCATCTGGCATCCACCATGGCGGCGATGGCGTTCAACCAAGCGGGTCTGGGCATCTGCCACGCCCTCGCCCACAGCTTAGGCGGCGCGTATCACGTCCCCCACGGACGGCTCAACGCCATTCTCCTGCCGCCGGTGATTCACCATCTGGCACAGGCAAAGTACGCAAAAGCCACCGGGGCAATTGGCCTTGAAAACCGATCCCAGACCATGGCTGTGCGGAATCTGCACAATGGGCTTGTGCGGCTTCGCAAGGGACTGGGACTTCCTGCGACACTTGCCGAAATTGGCATTCGTCCGCAGGTTGACCGGATCGTGGACGCAGCGCTGGCTGACCCATGCTGTGACACCAACCCCATCCCCGTGACCCGGGAGCTGGCGGTGAAGATCCTCCACGAGGCCGCCCATGGCTAAGCTTCGGAGCGTCGGTCTGGACATCGGCACCACGACCACCCAAATGATCCTCTCGGAGCTGACGGTGGAAAACCGGGCATCCAGCTTTGCCGTGCCGGACATGGATATTTCCGGCAGAAAAATTCTCTATCAAAGCCCCATTCATTTTACTCCCCTATTGTCCTCCAGCCGCATGGATGGGGAGGGCATCCGCAGAATCGTGGAAGCGGAGTACCGCTCCGCCGGGATCACCCGGCAGGAGGTGGACACCGGGGCGGTGATTATCACCGGCGAAAGCTCACGAAAGGAAAATGCCCGGGCGGTACTGGAGGCGCTGTCGGAGCTGGCGGGAGATTTTGTGGTGGCCACCGCCGGGCCGGATTTGGAGAGCGCGCTGGCGGCTCGGGGAGCCGGGGCGGTGGCATATTCGGCACAGTCCGGCAAGACGGTTCTGCACATGGACATTGGCGGCGGCACAAGCAATCTGGCTCTCATTGAGGATGGACACATCACCGCCACCGGATGCCTGAATGTGGGCGGAAGATTGCTGAAATTGGACAAAACCGGCAAAATCACCTATATTTCGCCGGTTTTGGAGGGGCTTACAGATTTTTCTCCGGGACAAACCGTCAACGAATCGCAGGTTTTTGAACTTGCGCAATTGCTGACGCAAGCACTGGAAATGGCCGCCGGTCTGCGACCCCGAAACGAATTGTTTGAGAAGCTGTATACCCTGGAAGCCGGGCCGATGTGGGCATCGGCCCCTACCGATGCGGTGATTTCCTTCTCCGGCGGCGTGGCCGACTGCATCGAAACGTCTCATCCATGGCTTGCCTTCGGGGACATGGGGCCCACCTTAGGCAGAGCCATCCGGGAAAGTCGGCTGTGCAAGGGCGAATACCGTCTGGGTGAGCAAACGGTGCGAGCCACTGTCATCGGCGCGGGATGCCACAGCGCACAGCTATCCGGCAGTACGGTTTTCGTCCGAAACGTCAAGCTCCCCCTGAAGAATCTGCCGGTGGTACCTTGGGGTCGGCAATCGGATACCCCCGGGGTGCTGGCTTTGGAGGAAAATGCCTCCGGCTATGGGCAAATTCAGAAACTGGCGGAGCAGGTGGGCACTTGGCCGCAAAAGGAGCTGTATCTTGCCATGGAGCAGGATATGGCAAAAGCCCTTGGACAAATGCTGGCGCTGAAATACCCGGATCGACCGATTCTCTGTTTAGACCGCCTGCGACTGTCCGAGGGGAGCTACCTTGACGTAGGCACCCCCGTAGGCCCCGCCTTCCCCGTGGTGATCAAGACACTGATTATGAACGACCCTTTGTAGGGCGGGGTCATGACCCCGCCGTGTCGCCCCATAGGGGCGACAGCTACGCACTGCGCCTTCGGCGACGGGAAGGGCATGCCCTTGCCCTACAATACTTCAAAACATGAAAGGAATTATCAATATGGACACCAATTCTTTAGGCATGATCGAAACCAAAGGGCTCATTGGAGCCATTGAAGCGGCGGATGCCATGGTCAAATCCGCCAACGTACAGCTTGTGGGCAAGGAACAGGTAGGCGGCGGTCTGGTCACCGTGATGGTTCGTGGCGACGTAGGCGCTGTGAAGGCCGCTACCGATGCCGGTGCCGCCGCGGCGGAAAAGGTGGGCGAGCTGATCTCCGTCCACGTCATCGCCCGTCCCCACACCGAGGTGGATGCCATTCTGCCCAAGGATCGCAAATCCACCCCTAACGCCAAGAGCTGATGCTCTGCACTGAGGCGATTGTCAAGGCGAACATCCGAAACCGGGAGGGTCAGCGGGTGTATTTCCTCCGGGAGGGGGATCGTCTGACCCCCGGAGCGAGGGATTTTCTCACCCGGGAACGGATTTCCATTCTCCCGGCGTCGGAGGCTCCCATTGCGGAATACCGCCTGCTAAACGGCGGCATTTTGAAGGAAAAGCCGGAGCAGATGACCCATCTGCACGGCAATGTTCTGGTGTACAAAACACACCCCAGAATTGGTTTTCGGGGTGCCATGGATACGCTGGAAGCGGAACTTTTGTGGTGTCAAACATTGGCATTTCCCAAAGAATTGGGAGAGATACTGGATTTGGCACGGCACTTGATCCGCTGTGAAGTATTAAACGAACCGGTGAAATGGGAGCGGCTGTGCGGCATGACGGAAGCGGAGCTTCGTAAGCGAAGCCATCATCCGGAGGAATTCTACGGCCAGCCCCATTTCATGCCGGCGCACACCGATGGACAAAAGGTTCTGGCATTGAACCGATGCCGCTGTGCCGTCCGTGCGGCAGAGCTGGCGGCGGCGCAGGCCTTCATTGATGCCGATGGCAACTGTGCCCGAACCGACATCCTGCAAACCCTGAACCGCATGAGCAGTACCGTGTACCTGCTGATGATCCAGGCAAAAAAGGAAGGTAAATGATTGTTTACAGTAGTGCTTGCGCACTACAATGCAAAATTCAAAATGCAGAATTCAGAATGAATGTGTCTGCTTCGCAGACTTATTTTAAATTATTTCCGAAGGAAATACCATAATTTTGCATTTTGCATTCTGCATTCTGCATTGGGCTGTTAGGCCGCTAAACAATCATTTATATTACAACTCTAATTAATAGTATATCCTCTCCCGGGAGAATTTGCAAGATATTTGACAATTTGATTCCGATGGGTTACAATATGCCTGCGACCGGGTCGGACAGCCGCGGCTTGGCTCCGAAAGGGCCAAGGTGAGGAAAGTCCGGGCTCCGCAGGGCAAGGATAACGGGTAACGCCCGCCGAGGGTGACCTCAGGACAAGTGCAACAGAGAGATTCAGCCGGTTTTTCCGGTCATGGTGAAAAGGTGGGGTAAGAGCCCACCCGGCCCATGGTAACATGGGTTTTACGATGTAAACTCTATCACGGAGCAACGCCGTGGAGAAGCGTAAGGTCTGCCCGACTGCTTCGAGGAGGCGGCTGGAACCTGCGAGCAATCGCAGGTCTAGATAGATGGCTGTCAAGACAGAACCCGGCTTATAGACCCGTGTCGCATCAAAAAACGCACCGCTCAGCGGTGCGTTTTTTTGCATATGTAGGGGCCGATGCCCACATCGGCCCTATTGGCGGAGGAAATTGTTGGCGGGCCGATGTGGGCATCGGC
>JAZQHH010000053.1:0-10512 GCA_045540495.1 Faecousia sp.
AAAAAGTTCGATGAACGTACAATGTAGAATGGGATTATCCATAGATTTTGGTGCGAATTAGGACCAAAGTTGTACCAGGAGATTGCCACGGCCTGCGGCCTCGCAATGACATGGTTGTTGTAGCTGGGTGCGCCGTTTTAGGCCACTAAACATTCATTTACAGCATAAGCACCTTTTTATTTAATCCGGGGGCAAGGCCCTCCAAAAGCATGACAGAAAGGCAACAACATGGCAAACGAATTTTACGCCCTGCTTGGGCGGATGCGATACATCACCCGCTGGGGGCTGATGCGCAATACTTTTTCCGAAAATATTCAGGAGCATAGCCATCAGGTGGCGGTGCTGGCCCACGCCCTGGCGCTGATTCGGCGGAACATCCTGCATCTGGAAGGCCCGGACCCGGACCGCTGCGCCGTGGCGGCCCTGTACCACGACGCCTCCGAGATCCTCACCGGCGACCTGCCCACCCCCATTAAGTATTACAACCCTGAAATAAAGGTGGCCTACAAGCAGGTGGAGCGGATTGCCGGAGAACGGCTGCTGCAGATGCTGCCCCCGGCGCTGCGGGAGTGCTATGCCCCCCTGGTGCTGGAGGATGACGAGGCGGTGGAGCCCATCGTCAAGGCGGCGGACAAGCTCTCCGCCCACATCAAGTGCCTGGAGGAGCAAAAGGCCGGCAACACCGAATTTGACACCGCCGCCCGCCAGACCTGGGACTCCATGCGTGCCCTGGAAATGCCGGAGCTGAACTGGTTCCTGGACAACTGCCTGGCCCCCTTCGCCCTGAACCTGGACCAGCTGTGACTTGACGGCTGGATAAAAATGTGATATGATAACGCCTAGCCGCCGGTGTGGTGGAACAGGCAGACACAAGGGACTTAAAATCCCTCGCCGTAAAAAGCGTACCGGTTCGATCCCGGTCACCGGCACCAAAAGAAACGACAATTTCTGACAAGAAGTTGTCGTTTCTTTTGTTTTCTTTTCTATAAAACACTGTCGTTCATAGAAGAGATAAGAAGTGAGCGCATAGTGCATTACTACCGTGCTACTCATTTTGGGTATTTTCCATTGCTTCCGCCACCATCCTTTGTATTCGTGACCAAAGCCGTTCTGAAACGATGACTCTTTTATTTTCACCACATTGTTCGCACAATTCCTTATTCCAAGAAAGAACATATCTCCATTTAGAATCATTGGATTGATTTTGTTCCAGCATTCGATGCAAAACTCCGCCATGATATTTCCCCCTTACTAATTTAGTATACTTATATTAAGTATACTCCGACAATTGTACCACATAATCATCTTAAAATATACTCAAAATAAGATTTTGAGGTGGGTTATGCGTAACAAAAATAACAAGCATTTGGGCATCGAGGTCAATCCAGAGTTGCATTACAAACTGCACTATATCGCAAAGTATGAGGGACGCTCCGGGAATGGACAAATTTTGCATCTAATCCGGCAGTGTATTCGGGATTTCGAAAACAAACACGGTCAGATTGCTTTCGAAACAAACGTTGAGGATTAATATCACAGAAGGACGCCAGCCTGAGCAAAGTTGAAGGAATCATGCACTTTATCTGTAATCCCCAGGGTGACCCTTCGAACTACTTCGCTTACTCAGGATGACATGATTGGAGGTTTTCCGTATCATGGAAAAGCCAAAAGCTCGCATCCCCATGATTATCTTCCTGATTTCCGAACTTTTTCTCTATTATCTGATTCTCACCGCCGGTGGGGATGTGCTGGTTTACAGCTCCTTTTTTTCCATTGTGGGGTGCTTTCTGTACGCCCTGTTTTGGGGAAAGGATCGGCTGTTTATTGCCGGACTGGCCTGCACCGTGGGGGCGGATTTTTGTTTGGTTGTTCTCTCGCCGGTGCGGCGGCTTTGGGGGATGGTGTTTTTTCTGGTGGCCCAGAGCCTGTATGCCCTCCGGCTCCATCGGAACCGGCCCAACCGGACGCTTCTGATTGCCCGGGGAGTTTTGTCAGTTTTGGCCATCCTCGTCACCTTTTTGGTGCTGAAACGCAATACCGATTGGCTGTCGATCATTTCTATTCATTATTATGTAAACCTGATAATGAATATCATTGTATCCTTCACCCAATTTCGCCAAAACCGGCTGCTGCCCATGGGCTTGGTATGCTTTTTGCTGTGCGACACGGTCATTGGCCTCCAGGTGGCCGCCGGGGCGTACCTGCCCATTAATGATGGCAGCTGGCTCCATGATTTGATTTTCATGGATTTCAACCTGGCCTGGTTTTTCTACCTCCCCAGCCAAATCACCCTCGCCCTGACCGCAACGAAGCACGCGAAAGCCTTCCCCCTGGGGGGAAGGTGCCCCGAAGGGGCGGATGAGGGGTATGCAGCAGGTTTTTCTAAACATTTCAGGTGATCGCACTGCAGCCCCCTCATCAGTCAGCTGCGCTGACAGCTTCCCCCCAGGGGGAAGCCAGGCGCTCCCGCGCCAGTGCTATATCACAACTACTCACCAAAAAAACGGACACCCGAAGTGTCCGTTTTTTTGATTATTGGATCATAGGGCGAATCTTTTGGCGGTAGATTCGGATAAAAAAGAAGCTGGTGGCAGCCAAGCTCATCAGCTCGGCAATGGGGAAGGCCCACCAGACCAGATTCACGTTGCCGCTGAGGCTCAGCAGATACGCCGCAGGCAGCAGCACGACCATCTGCCGGCACAGGGAAACAATCGTCGAATAAATGCCGTTGCCCAGAGCCTGGAAGCTGGCGCCCAGGGCGATGCACACCGCCGCGAAGGGGAAGCACCAGCTGATGGTCCGCAGGGCGGCGCGGCCGATGGTGAGGAAACTGTCCGAGGGATTGAAAATCCCCAGCAGCAGGTCCGGAAGGAACTGGAACGTCAAAAGACCCAGCAGCATAAACACCAGCGCCGAAATACAGGCCAGCTTCAGGGTCTTCACGATCCGATCCGGCTTCTGGGCCCCATAGTTGAAGGCCACAATGGAAATCGTCGCATTATTCAGACCGAACAGGGGCATGAAGAAGAAGCTCTGGAGCTTGAAATAAATGCCGAATACGCCCGCAGGGGTCTCGCCGTGGGTTTCCTGGAAGCTCAGCAGAATTTTGTTCATGGCAAAATTCATCACGGAGCCGATGCCGTTCATCACAATGGAGGGGATGCCCACGGTCAAAATGGCGATGACCACCAGCTTTTTCAGCTTCATGGCCCCGAAGGAGAAGTGGACATCGTGGTTGAATTTCAGGTTGAACAGCACCGCCAGGATCGCCGCCAGCCACTGGCCGCTGACCGTAGCGACGGCCGCACCGGCGATGCCCATGGCAGGCACCGGGCCCCAGCCGAAGATGAACACCGGGTCCAAAATGATATTGGCGATGGCACCCACGCCCTGGGTGACCATGGTATAGATCGTCCGGCCCGATGCCTGGAGCAGCCGCTCCCCCAGCACCTCGATGAAGACACCCAGAGAGAAAATGCAGCAAATGGCGGTATATTCGGTGCCGCCCTGAATGGTTTCAGGAACCGAGGACAGGAGTCTGAAATAGGGCTCCACCCCCACCATGCCGAAGAGCATGAAAATCAACGAAGCCAGCACCGCCAGCACCATGCCGTTACCGGCGGTACGGTTGGCCTGCTCCTGATTGCCCTCGCCGAGAGACTTGCTCAGCAGGGCGTTGACGCCCACGCCGATGCCCACCGCGAAGCCGATCAGCAGATTCTGCACCGGAAAGGCCAGACTCAGAGCCGTAACGGCACTTTCGGAAATCCGGGCCACATAAATGCTATCTACCACGTTGTACAGCGCCTGCACCAGCATGGCGACGATCATGGGCATGGCCATATTCACCAGCAGCTTACCCACAGGCATGACGCCCATTTTATTCTCCCCCACTTTGGGGGCTGCTTGTTTCGTCATAACATTCCCTTTCTTTATACATATTCTCTTCTATTGTACTCTATCCGCGGACACTTTGCAAGAGGTACCCGGAGGAAATCCTGAACAATGCGTAAATTCTGCCTTCTACACCCTTGCGGAATCCGGTGGGCGTGGTATAATGGGAGCGGTGATGTTTTTCATGAAGAAAATGCTCTTCGTTATGAACCCCTTTGCCGGGCAGCGGAAAGCCAACCGGCATTTATCGGATATTCTGACAGTTTTCAACCGGGCGGGTTACGAAGTGACCGTCCATATGACCGCCGGGCCCGGCGACGGGGCCGCTGTTGTGGCAGAAAAGGCAGCGGATTTCGACATCGTGGCCTGCTGCGGCGGCGACGGCACCTTTAACGAAGCCGTCACCGGCCTGCTGCGCAGCGGGCAGGATATCCCCCTGGGCTATATCCCCGCCGGCTCCACCAACGATTTTGCCGCCAGCCTGAACCTCCCCGCCAATCCCCTGGAGGCCGCCCGGGCCATCGTGGACGGGACCCCGGTCCGCTACGACGTGGGGACCTTCGGCGACCGGTATTTTGCCTATGTGGCCTCCTTCGGGGCCTTCACCCGGGCCAGCTTCTCCACCTCCCAGAGTCTGAAAAACGCCCTGGGCCACACTGCCTACCTGCTGGAGGGCATCTCCGAGCTGAACCAGATCCGCAAAACCCATGTCCGGCTGACCCTGAACGATGAATTTGTGGTGGAGGACGACTTTATTTTCGGCGCCATCAGCAATTCCACCTCCCTGGGCGGCATCCTGACCCTGGACCCCAGGCAGGTGGACATGGGCGACGGCCTGTTTGAGCTGCTGCTGGTCCGCTCCCCCAAGGATCTGTCCGAAATCGCCGAATGTATCCGGGCCCTGCGGACACAGAAATATAACTGCCGGATGCTCACCTTCCTCCCCGCCGCACGGGTCACCATCGAGGCCGACCCCGGACTGGAATGGAGCCTGGACGGCGAGCGGGCCCCGGGTGCGCCCCGGATCGAGGCCCGGAATCTTCACCACGCCATTCGGCTGATACAGAGGATCACACCATGATAAATTCTACACTGTGCTACATCACCCGGGGCAGCGACGTGCTGATGCTCCACCGGGTCAAGAAGAAAAACGACATCAACAAGGACAAATGGATCGGCATCGGCGGCAAATTTGAGGACGGCGAAAGCCCCGACCAGTGCCTCCTCCGGGAAGCCAAAGAGGAAACCGGCCTGACTCTGACCAACTGGCGCTGCCGGGGCATTGTGACCTTTCTCAGCGACTGCTGCGAAGGGGAATATATGTACCTGTTCACCGCCGACGGTTTCGAAGGGGAGCTGAAGGACTGCGACGAAGGCGATCTGCAATGGGTCAGCCGGGATTTCCTGGATCAGCTGCCGAAATGGGAGGGCGACCGGATCTTTTTGGAGCTTTTGTGGCAGGATGCCCCCTTCTTTCTGCTGACCCTGCGCTATCAGGGCGAAAAGCTTGCCGAAGCCACCCTCAACGGCACCCCCCTCCCCTGCGGGAAAGGGGATTGAGGATCATTGGGGGTCAATGATTGTTTGGCGTAGAAAAATCCTTCCCCCTGGGGGGAAGCCTTTGGGGCGCTCCCGCGCCAGGGGGCTAAACAATCATTCTCATCCCATCGAAAATACGTACATTCTGACAGACATAGAGGAATTACCATGAATGATACAAGAAAACCCGTCCGGCAGCGTAAAAAGCGGTTCAATCCCGCATTTTTGGCGATAATTTTGTCCATTGCGGTGCTGATCGCCCTGCTGATCCTGCTTGGGATGCTGGCCCAGCGGCGGGGGCTGCCCGCAGCCATCAACCCCACACCCACGCCCTCGACTTCCGCCACCGTTCCCCAGTCCCAGTCCGCTCCGTCGGAGCCGGTGACAGAACCCTCCGCCCCCACCGTTCCCACCGAGCCGCCGGAGCCTACCGTAGAGGAGATCATTTCTGAATTTGCCCAGGCCAACGGCCTGACCCTGGCGGATTATCCCGAAAAGCTCATCGAACTGCTGAAGCGGAACCCGGAGACCCGGGAATACGTGCTGAACTACCCCCTGGAATACGGCAAGCCCCACACCGAAGATATCTCCGGCTATGGGGGCGAAGCAGGGGTCCCCCTGTTTATCCAGTGGGACCGGCAATGGGGCTATCGGGATTACGCCGGAAATGTGGCCGGGCTGTCGGCCTGCGGGCCCACCTGCCTGTCCATGGTGGCCTACCATTTCTTCCGGGACACCAAATACACCCCCGGTTACATGATGGATTTCGCAGAAAACAACAAATACGCCAACTCGGGTTCCGGCACCCAGTGGAGCCTCTTCCAAAAGGGCGCCAAGGAACTGGGCCTAAACGTTCAGGAGCTGACCCTGGAGCAGAGCCAGACCGAGAGCTATATCGCCAAGACTCTGGACAGCGGTAAGGTGATCGTGATGAACGTCCGCCCCGGCGTGTTCACCACCGTGGGACACTACCTACTGCTGACCGGGTATGAGGACGGAAAATTCAGAGTAAACGACCCCAATAGCTACGCAAATTCCGAAAAACTGTGGGAATTTGAAGAGTTTTCCGACCAAGTCCGCATCATGTGGGCCATCAGCGAGTGATGATGGCTGTGTAAGATTACCTTGTCATTGCGAGGAGCAAAGCGACGTGGCAATCCGTTCTTAAAAAGATTCCAAAATCAACGAGTTTATTGGATAAAACACAACTTTGAGGAAACGGATTCCCACGGTCGCTTCGCTCCCTCGGAATGACAGATTACTTTTTGGACACACTGCGGCGGGGATAATATCCCCGCCCTACGCAATACGTTGTTTGTTACACCGCTAACCAATCATTCCCACTCCAAATTTTCCAACAAAAAACTGCCACGGATTTTGCGATCCGTGGCAGTTTTTTGTTCAAATCAGCTCCTCAGCCAGGGCCTCGATCTGGGCGATGCTTGCCTCGTTCAAAGCGGAGAGGATTTTGACGGTGGTGTTGGTGAAGGTCAGGTTCTTGCTGCCCTCCAGCATTTTGGTCATGACCTTGGCGGCGGTGGGGGCCCAGGAGCCGTTTTCCATCAGGGCCACGGTGCGGTTTTGGTAGCTCCGCTCGGTCAGGTGGTGGATGAAGGTCTGCATAAAGGGGAAAATATCGCCGTTGTAAGTAGTGGTGGCCAGCACCAGCTTGCCGTAGCGGAAGGCATCCTCCACGGCCTCGGCCATGTCGCACCGGGCCAGGTCATTGACGACCACCTTGGGGCAGCCCTTCTCGGTGAGCTTCCGGGCCAACAGCTCCACCGCGGCCCTGGTGTTGCCATAGACGGAGGTGTAGGCGATCATCACGCCCTCGCTCTCCACGGCGTAAGAGGACCAAATGTTGTATTTTTCCAGGTAATGGCCCAGATTTTCCTTCAAAACAGGGCCATGGAGGGGGCAGATAATGGAAATATCCAGCCCGGCGGCCTTCTTCAGCAGGGTCTGCACCGGCGCGCCGTACTTGCCCACGATGCCGATGTAGTACCGGCGGGCCTCGCAATCCCAATCCTCCTCCACATCCAGAGCGCCGAACTTACCGAAGCCGTCGGCGGAGAACAGCACCTTGTCGGCGGCATCATAGGTCACGATGACCTCGGGCCAGTGAACCATGGGAGCGGTGACGAAGGTCAGAACGTGCTTGCCCAGGCTCAGGGTGTCCCCCTCCCCCACCACAATGCGGCGGTCGGCGAAGTCCGTGCCAAAGAAATTCTTCATCATGGCGAAGGCCTTGGCGGAGGAAACCACGATGGCCTCCGGATAGGCCGCCAGGAAATTGGCAATGTTGGCAGAATGGTCGGGCTCCATATGCTGGAGGATCAGATAGTCCGGCTTCCGGCCTTCCAGGGAGGCGGCCAAATTGCCCATCCATTCGTCGGTGAAATTCTTATCCACCGTGTCCATAATGGCGATTTTCTCATCCAGGATGGCATAAGAATTATAGGCCATGCCGTTGGGCACAATATACTGACCCTCGAACAGGTCAATATTGTGGTCGTTGACGCCGATATATTTGATGTCGTTGGTGATAAACATTGCAGTTCTCCTTTTTCTATGTATATTGTAACTTTATCACAGAAATCCACAAATGTCCAATGTAAAATGAAGGTACAAAAAAACAAACAGGAGGGATCGACATGAAACCCATTGCTGTGAATAAAGACAATTTTCAAAATCAGGTGCTGGAGAGCCCGGTTCCGGTGCTGGTGGACTTCTGGGCCAGCTGGTGCGGCCCCTGCCGGATGGTGGGGCCGATTCTGGACGAGATCGCCGAGGAAAATGAGCACATCCGGGTAGTGAAAATCAACGTGGACGAGAATCCCGAGCTGGCCGCCCGGTTCCAAATCGTCAGCATTCCCACGCTGATGGTGGTGGAGAATGGCAAAATCCTCTCCCGTTCCTCCGGCGCCAAGCCCAAGGCCCAGATTCTGGCCATGCTGCCGTAAGTTTCCGCAGTCATCGTTATGAAAGCAGCACCCAAAGCCTCCCCTTTGAGGGGAGGTGGGCCGCCGAAAGGCGGCTCGGAGGGGTGTGTGATTTGCGCAGCAAATCACACACCCCTCAGTCAGCTTCGCTGACAGCTCCCCTGGAAGGGGGGCCCTATAGGCGTACTTTCTTATTCGCTCAACTGCTCCAATTTCTCCGGATCCGCCAGCTCTACGGCGCCCCGGGTGAGTTTGACCATGCCTTCGCTCTGGAAATAGCGGAGCATCCGGGTCACCACCTCCCGGGCGGTGCCCATGTGGTTGGCGATTTTTTCATGGGTGATTTTCAGGACGCTGCCCCCCTCCAGATTGCTCTCCTCCAACAGAAATGCCGCCAGACGCTTGTCGAAGCTCTTCCACATAATCTGCTCCATGAGCCACATGACCTCGGAAAACCGGCTGGAAATCAGCTGGTTGGCGTAATTGGCCACCGGGGCGGACTCCTCCATGAGGTTTTTGAACAGGCAGGAGGGGATGACCCACAGCTCCGTGTCCTTCTCCGCCTCCACGATCACCTCAAACTGGACACTGGGCATGACGCAGGAGGCCGAAAACAGACAAATATCCATCTCAAACAGCCGATACAGGGTAATTTCCCGGCCCTCTCCGGAGAGGGCGTAGACCCGCAGCTGCCCGGAGCGGATCAGCAGCAGCCCCAGACAGTCCATACTGCCGTTATGCACCACCGTGCCGGCCTTGACCTTCAGGGGATGGGTCACCCCCAAAAGCCGCTGCTGCTGTTCGGCGGTGAGTTTGTTCCAAATGGGTAAATAATTCGCAAGATCCATAAATCCCGCCTCCTTGATACTATCAGTATATCCCCATTTTTTCCGAAAGTCAATCGGTGATAAGGTCACGGAAGTTTTGGAAAAATCGGGGTATGATATCAACAATCATACACCACACCATCCACACGAAGGAGGTTTCGCTATGAACAGCATTTTTGACACCATCATCATCGGCGGTGGGCCTGCCGGGTTTACGGCGGCCTTGTACGCCGCCCGGGCCGGACTGAATACCGTGGTTCTGGAAAAGCTATCCATTGGTGGGCAGATGGCTCTGACCAGCCAAATTGACAATTATCCCGGCTTCCCCAACGGAGTGGACGGCTTTCAGCTGGGCATGGATATGCGTGACGGCGCCGAAAAGGCCGGGGCGGAGATCCGGTTTTCCGAAGTCCTTTCCCTGGATTTGACGGCGGAGCCGAAGAAAGTGGAAACCGACAGCGGCACCCTTCTGGGGAAAACCGTCATCCTGGCCACCGGGGCATCCCCCCGGCTGCTGGGGCTCCCCCGGGAGCAGGAACTGACCGGCCGGGGCATCAGCTACTGCGCCCACTGCGACGGGATGTTCTACCGGGGCAAGACCGTTGCCATCGTGGGCGGCGGTAACAGCGCCGTGGCGGAGGCCCTGCACCTGTCCCGCATCTGCGAAAAGGTGATCCTCATCCACCGGCGGGATACCCTGCGGGCCACGAAAACCTACCACGAGGCCATCGCAAACGCCGAAAATATCGAAATCCTGTGGAACAGCCGGGTGACGGCCCTCCATGGCACGGAAAAGCTCACCGCCATTTCCGTTGAGGATTTGGTTTCCGGCAAAACCCGGGACATCGACGCAGCGGGTCTTTTCGTCAGCATCGGGCGTCAGCCTGCCACCGAATTGGTGAAAAATCAGCTGGAATTGGATGCCGCAGGCTACATTCTGGCCGGGGAATCCACCCAGACCAATATCCCCGGGGTATTCGCCGCGGGAGACATCAGGCAAAAGCCCCTGCGGCAGATCGTCACCGCCGTAGCCGACGGCGCCACCGCCGCCGCTGCCGCGGAAGGATTTTTGCAATAAAACACAAATGGGCGTGTTGCGTATTGTGCAACGCACCTCAGCTTGTCAAAAATTTTTGGGCATATAAATGATTGTTTAGCGCACTAAAATCATGCTGTCATTGCGAGGCCCGAAGGGCCGTGGCAATCTCCCGGTATCATCTACGATAAGGAAAAAGTTCGATGAACGTACAATGTAGAATGGGATTATCCATAGATTTTGGTGCGAATTAGGACCAAAGTTGTACCAGGAG
>JAZQHH010000054.1:0-2547 GCA_045540495.1 Faecousia sp.
ATCGGCCGCCGGTTCCGGGAGATCATGGTGGACGAATATCAGGATTCCAACGCAGTTCAGGATGCCATTTTTGATGCCCTCACCGCCAGAAAGCAGAACTGCTTCTAAGCTGAAGTACCTGGCGGACAACGATTTCGCCAACCTCTCCGGTGCTGAGCTGAAGGCCGCTATCGAGGGCGCCATCCGGGAGAAGGAGGGCAATCTTGTGGGCAACATGGCCTCCCAGGGCACCACCCCCCGCCGGCTGACCGACCTGATTGGCTCCCTGTGCGACCTGACCTCCGGCTCCGGCGACAAGGGCACCCCCGTCATCCTGGTTCAGGGCTATTTCGACAACTATACCAACTGATTCTACCGGCTCCCAGGGATGATCCCTGGGAGCCGTAAGCAAGCCTATATAGGGGCTTTTTTATGGTCGCATGGACGACATTGCCCTCGCAAGAGGGATTTCCAAAAACCATCTTTTCCAGTTGACAACCGGCCGTTTTTCGTGGTATAATAACTTGAGGGTCGAAAGGCCCTCCCGACTACAAAAAGGAGAACACGACCATGGAACGAAACAAGTTTAAGATCCACGCAACCGCTTGTGACCCCACCTTTAGTGCCAGTGTTTCTAATTTTCTGGAAAAGGTCGGCATTGGTGTTTCCAATTTTGAATACGCTGTTTTTCCCGGCTTTTGTGATGTGCATGTGCATTTCAGAGAGCCGGGATTTTCATATAAAGAGACCGTGGCCACCGGCTGTGCCAGCGCTGCCCGGGGCGGTTATACCGCGGTCTGCACCATGCCCAACCTGAATCCCACCCCCGATTCCCTGGAGCATCTGAACCTCCAGCGGTCCATCATCGAACAGGATGCCTGCATCCACGTCTACCCCTACGGCACCATCACCGTGGGCGAGGCCGGGGAGAAAATGGCGGAGCTGGAGGCCATGGCCCCCTATGTCTGCGGCTTCTCCGACGATGGCCGGGGCGTGCAGAACGATGAGATGATGCGCGCCGCCATGGAACGGGCCAAAAAACTGGGTAAAATGATTGTAGCCCACTGCGAAGTCAACGAACTGCTCCGGGGCGGCTACATTCACGACGGCACCTACGCCAAGGCCCACGGCCACCGGGGCATCTGCTCCGAAAGCGAATGGGCCCAAATCGCCCGGGACCTGGAGCTGGTGAAGGAAATCGGCTGCGCCTACCACGTCTGCCACATCTCCACCAAGGAAAGTGTGGACATCATCCGCAAAGCCAAGGCCCAGGGCGTGGATGTGACCTGCGAAACCGGCCCCCACTACCTGATTCTGGACGACAGCGACCTGCAAGAGGACGGCCGCTTCAAGATGAATCCCCCGCTGCGCAGCCGCGAGGATCGGCTGGCCCTGATCGAGGGCATTGTGGACGGCACCATCGACATGATTGCCACGGACCATGCCCCCCATTCCGCCGAGGAAAAGAGCCGTGGTCTGGAAAAGAGCGCCTTCGGCGTGGTTGGCTTGGAAACAGCCTTCGCCGCCATGTATACCCATCTTGTGAAGCCCGGCATCATCACCATGGAGCGGCTGGTGGAGCTTCTGGTGGACAACCCCCGCAAGCGCTTCGGTCTGCCCCTGGGGCTGGACTTCAGCCTGTGGGATCTGAACCAAAGCTACACTGTAGACCCCGCCGAGTTCCAGTCCATGGGAAAGGCTACCCCCTTCACCGGCATGGAGCTTTACGGCCGCTGCCTGCTGACCGTCTGCGACGGCAACATCGTCTGGCAGGAAAACGCATAAAAATTGCATGTCATTCCGAGGAGCCAAAGGCGACGTGGGAATCCCCTGCTATCATTGAAAATGTCGAAAACTTAGGAGATTGCCACGCCAATCTGCGGACTGGTTCGCAATGACACGCGTTCTTTTATATATTCAACGGAGGTAATCAAAATGGCAAAGCGTACAGATTTGAAAAAGATTATGATCATCGGCTCCGGCCCCATCGTCATCGGCCAGGCCGCCGAGTTTGACTATGCCGGCACCCAGGCCTGCCTGGCTCTGAAGGAGGAAGGCTACGAGGTGGTGCTGGTCAATTCCAACCCCGCCACCATCATGACCGATACCACCATCGCCGACAAGGTCTACATGGAGCCCCTGACCCTGGAATATGTGGCGAAAATCATCCGCTATGAGCGGCCCGACGCCATCGTCCCCGGCATCGGCGGCCAGACTGGCCTGAACCTGGCCATGCAGCTGGAGAAGAAGGGCATCCTGGCCGAGTGCGGTGTCAAGCTGCTGGGCACCTCCAGCGAATCCATCGAGCGAGCCGAGGACCGGGAGCTGTTCAAGGAACTGTGCCAGTCCATCGGCGAGGCCGTCATCCCCTCCGAAATCACCTACTCCAACGAGGAAGCCAAAGAGGCCGCCAAGCGGATCGGCTACCCCGTGGTTCTGCGCCCCGCCTTCACCCTGGGCGGCACCGGCGGCGGCTTCGCCTACGACGAGGCGGAGCTGATTGAGGTAGGCCTGAACGCCTTCAAGCTCTCCCCTGTCCATCAGGTGCTGGTTGAAAAGTCCGTCAAG
>JAZQHH010000055.1:0-5262 GCA_045540495.1 Faecousia sp.
GGAGGAGATGAAGTGCTTGCCGTGGCCCATGAAGCCGGGGGTCTGAACGCCGCCGCCGGTCATGGAGGCCATCTCGGAGAAGGTCATGCCCAGGGGGGTCATGCCGGCATGCTCACGGCAGGTGATGACGACGCCCATGGACACGGGCTCGACACCGCAGATACACTCGAAGCAGCCGCAGGAGGTCATGGGATCCTGGAACAGGGAGTACAGGGTGATCTTCTCGACCGCGCCCTGAGAATACTTGTTGACGGCAGCATCCATGGAATCGTAGCGGCCCAGCTTCTCGTCCTGGCAGCCTTCCTTGACGATGGGCTGGCAGGGACCGGCGGGATCCAGCTCCTGGGTGGCCTTGGCATCCAGCCAGGACACGGCGCCGCACAGGCCCAGACGCTCGGGGGTGACGATACAGACGTGGCTGGGGGAGAAGGCCTGGCACATGATGCAGGTGTAGAAGGTATCCACGGACTCGTCGGTCATGGAGGCCAGACGGGCATCACGGGCGTTGAAGACCTCGTTGGCATGGGCCCGGAGAGCCTTGTTCTGCTCGGCGTCCACCACGATGGTGACCTGGCACTTATCCACAACGGCCTCGAACTCGCTCTTGACCTTGGCGTACAGCACCTCGCCGATGTGGGCGAACTTGAAGCCGGCCTCGAAGTCGGCCTTGCTGATACGGACACGGATCATGTCACGCTGACCGGTATGCATAACGCCCTCGATGCAGTTGATCCAGGAGTGGAACTTCCGCTCCATGACGGACTCGAAGTCGGACTGCATGGCCTTGCCCGCCACATCCACGGTGTAGGACAGGGAAATCTTGGAGCCCACGGGAATCTCGTCGATTTCGGGGCCGATGACGGTGATCTTGTGGTCCTCGATATCGGCGGCTTCCTTGGTCTGAACCAGCTCGAAGCAGTCCACACGGGAGCCGTCCACTTCCACCTGCATATCGCCACGGCGGATGATCTCGCCCTCGAAAGCGGTGGCGAAGGACACGGGGATGTCGATCTTGGTGATCTTCAGCTTAATGTCCCGGGCCTCCAGGGAGGTGGCGTTCCACTTTTCGGTGTCCAGCTGCTGGATCAGGGACTTGGGAACACGGAACATATTCTCGGTTTCGTTGGAAACAACGGGGAAGCCCAGGCAGATGGCACCGGCGCCGTAGGAGACGATCTCATCGCTCAGGGGCTTGTAGGCATTGACGAAGGCCTTCACGCGGTCCATGGTGTACTTGGCCAGGGCCTTGAAGTCGCCGGGGGTCACGTTGCCGAAGATCAGAGCGGCACGGACGGCCACGGAGACCACGTGGATGACGGACTGCATCTCGTAGCCCAGGGGCACCACACGGACGTTCTCGCCCAGGCTCATGCCGGCCTCGGCGCAATGCTTGATGGAGTCACCGGTCAGGGTGACCAGGATGCCCTGGCCCTGGTAGGACTTGGCCAGCGCCACAGTCTCAGCGGGGACCTCGGCACCGCCGATGATGACGGCCACGCCGGGGATATCGCCGGTAACCAGCGGCACGCCCAGGTTACGGACGAAGGCGTCGGTCAGGTGGCCCATCTCGGGCTCGGCGTAGGGCTCGGCACCGTTCAGGTACTTCAGGGCCTCCAGGAACTCGGCGCACAGGGCAGAAGCGATGCCGCTGTCGAAAGCATCCTGCAGGCGGTTATTGCGGGTCATCATGCCCTTGATGGTGTCCATGGCGGCCTTCATCTCACCCAGAGTGGTGATCTTCACGCCGGTGACGCCATAGTAGCAGGGCAGGGAGTAAGCAGTGCCGGGGAAGGACACGGCACAGCCCTCGCCGTTGGCGGCGATGGCCGCATCGATGGCGGCTACGGTACGAGCATAGTTGTAGTCGTTACCGCCGAAAACTCTGTCAAAAAGTGTCACGGTATTTCCTCCTGATAATTATTTTTCGCTGTCATTGCTATGAAAACCCAAACAATTTATTGCGTAGGGCGGGGATACCATCCCCGCCGACCCGCTGTCGGTACCGAGCAGATGGATTCCTTTGGAAACCATCGTTTCGCACCAATCGCAGATCTCAATGATCCAACCTTGTCGGCGAGGATGATAGCCTCGCCCTACGGGAGAATGCATTTTGTTGTGCTTCCGTTTATCGCAATGACGTAATCAATCGCGATCCAAAATCGCTTTAATCGCACGAATTTCTTCGATGGCTTTGGGGCTGAAATCGTAAGGGGACTTTCCATTGCGGTCGGCGTCCATGATCTCGGTATTATAATGGATGCAGCCCAGCAGATCCTCTGCCGGGATGGCGCTGCGGATGAATTCCTCATCCTTGTCATCCCGAATCTTGTTGGCCACCACGCGGACCCGCTTGATACCCAGATCCTGAGCCAGCCGCTTGACGTTGCGGTAGGTCTGGACCGACCGGGCGCCGGGCTCGATGACCACGATGAACTGATCCATATTGGCGGCGGTGCCACGGCCCAGATGCTCCAGCCCCGCCTCCATATCCATAATGACCACGTCGTTCTTCCGGTAGGTCAGGGCGGAAAGGATGCTTTTGAGCATCACATGCTCCGGGCAGACGCAGCCGGTGCCGCCCACATCCACGGTGCCCATGACCAGCAGCTTCACCCCGTTGACGGTTTTCGCGAATTTTTCGGGAATATCCGCCACATAGGGGTTGAGCTTGTAGAACTTATTGTCGTCGCTGGCGCCGGTGCGTTCCTTGGCCAGGTCCCGCATTTTGGAGATGGGGATGATTTCATCCACCTCTTCCTGGCTCAGGCCCAGGGCCAGGCCCAGATTGGCATCCGGGTCCACATCAGCGGCCAGGACAGTGCGGCCCTCATCGGCATAAAGCCGGGCCAGGGTGGAGGACAGGGTGGTTTTGCCCACACCGCCCTTACCGGTTATCGCTAGTTTCATGGGAAAGACCTCAAAATGCAAAGATATGAGATATGAGATACGAGATACGAGATATTATCTTATATCTCATATCTTGTATCTTCTTATCTTGATTAGATGCCCAGGGCGGCGCGCTTGGCTTCGATGCAGGCGATCATCTTGTCGCCCAGGCTCTCGATGTCGGTATCGACCACGAACTTGGCCTCCACCCACTTGTTGATGCCGTTTTCGCCCTGCAGCAGCTCGGTGACTTCCTCGGAGCCCTTGGAGTAGGGATCGACGCCCAGGAAGGTCTCGATACCGGTGGCCACGACGTAGTTACCGATGGAAACGGCCTTCTCGGACATCCACTCGGGAGCGCAGCCAACCACGGGAACCTGAGAAATGTTGATCCCCCAATCCTTGGCGATATCAGCAGCCAGGATCATCATACGGGAAATATCCACGCAGGAGCCCATGTGCAGCACGGGAGGAATACCGGCCAGCTCGCAGACACGCTTCAGACCGGCGCCGCAGTACTCCTTAGCCTGGACGGGATCCATCAGGCCGGCCTTGGCGGCAGCCTGGGCGGAGCAGCCGGTGGTGATGACGATGATGTCGTTCTCCAGCATCTTCTTCATCAGCTCAATGTGGGCGGTGTCGGGGCGAACCTTGGGGTTGTTACAGCCGACCATGGCCACAGCGCCACGGAGGACACCGGAATGGACCCACTCGATCAGGGGCTTGGTGCTGCCGAACTCGTCCAGCTGGGAGTTGGCAACGCCGTCCAGGACCTTCTTGATGGCCTCAACAGAGTAGCCCACCCGGGCATTCTGCTTCTGGTTGGGAATGTTGACCAGCTCGGGCTTCCGGTTCTTGAAGTTCTCGATGGCCATCTTCACGATCGCCTTGGCGTTGTCGCCGGCGGTCTCAGCGGAGAAGCGGTAGAACTCGGAATCGGGAATCCGGGCGATGGGAGAGGTGGTGATGAACTTGGTATGGAAGCACTTGGACAGGGGGCCCAGGGCGGGGAAGATGCACTGCACGTCCACCACGATGGCCTCGCAGGCGCCGGTGAGAACCACGTTCTCCTGGTTCAGGAAGTTACCGGCCATGGGGATGCCGTGACGCATGGCGACTTCGTTGGAAGTACAACAGACACCGGAAATGGTGATGCCCTTGGCGCCAACGGACTTGGCCAGCGCGATCATCTCGGGGTCGTTGGCATAGTAAACGATCATCTCGGACAGGGAGGGATCATGACCGTGGACAACGATGTTGACATTGTCCTTCTCCATGACGCCGATGTTGGCGGTGGTATCGATGGGACGGGGAGTGCCGAACATAACGTCGGAGAACTCGGTGCCCATCATGGAGCCGCCCCAGCCGTCGGACAGGCCGGCACGGAGAGCCTGACGGATCAGAGCCTCAGGCATGGAGGAGCAACCCATGTGAGTCATGTGCATGGACTGAGAAACCTCACGGTCGATGGCCCGGGGCTCGATCTCGGCGTCCTTCCACAGCTTCTGGGTGTACTCGGGGGCCCGGTTGATGAAGCGCTGGGTGCCGAAGGGCTTGCCGTACTCCAGCAGGCCGACTTCCGCCATCTCGTGGGCCAGGTCGTAAATGTCCTTGCCCTCGGTCTCCACGCCCCACTCCTTAGCGATGCGAATCAGCTTTTCGGGGTCCTTGACCTGGTAGTTGCCGCCCTCACGGGGCTCGTGGAGGGTGTGCAGGATTTCACGGCCATGGTCGGAGTGCGTTGCAGCGCCGCCGGCGGTGAAGATCAGATAGTTACGGGCAACGATGCCGTGGACATCGCAGCCGCAGATGCCCCGGGGTGCCTTCTTGGTGATACGGCAGGGACCCATGGAGCAGATCCGGCAGCAGGTACCTGCTTCGCCGAAGCCGCAGTGAGGAGTCTGGTTCTTGGCACGCTGCTGCCAGGTATCCGCGCCAACCTTGGCAGCGGTCTCCAGCAGAGAATTGGTGGCAGCTTCCATCTCCTCGACGGTGGTAGTAAATGCCCAATCCTTCAAAATTTATTCCTCCTATGTAACTTGATTTCCAAACACATACCCCATGGGGGGTACATAGTGTATCAACAGTATTCTACCCTTTTCCACCCAGAAAGTCAATTGCTGTTTTCAACATGATTTGTAAAGAAATCCCTATCCCCCACCGGGGGATTTTTGGTGGTTTTTCCTGTATCACCCAAACGCCTGATAAAATGCATATAGATGCACAAAAATGATCCATTTCATAAGACGCGGACTGATAGCATATCGATAAAGTGGTAAATGATTGTTTAGCGGTGTAGGAGAAATGCGGCGGCCTCCGGCCACCGAGCGCCCCGGAGGGGCGCCATGGCTTCCCCCGGGGGGAAGCTGTCGCCGC
>JAZQHH010000056.1:0-2124 GCA_045540495.1 Faecousia sp.
GAGGGGAAGATGGAGGTGGTGGCACCCAGCTCGGTGCCCATGTTGGTGATGGTGGCCCGTTCGGGAACGGACAGGGTTGCGATACCCTCGCCGCCCCACTCCACGATGGCGCCCACGCCGCCCTTGACGGACAGAATCCGCAGCAGCTCCAGAGAAACGTCCTTGGCGGTGACGTAGGGGCGCAGAGCGCCTGTCAGGTTCACTTTGAACATCTTGGGCATGGTGATGTAGTAGGCGCCGCCGCCCATGGCCACGGCCACATCCATGCCGCCGGCACCGAAGGCCAGCATACCGATGCCGCCGCCGGTGGGGGTGTGGGAGTCGGAGCCGATCAGGGTCTTGCCGGGCTTGCCGAACCGCTCCAGATGCACCTGATGGCAGATGCCGTTGCCGGGGCGGGAGAAGTAGACGCCGTGCTTGGCGGCGACGGTCTGTAAGTACCGGTGGTCGTCGGCATTTTCGAAGCCGCACTGGAGGGTGTTGTGGTCAACGTAGGCGATAGAAAGCTCCGTCTTGACCCGGGGGATTCCCATGGTCTCAAATTCCAGATAGGCCATGGTGCCGGTGGCATCCTGGGTCAGGGTCTGGTCGATGCGAAGGGCAACCTCGCTGCCGACTGTCATGTCCCCGGAAATCAGATGGGCTTTGATGATTTTTTGTGCAATGGTCATTCCCATATCAGTATTCCTCTTTAATCATGTGTTTTTTTGCGTTGATGATGTGCTGCTTCATGAGCTTTTTGGCAAGGTCTGCGTCACCGGCGGTGACGGCCTTGAAAATTTCGTAATGCTCCTTGGTGGTCTGGGTGGTGCGATTCCAGTCGTCCATGGCGATCCGGCGATAGCGGCGGGTCTTCCGGTGGAGGGGAATCAGGGTGTCGGAGATAACGGTGCGGCCGCTGAGGCGGCAGATGGCATCGTGGAATTCATCGTCCACCTGGCGCAGATGCTCGGCATCGTGCTTGTTGAAATAGAAATCCTGCAGATCGGTGATGTGGGTCAGCTCCTTGATGGCCTCGGGGGTGATGTTTCTGGCGGCATAGAAAGCGGCCAGACCCTCGATCCGTTCCCGGATGTTCATAATATCCAGCAGATCATCGTCGGTGATGCCCAGTACCAGGGAGCCCTTGCCGGTGCCGGCAATGACCCGCCCCTGCTCCAGGCGGCGCAGCGCATCCCGGATGGGGGTGCGGCTGACGCCCAGCTGTTCCACCAGCTTCAGCTCGGTCAGAATCTCGCCCTTGGGGTACACGCCTTGGATGATGTCGTTTTCCAATCTTTCAAAAACCTGATCTGCCAGGGAAGTACTCTTGAAACCTTTCATGTTGACCTCTCCTTATGCGTTCGGGAAGCGGCCGGGAGCCAGTTCCTGAATCTTTTCTTCCATTTCCTTGTCGGTCATGGCGGTCTGACGCTCGTTTTCGTACTGCTCATCCACCCATTCCTTCAGGGCGACCACCAGGGGGTCACGCTTGTCTAGCTTCTGGTCGTCGGGCAGATTGTAGGTCTGATTGATCCAGTAGGCGATGCCGGCCAGGCCGGAGGTCTTGCTGATTTGGACCGTGGGGGGCTTGCCCAGAATCTTCTTGGTGTCGAAGATGGTGTAGATTTCCTCGTCCTTCATCAGACCGTCGGCGTGGATACCGGCCCGGGTGACGTTGAAGGCGGAGCCAACGTAGGGGGTCATGGGCGGAATTTCGTAGCCCACGTCCTTCTTGAAGAAGTTGGCGATTTCGGTGATAACGGTGGGGTCCATGCCGTCCAGAGAGCCCCGGAGGGAGGCGTACTCAAAGACCATGGCCTCCAGCGGCACATTGCCGGTCCGCTCGCCGATGCCAAGCAGGGAGCAGTTGACGGCGCAGGCGCCATAGAGCCATGCGGTGGAAGCGTTGGCCACGGCCTTGTAGAAGTCGTTGTGGCCGTGCCACTCCAGACATTCGCTGGGGACGTCGGCGTAGTGCTGCAGGCCGTAGATCAGACCGGCAACGGACCGGGGCATGGCGGCCTCGGTGTAGGGAACGCCGTAGCCCATGGTGTCGCAGGCCCGAATCTTCACGGGAATCCCTGCCTCACGGGACAGGGTCTGCAGCTCGTTGACGAAGGGTACCACAAAGCCGTAGAAATC
>JAZQHH010000057.1:0-18264 GCA_045540495.1 Faecousia sp.
AGCGCAGAATGGGATTGTCCGTAGATTTTGGTTCAAATGATTACCTGCATTGTACCAGGAGATTGCCACGGCCTTCGGCCTCGCAATGACATGGTTGTTTTAGCTGGGTGCGCCGTTTTAGGCCGCTAAACAATCATTTACCTTAGAAAAATCAAGGAGACCGTTATGATTTTTTGTGTTGAAGATGACGACAGCATTCGGGAGCTGGTGGTGTATACCCTCCGGGCTTCCGGGTTTGATGCGGAGGGATTTGGCGATGGAGCTTCGATGCTGGAGGCGATGCAGAACCATTTGCCCCGGCTCATCATTCTGGATATCATGCTGCCCGGCACCGATGGTCTGGCGCTGCTGAAGCAGCTGCGCGCTGCACCGGCTACGGCTCAAATCCCCATTATTATGGCCACCGCTAAGGGCACCGAGTTCGACAAGGTTCAGGGGCTGGATGCGGGCGCGGATGACTATCTTGTCAAGCCCTTTGGGATGATGGAGATGGTTTCCCGCATCCGGGCGGTTTTGAGGCGGCTTTCTCCGGCTAAGGCGGAGCTGACCATGGGAAATCTGGCCCTGAACCCCGGGGAGCACACTGTCCGGGTGGAGGGCCAGCGTATTGCGCTGACATTAAAGGAATATGACCTGCTGAAGCTGTTTTTGGAGCATCCGGGGCAGGTTTTCTCCAGAGATCAGCTTTTGGAGAGAATCTGGGGTATGGATTTTCAGGGTGAAACCCGGACAGTGGATGTCCACATTGGCACCCTGCGGACCAAGCTGGGTGCCCCGGGGAGCTATATCCGCACCGTTCGGGGCGTGGGCTACCGGATGGAGATGGACCCATGACAAAACGAATTTTCCGCGCCATCTTTCTGGTGGCCCTGGCGGTGTTTTTGGCATCCCTGAGCCTGATTATGGGCGTGCTGTACTCCTACTACACCCAGATTCAGCGGCAGCAGCTGAAAAGCCAGACCCTGCTGGCGGCCCAGGCCGCGGCCCATGAGGGTATGCAGTATTTTTCCGGGTTGGACATCCCCGACTGTCGCATTACCTGGATCGATGCCGACGGCACGGTGCTTTACGACAACCGCTCCGAATCCCACGTGATGGAAAACCATCTGGAGCGGGAGGAGATTCGGGAGGCACTGGAATCCGGTTACGGGGAAAGCGCCCGGTACTCCAACACCCTGACGGAGAGCGCCTTTTACAGCGCCCAGCGGCTGCCGGATGGGACGGTGCTGCGGCTGTCCATGGCCCAAAATTCCATGCTCAATCTGCTGCTGGGTGTTGCGCAGCCAATTTGCGTGGTCATCGCCGTGGCCCTGGTGCTGTCTGCCCTGCTGGCCTCCCGGGTGTCCCGGGCGGTGGTGGAGCCCCTGAACAAACTGGACCTGGATGCACCGAGTTCCAACAAATCCTACCCCGAGCTGGAGCCTCTGCTGCGGCGGCTGGAGGTCCAGCAACGGCAGCTTCACGCCCAGGCCGGAGATCTGCTGCGAAAGCAGAACGAATTTAACGCCGTTACCGCCAGCATGAGTGAGGGACTGGTTCTGCTGAACAGCAGCTGCCAGATCGTCACCCTGAACCCGGCCGCCCGGAAAATCCTTGGCATCAGTCGCCGGAGTATTGGCACCGATATTCTGACCTACAACAAAGAGCTGGGCTTTCAGCCGCTGCTGCTGCAGGCCCTGGACGGCCACCGGGCGGAGGCCATGGTTTCCCTGCCCGGGGGCGAATATCAGGTGGATGCCAGCCCCGTGGAGCATGAGGGGGGCATCACCGGCGTGGCACTGTTGCTGTTCGATGTGACGGAAAAGCTCCGCTCTGAGCAGCTGCGGCGGGAATTTACCGCTAACGTGTCCCACGAGCTGAAAACGCCCCTGCAATCCATCAGCGGCTACGCAGAGCTGATGGCGGGCGGGCTGGTAAGGCCCGAGGATGTGGTGCCCTTCGCCGAGAAAATTCAAACGGAAGCCCAGCGGATGATTCGGCTGGTGGCGGATATCCTCCGGTTATCCCAACTGGACGAGGGTGTTGGCGACATGGCCTTCGAGCCGGTGGATTTGTACGCAAAAGCCGCCGAGACCATTCGCTCCCTGTCCATTCCGGAGGGGATCACCGTATCCCTGGAAGGCGAAACACTATGGCTGCAAAGCATTCCGGACCTGCTCAGCGGAATTTTGACCAACCTGTGCAGCAACGCCATCAAATACAACCGCCCCGGTGGGTCTGTGACTGTCCGTGTGGGGCAGAAAGATGGGATTCCCTTCCTTTGCGTAGAGGACACCGGCATTGGCATCCCCCAAAGCCACCAGAATCGGATTTTCGAACGGTTTTACCGGGTGGACAAGAGCCGCTCCAAGGCCGTAGGCGGCACCGGACTGGGACTGAGCATCGTCAAGCACGCGGTGCAGATTCTGAACGGGAAAATCGAGCTGAACAGCGAGGTCGGCAAGGGAACCCGTATTATGGTTTCTTTTGCGGCAAAGGATAAGATTGTTTAGCGCAGGACCCATTGTCCCCGCTGGCTTTATAAACGAACGCCTCAGTGGCAGAAGGGCATGACCCTCCACTACTGAGGCGTTCTTCCATTACAATGATGCCGTTTCCTGAAGGGCTTTATGGGTAAACGGACGTTTTCATATCTGCCAAAAGCAAATCCAGGAACAGGATCACCAACGGCAGCAGCATCCACCAGATTGCACGGACATCGAAAATCCGGCACAGGAAACCCGCCGACACCGCACCAACAAGAAAACACAGGATCATCAGCCCATGGGCCCGGAACTGGGCCGCGGACTCCGGCTGCCGGTTTTTCCGGGACAACAACTGCGTCAGTGAGATGCCCATCACCCGGATATGATTGACGCAGAAGGTGGTGGCCATGGACAGGCCCTCCGCCCGGCGGAAGGTATTATACTGCATGGCACAGATAAAATTGATGATCACCTGGCAAATCTGGTGGGGCGCTGTGGCCGGAATGAAGCCCATGATCGTCACCAGGCCGATTTCAATCAGGGTCAGCAGTGTATCCCACCGAAGGCGAAACCAGCGGACATGGTGGGGGATGGTTTCCGATACCATAATGCCCAGCAGGTACGCGCTGATGGGAATCAGGTAATACAGGGCCCTTTGCCAGTCGCCGCCGCCCAGGGCAACGCCCAGCAGGGCGATATTACCGGTTTGGCCGTTGCAGAACACGCCGCCACGGACGCAGAGGGTATAGCCTCCATAGAAACCCGCCACGAAAATCAGCAAGGCAAAAACCCACCGCTTTTCGTATTCCGGATATGTTTTCATCAGAATCCCTTCCTTTCTGTTCCGGGGTATTATAGCAAATCAGCCGGAAAGGCACAAGGCTTTTCCGGCTGATTTTTTCATTTCACTTCCCAGGGTTTGATCTGGCTGACTTTTTCATAGAGCCGCAGGTAGCTGTCGTACCGGGTGGGCTGGATTTCTCCTGCTGCCACGGCGGCGGTGACGGCGCAGCCCGGTTCCTTCCGGTGGGTACAGTCGTGGAACTGGCACCGGCCCAGGCAGGGGGCGAAGTCCGGAAAGGCGTACTGCAAATCCTCTTTCAGAATGACCTCCATCTGATCCGTGTCAAAGGAGGAAAAACCGGGGGTATCCGCCACATAGGTATCTTCCCCCAGCCGGTACAGCTCCACATGGCGGGTGGTATGGCGGCCACGGCCCAGCTTCTCGGAAACTTCACCGGTGGGCAGAGCCAGGTCCGGGCAGAGCTTATTGAGGATGCTGCTCTTGCCCACGCCGGAATTGCCGGTGAAGGCCGTGAGCTTTCCCGAAATCAAATGGCGCAATTCCTCCACGCCCTCGCCGGTCTCGGCGCTGGTCAGGATCACCGGATAACCGGCAGAGCGGTAGATTTTCTCCAGGTCCACCGCCGGGTCCAGGTCGCACTTATTGATGCAGATATAGACCTGCACCCCCCGGTCGCCGGCGATGGCGGCCACCCGGTCGATGAGGAAGGGCTCCGTCACCGGGTTGACGTTGGCGGCGAAGATCACCAGGGCATCCACATTTGCCACCGCGGGCCGGACGAACCAGTTCCGCCGGGGCAGAATCTTTTCCACCATGCCCTTGCGGTTTTCCACGGTGATTTCCACCAGGTCGCCGGTCAGGGGACTTTCGCCGCCGCGGCGCAGTGTGCCCCGGCCACGGCAGGTGATCAGCCCCTGGGGGGTCTGCACATCATAAAATCCGCTGAGTGACCGCAAAATGCGGCCGGTTATTCTTTCCATTACGGGCTATCTCCATGATTTCTTGTGGGATTGGGGGGCGTGCCGGTGGAAATGGACAGGATGATCTTGGTGGTCACATCGATGCGATCTCCCGCGTCCTCCGACTGATCCACCACGGTGCCTGCAGGCTGGTCGCTGACCACATCCTGGCGGCTGACCAGTTCAAAGCCCGCATCCTTCAGCGTCTGCTCCGCCTCGATCCAGGAGGAGCCCACCACATTGGGCACCACAGCTGTGGATTTTCCGCTGATGTAGAGGATCACCGTATCCCCCGCCTGGAGGGTCTCTCCCGCCCCGGGCTTGGTGCTGATGACGCAGCCCTCCGGCACATCCCGGCTGGCCTTGTTCAGGGGCTTGATTTGAAGATTCAGGTTCAGATCGTTCAGGTGCTGGATGGCCACCTGCTTTTCATAGCCGGTCAAATCCCGCATGGTGATGGGCTCCGCTGAGCCCAGGCTCACCACCACATAGACCTTGGTGCCCGCCACCACCTGCTGACCGGCGGGTGGGGACTGGCTGATGATCTGGCCCTTGGCATACTTGGTATTGTGCTCACTGCGCTGGTGCTTGATCTCAATGCCGGGATAGGGGGCCAGGGTGGCGTACTCCTTCCCCAGCAGTTGGGGCACCGTTACCATTTGGGGCTGCTCCTGTCCGCTGCCCCAGGGGAACACCATCACAAACACAATGATGGCAATGATACCCACCAACACACAGGAGGCAATGGCCACAGTGGTACCACGGCTGCGCTCCTCGGACTTGGGGGTGGTGCGGACTTCGGTTTTTGGTTTCTCCGCCCCCCGGTGGGAGGCCGCTTTCTCCGCCTGCTGCGCCAGGTCCGTTGGCAGCACCCGGGTGGAATCATCCACCGCCTTGCTGTCCGGAAACACCCGGGCGGGCTCTTTGCGAAATTCATCCAAATCGTAGAGCATAGCCGCGGCGGTGGCATAGCGGTCCTTGGGGGCCAGGGACATGGCCTTCAGGATGATCTGCTCCAGGCCCTTGGGGATGCTGGGGTTGAACACCACCGGAGGCTGGGCGCCGCCATTGATGTGCTGAATGGCCACCGCCACCGGGCTGTCCCCATCATAGGGCACCCGGCCGGCAATCATTTCGTACATCACCACGCCCAGGGAATAGATATCCGACCGATTATCCACCCGGCCGCCCTTGGCCTGCTCCGGAGAAATATAGTGGACGGAGCCCAGGGCCTCGGTGGTCATAGTGCTGCTCTGGTTGGTGACCTGGGCGATGCCGAAATCGGCCACTTTCACGGAGCCGTTTTTCAGCACCATGATATTATGGGGCTTGATGTCCCGGTGGACGATGCCCCGGCCATGGGCGTGCTCCAGGGCCTTGGCGATCTGCATGGCGAAATGCAGCGTTTCTTTCCAGTTCAGCACGCCCTTTTTCTCCATATATTGCTTCAGGGTGATGCCGTCGATCAGCTCCATGATGATGTGATCCGCTCCGCCGGAGCTGGAAACATCATAAACCGACACGATATTCGGGTGGCTGAGCATGGCGACGGCCTGGCTCTCCGCCTGGAAGCGGCGGCGCAGCTCCTCGTCCTGGGTATATTCATCTTTGAGTATTTTGATGGCCACCAGCCGGTTCAGCCGGTGGCAGCGGGCTTTATATACAACGGCCATGCCGCCGGTGCCCAAGACCTCCAGTATCTCGTAGCGGCCGTCCAGCAGGCGTCCGATATACTTATCCATGTATCGCTCCTCCCTCAGACCTGCACCAGGATGCTGGTCACGTTGTCCGGCGCGCCCCGGTTCAGGGCGATGTCCAGAAGGTGAGAGCAGCAGTCCGGCAGGCTGCCGCCGTGGACGATTTCGAAGAGAATCTCCTGGTCGTCCACCAGATTGGTCAGGCCGTCGGAACAAAGGAGCAGGCAGTCAGAGCGCTGCAGCTCCAGGTGGAACAGGTCACATTCCACAGTAGGCTCGGTGCCGATGGCCCGGGTGATGTAGTTCTTGCCGGGGAAATGCCTTGCCTGGTCAGGCCGCAGCTCCCCCCGGTCGATCATCATTTGTACCAGGGAATGATCCACGGTCAGGCGTTGGATATCCCCATCGCAAATCCGGTAGGCCCGGCTGTCGCCCACATTGACGACGGTGACCTGGCGACCCCGCAGGATCGCTGCCACCAGGGTGGTGCCCATGCCGTGGAAATCCTCAAACTGCTGAGATTGGTCGAAAACCGTAAAATTCGCCAGCTTCACCGCCCGTTTCAGCAGCTCATTGAGCTGCTCCGTGGACAGACCGCCATGGTAATGGCACCGGACCTCCTGGGAGAAAACCTCCGCCGCCAAAGAGCTGGCCACATTGCCGGACTTGGCGCCGCCCATGCCGTCGCACACCACGAAGAGCGTGGTGTGTTTATCCAGTTGATGGATTTCGTAAGCGTCCTGATTCTGGGTCCGGACACAGCCCGGGTCCGTCAGCGCCCAATGCTGCATGGTGCGTCGCTCCTTTCGCTGATACTGCTTCATAGGGAAGGGCCTTGACCCTCCCCTACTGGGTTTGTTCCTTCGAGTATTTTCGCCGCAACTGGCCGCAGGAGGCGTCGATGTCGCCGCCAAGGGTGCGGCGGACGGTGGCGGTGATGCCGCCGGCCTCCAGAAGCTGCTGGAATCGGGCCACCGCCTTCTTGCTGCTGGGCTTCAGGGGGCTCTCCTCCACATGGTTCAGGGGAATCAGATTAAAATGGGCCGCCAGGCCCTTCAGCCGCCGCAGCAGCTCTTTGGCATCCTGCTCCCGGTCGTTGAGGCCGTCAATCATGGCGTACTCAAAGTGAATCCGCCGGGAGGTGGCCTCAAAATACCGGCGGCAGGCGGCCAGCAATTCATCAATGGGGTAGGCCCTGTTCACCGGCATGATTTGGTTGCGGATTTCGTCATTGGGGCCGTGGAGGGAGATGGCCAGGCTGATTTGCAGCTTGCGGCTGGCCAGCTCGTCGATTTTCGGCACCAGGCCGCAGGTGGACAGGCTGATGTGCCGCATGGAAATGTTCATGCCCTCGGGGCTGTTCACCAGCTCCAGAAACCGCAGCACATTGTCAAAATTATCCAAAGGCTCCCCGATGCCCATCAGCACGATGCGGGACACCGGCAGGCCGGAGTCGATTTGGGTGAACAGCACCTGATCCAGCATTTCGAAGGGCTCCAGCCGCCGAACCAGTCCCCCAAGGGTACTGGCGCAGAAGGCGCAGCCCATCCGGCAGCCCACTTCCGTGGAAATGCAGACGGTGTTGCCGTAGTTATAGCGCATCAGCACCGTTTCCACGCAGTTGCCGTCGGAGAGCCGCCAGAGATATTTTATGGTGCCATCCCGGGAAGATTCCTGTTTTCTTACTACCTCCGGGGGGCAGATGGGGTAGCTTTCCTCCAGCCGCTGCCGCAGAGCCTGGGGCAGATTGGTCATCTCGCTGTATGTACGGACGCCTTTGTGGAGCCAGGTGTAGACCTGCTTGGCCCGGAAGGCCGGTTCCCCCCACGCTTTGAAGAGGGCCGTCAGCTCCGGCAGGGTCTGGGACTTCAGATTCATGCTTTCCTCCGCATTCTGGCGATAAAGAAGCCGTCGGTATCGTACTGCCCAGGCACCAGGGCAATCATGCCGGTTTCATTTTTCGGGAAATTGTCCGGCAGGGGCAGCTTTTCCAGCTCAAAATCCGGATGATGCTTCAAAAATGCCTCCACAACTCCCTCGTTTTCGTTACGCACCAGGGTGCAGGTGGAATAGATCACCGTGCCGCCGGGTTTGACGTACTGGGCCTGCTTGCTGAGGATTTTCAGCTGCAGCTCCGGCAGACGCTCCATTTCTTTGGTATCCTTGTAGCGGATGTCCGGCTTTTTGCGGATGATGCCGTAGCCGGAGCAGGGCACGTCCGCCAGCACCACATCCATTTTGCCGTGCCAGGTGGGATGGTTCTCCGTGGCATCCTGCTCCCGGACCAGCACGTTGTGCAGCCCCAGCCGGTCGGCGCCGTGCTGGATGAGGGTGGTTTTGTGCCGATGGATATCCGCGGAGCGGATTTTACCCTGGCCGCCCATGGCGATGGCCGCAGCAAAGGTCTTGCCGCCGGGAGCGGCGCAGCAGTCCAGCACCCGGACATTGTCCCCCTGGGGAATCTGGGCGCACATCACCGCCAGCCGGGAGGCGGCGTCCTGGACATAGAACAATCCATCCTTGAAGGCCTGGAGCTTTTCGATGTTGCCGGTGTTGGACAGCACCAGGCAGTCCGGCATCCAGGGATGGGGCAGGGTCTTGACCTCCTCCGCCGCAAGAGCCTCCACCAGCTTTTCGGTGGTGGTCCGCAGGGTGTTCACCTGCACCACGGTCAGGGGGGTATCGTTATTGGCTGCCAGCATGGGCTCCAGGTTTTCCTGGCCCACATAGCTTGCCAGCAAATCAATCAGTTCCTTCGGGTGGCTGTACCGGTCCTCCAGGGCGGTGGGCTGCTTCAGGGTGCCCTTGGTGCGGACCGCGTTGCGCAGCACGCCGTTGACCAGGCCGGAGGCGTTGCGCTGCCAGCGGCAGTATTTTTTCGCCAGAGCCACGGATTCATTCACCGCGGCGGAATCGGGCACCTTGTCCAGCTCATAGATCTGGTACAGGCCCATGTGCAGGATATCCCGCAGGACGGGGTGCAGATCCTTGACCTTTCCGGTAAGGAGCTGGGCCAGAAAATAGTCCAGCAGGCCCCGGTGCTGCAAAATGCCGTAGCACAGCCGGGTGGCCAGGGCCGCATCCCGGCGGTCCAGCCGATCCCGCTCGATATAATCCTTCAAAACGCCGTTGGACCAGGCCGCCCGCTTCCGGCAGGCAATCAGGGCATCCAGCGCGGTTTTTCTTGCGTTCATTTTTATCCCTCCATTGTGTAGAGAAATGCAAGGTGCATAATAGCAAATGCTTCTGTAGAGGAAGGTCTTGACCCTCCCCTACTGAAGGAACTTCTTAATCCTCCAGGGGGTGGCCCCGGAAATAGTCGGGGGCGGCCATGCGCTTGCCGCCTTCGGCTTGCAGGGAGCGGATTTCCACCGCACCTTCGCCGCAGGCGATCTTCAGGCCGGTTTTCGTCAGGCCCAGAATTTGACCCGGTTCGCCGGTTCCATCGACAATGGCGGTGGCGTGGACCTTGAACTTCTGGCCCTTCAGCTCCATGGTGGCCACGGGCCAGGGGTGCAGTCCCCGGACATGGTCGTGGACCTGCTGGGCATTTCTGCTCCAGTCGATGGGACACATGGATTTATCCAGCATGGGGGCGAAGCTGACCTTCGCCGGGTCCTGGGGGGTGCTTTCCACCGGGCCGGAGGCGAAGCGGCTCAGGGTTTTGCTGAGCAGATCCGCGCCCAGCACCGCCAGCCGGTCCAGCAGCTCTCCGGCGGTTTCGTCGGGGCCGATGGGGGTCCTGGAAATATCGATGATGTTGCCTGCGTCCATTTCCCGGCACAGGTCCATGGCGGTGACGCCGGTTTCGGTCAGGCCGTCCAGCACCGCCCACTGATAGGGGGCGGAACCACGATAGGCCGGCAGGACGCTGGCGTGGATATTGATGCAGCCAAATTTCGGCACATCCAGCACCGACTGGGGCAGGATGCGGCCGTAGGCCACCACGGCGCAGAGATCGGGGTTCAGGTCCCGCAGCTGCTGCACCGTTTCCTCGCTTTTGAAATTTTCCGGCTGGTACACCGGAATCTGATTCGCCAGAGCCACCTCTTTGACGGGAGAGGCCACCAGCTTCATGCCACGGCCCTTGGGACGGTCCGGCTGGGTATAGGTCGCCACCACCTCAAAGCCGTCGGCGATGATTTTTTTCAGGCAGGTCGCCGCAATATCCGGCGTGCCCATAAAGACTACTCTCATATTGCACCTCCAATAAGGCTCCCCTTCCAGCGGAGCTGACTGAGGGGGCGGCTTAGGGATTACTCCATCTCATCCAATTCCTCATCGGAGAGGAACCGATCCATGACCTGGGTGTAGACGATGCCGTCCAGGTGATCCAGTTCATGGCAGAAGCAGCGGGCAATCAGTTCCTCGCCCTCGGCCTCGAACCAGTCGCCATAGCGGTCCTGGGCTTTGACCTTGGCCACATTGGGGCGGGTCACCAGGCCGTACTTTCCGGGGACGCTGAGGCAGCCCTCCGCGCCGGTTTGCTCGCCGGAGGTTTCCACCAGGGTGGGATTCACCAGCTCCAGAATTTCATCCCCGGTGTCCACGATGACCACACGGCGCAAAATGCCCACCTGGGGGGCTGCCAGGCCAACGCCATTGGCCTCGGCCAGGGTTTCCGCCATGTCGTCCAGCAGCTTGTGGAGCTTCCGGTCAAAATTTACCACCGGCTTGCAGACTTTATGCAGCGCCGGGTCCTTATCTGTTAAAATTTTTCGAATTCCCATACTATGTCCTCTCTAATCCGTTCCGTTGACATCCACGAAGGCGTTGACCCCCCGGTTGGCCCCATCCTTGGCGAACTGCCGCAGCAGATGGGCCACCAGCGCCCGCTTTTCCTTGTCCAGGCGGCAGCGGAGGGTCAGGCGGGAACGGTAATTGTAGTTGATTTTCGGCACCGGGCAGGGAGCGGGGCCCAAAACCGTGCCCTGAAGGCAGGCAGTGAGGGAATCCCGGAATTTTCCGGCGCCCCGCAGCAGCCGCCCCTCGTCCTGACCGGTGAAGGTGACGGTGAGGATATCCCCGAAGGGGGGCAGACCCTGCATTTGGCGGAGCCTGATTTCCAGGTTATAAAAGCCCGGATAATCCTGCCGGGCGGCCAGCTTGATGACCTCATGCTCCGGCACCATGGTTTGAATCAGGGCAGCGCCGGGGGTTTCACCCCGTCCGGCACGGCCCACCACCTGGGTCAGCATATTAAAGGTGGTCTCCGCCGCCCGGAAAGAGTCGGAATACAGGCTCAAATCCCCGTCCAGCACCCCCACCAGGGTCACATCGGGCATATCCAGGCCCTTGGCCACCATCTGGGTGCCAATCAGCACCGGGATTTTGTCCTTTTTGAACCGGTCCAGGATTTTTTCGTGGGTGTTCACCGCACTGACGGTGTCGGCATCCATCCGGGCAATTTCCACGTCCGGAAAGAGCATATTCAGCTCCTGCTGGGCCTTTTGGGTGCCGGTGCCCACCTTTTTCAGGGGGCCGCCGCAGCTGCACCGCTGGGGCACCGTTCGGGAGAAGCCGCAGTAGTGGCACATGAGCCGCTCGTTGGCGCTGTGATAGGTGAGCCTTGCGCTGCACCGGGGGCATTCCGGGGCCTGGCGGCAGTCCACGCAAACCAGGGCGCGGCTGTTGCCCCGACGGTTCAGGAGCAGGATCGTCTGCTTGCCTTGGGCGGCGGTGTCCCGAATGGCCTCCCGGAGGGGAAGGCTGTAGCTTAAATCGTTGCCCTCCCGGACCTCCTCCCGCATATCCACGATCTGGACCTTGGGCAGCCCACGACCGTTGTAGCGCTGGCGGAGGGTGTAGAGCCGGTAATCGCCCCTTTGGGCGTGGTACATGGTCTCGATGGAAGGGGTGGCCGAACCCAGCAGCACCAGGGCCCTCTGCTTGAGGCCCCGCCAGATGGCCACCTCCCGGGCATGATACCGGGGGCTGTTTTCGGAGCGATAGGAATGCTCCTGCTCCTCGTCCAAAATAATCAGGCCGGGAGCGGCGCAGGGGGCGAATACCGCGGAGCGGGTACCCACCACCACCTTGGCCACCCCGGAGCGGACCCGTTTCCACTGGTCGTAGCGCTCCGTGGCCGGCAGGCTGCTGTGCAGCACTGCCACCTGATCGCCGAAATGGGCCACCAGCACCCCCAGAAGCTGGGGGGTCAGGGCGATTTCCGGCACTAAAAGCATGGCAGTTTTCCCTTTTTCCAGGCAAAACTGTATCAATTTCAAATAAACCGAGGTTTTTCCAGAGCCGGTGACGCCGTAGAGCAGCCCTACCCCGGGATTTTCCGCATCCATCTGGGCGGTGAGGCCCTGATAGGCGGCGGATTGCTCCTGGTTCAAAATCAGCTCCCTGGCCACCGGGGCGGGCTTGATTTCCCGGCAGCGCAGAACCTCCCGGTCCTCCAGCCGGATATAGCCCAAATCCCGGAGCCGACGGACGGTTGCGGTGCTGGCTCCTGTAAAATAGCACAGCTCCTTCACCGCCACGCTGCCCAGATTCACCAGCAGCTCCAGCACCGCCCGCTGCATAGCGCCGGATTTGGGGCGGTGGTGGGCGTACTCCATGGCCTCCTCGGCTGAAGAAGCCAGGGATGCCACCTGCTCGGTTTTATCCGACATCCGGCGGCGGAAATCCACATCGGTTTTCAGCCATTTTTTCCGCACCAAATAAGAAATCGCTGCGGAAAAAGCATCCTCATCGGGAACGGCCTGGCGCAAAATTTCGCCGCTGCCCTGGCCGCCCAGGTCGGACAGCAGGGTCAGGATGGCTTGGGCATCGGTCTTACGGAGGGTTTTATCCCGCCAGCTTTGGTCCTCGGTGAGGGTGTAGGTTTCCTTGGTCTGGAACCACAGGCCACCGGGGAGCATGGCCCGGACAGCATCGTAGAGGGTGCAGAAATACCGCTCCCGCATGAAGCCCGCCAGCCGGAGCATGGTCATGTCCAGCATGGGCGATTCGTCCAGGGATTTTTCGATGGATTTCAGCCCCTCGGGGCCGCCATCTTCCAAAGACAGCACCAGACCCTCGCAATGGCGGTTGCTGCGGCCAAAGGGCACCATCACCCGTTGGCCCGGTGCCAGCGTCAGCCCCTCCGGCACCCAATAGGAATAGGGCTTATCGATGGCAAATGTTGCGGCGGACACCGCGATTTTTGCTACCATACAGCCCTTTCCTCCTTTTAACCCATATATTCTTCTTTCAGACCGGCGGTCAGCTTGCCCTCGGCCACTTCACGGATGGCCATGGTCACGGGCTTGTCCGGCAGCTCCTCCTGGAAGGCCTCAGCCTCCACGGCAATCTGACGGGCCCGCTGGGCGACCACGTTCACCAGCAGGTAACGGCTTTCCACATTCTTCAACATATCCGCAACAGGGGGGTACAGCATAAATAGATTCCTCCAATATTTAGTCCGCCTTTTCGGCGATGATTTTCAACAATTCCGCAACGCAGGCTTCCAGATCGTCGTTGACCACGACGTAATCATACCAAAACCGCTGCTCCATTTCCCATTTTGCCCGGTCCATCCGCAGAGCGATTTGCTCCTCGGGGGTGTCGCCCCGGCCACGGAGCCGGCGTTCCAGCTCCTCTACCGAGGGAGGCATAATGAAAATCAAAACGGCATCGGG
This sequence comes from Faecousia sp., assembly GCA_045540495.1. Lineage (GTDB taxonomy): Bacteria > Bacillota > Clostridia > Oscillospirales > Oscillospiraceae > Faecousia. Next base: position 13,555 of record JAZQHH010000057.1, read on the forward strand.
CCGCTTTTTCCGAACATTTTCAGCGCCGTTTGGCTCAATATCCAGCACAACGGAGCCATTAACCAACTTTTCCTCCAACTGCTTCAGGGGTGTGCCGTAGCCGTTGGCGGCGTGGTAGTCGTATTCCAGAAATTCGTCGTTATCCACCATCTCCCGGAATTTTTCCTGGGAGAGGAAGTAATAATGGACACCGTCGATTTCGCCGGGCCGCGGGGGGCGGGTGGTGGCGGAGACGGAGAAGCTCAAATCCTCCCGCTGCGCCATGACACGGTTCAGCACCGTGCCCTTGCCCACGCCGGAGGCACCGGAGATGACGAACAATTTTCCGCTCATTTCTTTTCCTCCTGGGTGTTTTCCTTCCACCGCTCCCCCAGAGTCTCCGGGGTCATGGCGGACAGGATTACATGGTCTGTATCCATCAAAATCACGGACTTGGTGGCACGACCGTAGGATGCATCGATCAGCATCCCCCGCTCCCGGGCTTCCTGCACCACCCGCTTGATGGGGGCGGAATCCGGGTCCAGAATCGACAGGACCCGCCCGGCGGCGATCATGCTGCCAAAGCCAATGTTTATCAGTTTCATGGTTACCTCATTATTTACTCAATATTCTGGGTCTGCTCCCGGATTTTTTCCAGCTCCGCCTTGATATCCACCACGATTCGGGCCAGGCGGACATCGGTGCATTTGGAGCCGATGGTGTTGGTTTCCCGGTTCATTTCCTGGAGCAGGAAGTCCAGCTTCCGGCCCATGGCACCGCCGGTGGTGAGCATGGAATCCATCTGCTTCAGATGGCTGCGCAGGCGAACCGTTTCCTCGTCCACCGCAACCTTGTCGGCGAAGATGGCGGCCTCTGTCAGGATGCGGCTTTCGTCGATAGAGGTATTTTCCAGAACCTCCCGGAGCTTGGCCTCCAGCCGGGCCCGGTAGTCGATGACGGTCTGGCCGTTCCCCTGCTCCACCTGGGCAACCAGCTCCAAAATGGTCTGGCCACGGCTGCGCAGGTCGTTTTCCAGCGCCTTGCCCTCTGTCGTACGCATGGCATCGTAGCCTTCGATGGCTTTGGCCAGAACGCCCATCAGGTCGGCCTTCAGCTGGTCCTCGTCCACCTCCGGCCGCTCCAGGGTGAACACATCCGGCAGCCGGGAAACGGTGGAGACGCTGATATCGTCCTTCACACCGTGGTTTTCCACCATCTGCCGCATGGCGGCCAGGTAGCCTGCCAGCACATTTTCATTGAGGCTGACCTTCACCTCTTCGCCGCCTTCGCTGCGGACAGAGATGAACACATCCACCTTGCCCCGGGAAATGGCAGCCTTGACGGCCTGCTTCACGGCTTCCTCCGCGAAGGTCAGGCTCCGGGGCAGCTTCACGGAGCAATCCAGATAGCGATTGTTGACGGAGCGCAGCTCCACCGTAAATTCACGGCCGTTTACCGTTTCCACGGCCCGGCCGTAGCCGGTCATACTCTTTATCAATTTGATGATCCCCTTTTCTCCGGGATGGCGTATCCCGTGATGGTATAGACGCTTTTGCGTTTGCTTGCCACGGTGCGGTCGTACACCACGGCCAGGACGATACTCAATGCGAAGGCCAGTCCGCCCACCAGAGCCCCCAGGCCCCAGATGGCGCCGACCCCATAGCCCACAAAGAACAGCACCAGCGGCAGCAGATACAGCACCGCCGCGGCGCCCAGCACCGGGGCTGATTCGGAAGAAACGATGACCACATCCCCCGGCTTCACCCCAATGGGGTCATGGGCGGTGAACACCAGGGTCTCCTGAGCCGCGCCGCAGCCGGAGCATTTATGGCAATCTCCGGAGCAGGCGCTTTGCCGAATGTGGACCACCTCTGCCATGCCGCCTTCCAGCTTGCGGCGGACCCGAACCCGCTGCTCCATATCAGGCGATATCGGCGCTGAAGACGATCATCACATAAAGCTGATAGGTATGGCTGGAGTCGCTGGGGTTGGTGATGACGCCCACATTATCGTAATTTTTGATGCTGACCGTTACCGGATAGTAACCATAGCCACTTTGGGTGGCGCCGGACAGGTCCATGGAGACCTTGATATCCGTCTCCCGAATCTGGCTCAGGATGGTGCCACGGCCACGGACCCAGACCTTCAGCTGGGATTCCATGATGTTGGCCAGCACGCCTTCGGGCAGATTCAGCATTTCCACCTTATAGGTGGGGATATCCAGAGATTTGGTTTCCATGGGGGGCATGGTCAGGGACACCTTGACCCGGACCTCTTTTTCGCCCTCAACGGTGTAGACCCCCTCTGGCAGGGCCACGATGTACACCCGATCCACAAAGCTGTCGGGTTCTTCGCTCAGCTTGATGACGGGCAGGGTGATGGAGTCCAGATCCTTCAGGGCAGAGGGACTGCCCTTGACGGTGAGCTTCTGGAACTCCACGGTAATGGTTACATCCTTGGATGTCAGGCCGCCGCCCTTCAGGGGGGTGGGCATGACGACACTGACCTCTTTTTCGCTGACGACGGACATGACGGGCACCGTCACATCCACCGCACCGGGTTCCATGAGCACCTCACTCAGGTCACCCAGCAGCGGGTTGCCCGCCGCATTGCACAGGGTGGGCTTCTTGGATTGGATCACGTCCTCGGCTTTATCGGTCATATCCACCACGACCTTGGCCATGGCGATCTGCTCCACCAGCTTTTTGGGGCCGGAGACCAGGATCGTATCAATCGCGCTGCCCCCATTCTCCAACCGGACATTGGGCAGGTCGATGATATAATCCTCGGGCATCTGGTCCACATTGGTGGGAGAGAACTCGATGGGAATCTCTTTATCCATCAGCACCGGCACCACAAAGGACAGATTGGAGGGGCCTACCGTTACGTGCTTCATGCCCTGAAGATCCAGCCGGTTCCAGTCGGCATCGCAAAGCACGACCTGCTTGCGGTCTCTGACATCCTCGGTGACGCCTTCCATATCTACCACGATCTTTGCCATACCAATCTGATCCAGCAGTTCCTTGGGACCGGTGACACGGATCATTTCAATGGGCATATCGGCGTGCTCCAGCTTGGTGTTTTCCATATCCACCCGGAAACCCTGGGGCATTTTATCCTGATTGATGATGTCCAGCTTCACGGGAATGTCCTTTTCCAGCCGCTGGGCCACGGTGAGCTTGATCTCACTGGGCTCCTGCTTGGCCACGGCCACATCCTGTATGCCGTTGAGAAACTCCACCTCGTAGGACAGGCTTTTTTCGCCGATAGAGCTGATTTTGGACAGGTTGACCCAGACGATCAGATCGGATTTATCCAGCTTATTCAGGGTGAACCGGTTGCCGGTCAGGGTGACATCAACGAAAATATCATCCGTATCCGACAGGATCTGATAGCCGTCGGCCAGGGTGCCATAGGTTTTGATGGGAATGTTGGATATCTTCCGCTCCGTCTCGGTATATTCCACCGAAATGACGATGAACCAGAGGACGAAGGAGCAAAGCATGGAAAGCGCCAGCCGTATGACTTTATTTTTCATTCTGCCGACCTCCCTTTTCCTTCTTCGGAAGCAGCTGCCACAGGGGCTTGCGCTGGGGGGTGGTGGGGGCGGCCTTGCACAGCTCGTTGCGCAGCAGCCGCTCCAGGGTCTGGGGGGCCAGGTAGCGCTTCAGAACGCCGCCAACCGCGACGGAAATGGTGCCCGTTTCCTCGGAAACGATCACCACCACCGCGTCGGATGCTTCGCTCATGCCCACGCCGGCACGGTGGCGGGTACCCAGATCCGCACTAAGGGAATGGCTCTCCGACAGAGGAAGCACGCAGCCTGCGGCGGCAATCTTGCCGTCCCGGATGATCATGGCGCCGTCGTGAAGGGCGGCTTTGGGGAAGAAAATGTTGCGGATCAGCTGCTCGGAGACCTTGGCCTCGATCATGGTGCCGGTTTTGAAATATTCTTCCAGGGAATTATCCCGGGCGAACACCATCAGCGCGCCCACCCGCTCCCGGCTCATGACCTCACAGGCCATAACGGTCTGCTCGATGATGGGGACCATTTCCTCGGTGGGCTTTTGCAGCCCCAGGAAACTGGTCCACTTTACTTTGCCCAGGTGGTCCAGCATCCGGCGGATCTCCGGCTGGAACAGAATCACCACGGCAATCACACCGACGCTCCAGAAAAAGCCGAGAATATAATTGAGCAGGTACAAATCAAAGATTCCGGTGAGCCAGTACACCAAAAGAAGGACAACGATGGTCCACACCGTGCGCATGGCACCGCTGGAACGCAAAATGGGTATCAGAAAATAGATCAGCAGACCAACGATGATGATATCCACCCAGTTTTCGAAGCCCATGTTGCCCAATTGGTTGAAAAAAGCTTCTATGGTAAACATTTTTCTGTGTCGCACCCCTCTTTCCAATCTGCTTTGCAAGTCGGCATACTCCGACTGATACACTTAGCCTATTATCCTTACTATTATAGCGGATTTGGCAGCGGATAGCAATAGAAAATGAAAAAAATTTACGGACGGGGTACTGTAAATGATTGTTTAGCGCGCTAAGATCATGCTGTCATTGCGAGGCCCGAAGGGCCGTGGCAATCTCCCGGTATCATCTACGATAAGGAAAAAGTTCGATGAACGTACAATGTAGAATGGGATTATCCATAGATTTTGGTGCGGATTAGGACCAAAGTTGTACCAGGAGATTGCCACGGCCTTCGGCCTCGCAATG
>JAZQHH010000058.1:0-4442 GCA_045540495.1 Faecousia sp.
GGCAATCTCCCGGTATCATCTACGATAAGGAAAAAGTTCGATGAACGTACAATGTAGAATGGGATTATCCATAGATTTTGGTGCGAATTAGGACCAAAGTTGTACCAGGAGATTGCCACGGCCTACGGCCTCGCAATGACACGGTTGTTGAGATCGGCGCGTCGTTTTAGGCCGCTAAACAATCATTTACACGCAAAAAACGGCGGCTCAGTGTAGAGCCGCCGCTGCTGTCAGGAATTTTTCGGTCTGGCGGGAGTTGGCATCGTGGCCGAAGCTGATGCGGAGAGTGCCGGTTTCCAACGTTCCGGCGCTTTCGTGAGCCAGGGGGGCGCAGTGGAGACCGGCCCGGAGAGCGATGCCCCGTTGGGCGAACTGGACGGCCGCCTCCTCGCAGTCCATGCCGGGCAGAAAGCTGACGGTTCCCAATTGGCAGGGCCCCCAGAAGGTGCGAAAGCCCAGTTTTTGCAGCCCGGCGGCGCAGCGTTTTGCTTGGGTCTGCTCCCGGCGGGCGATATTCCCCACGCCGGTGCGGCGCAGATATTCCAGCCCGGCGGCCAGGCCCGCAATGCCCGGCACATTCAATGTCCCGGCCTCGGCCCGGTCAGGCAGAAAATCCGGCATGGTCTGCCGGACAGATTCGCTGCCGGTGCCCCCACGGAGCAGCGGCTCCGGACTCCTGCCGCACAGCAGCAGGCCGGTGCCCTGAGGCCCCAGCAGGCCCTTATGCCCCGGCATCGCCACAAAATCCGCCCCCAGGTCATTCAGGCTGATGGGCAGCGCACCGGCTGACTGGGCGGCATCGATGGCAAAGGGCACCCCATAGTGTCTACACAGCCAGGCCAGCTGCTCCACCGGCAGAATATAGCCGAAAACATTGGAAACATGGGTGAAAATCGCCACTTTTGGCTTGGTTTTCAGAGCTTTTTCGAAGGTTTCCAGGCATTCCTCCCAATCGAAAAGCCGCCGGGCTGCCACGGTGATATCGGCGCCCCGGGCGTGGAGGGGCCGGGTTACCGCATTGTGCTCGAAGCCGGAGATCACCACCCGGTCTCCGGGACTTACCAGGGTGGCGATGGCCATATTCAGGCCGTGGGTGCAATTGGAGGTCATCACCACCTGCTCCGGCTGGCAGCCGAACATCGCCGCCGCCCGCTCCCGGCAGTGAAAAACCGCCTCCGCCGCCGCCATTGCTGCCCCATAGCCCCCGCGGCCCGGATTGGCGCAGCGTGTCATGGCCTCCGCCACTGCCCGATGGACCGACGGAGGCTTGTGAAAGGACGTGGCTCCATTGTCCAGGTAGATCATAGCTGCAGCGGCTGGATGCCGCCTCCCTCCTTGGTTTCGTAGACTTTGCTGAAGGGCACCGCCCCAGCGCGCAGCAGTGCCACGGCGCCGGCTCCGGCCCCCGGCCCCAGCCGCAGGCAGTAGCCGCAGCCCTGTTCCTCCATCCAGCGGGGTGTCCGGGACAGGGTACAGTTCACGCCGCTCCGCCGCAGCACCCGCTCCCCCCGCTGGGCGAAGGTCACCGAGCGAAAGGTGATATAATCATACTTCATAACAAAAACCTCCCGGGCCAGACTATGCCCGGGAGGTCGAAAGGGTGCGGTTTTTAGATTATTTCCGAAATTGGTCGCAGGGCGTACGGAAGGCTCCATTCATATGGTACAGCGCCAGTCTTGCGTCATTCTTCCAGCAGGCACACTGCGTGGCAAGCCATGCCCTCCTCGCTGCCGGTGAAGCCCAGGCGCTCTTCGGTGGTGGCCTTCACATTCACCCGGTCGGGGTCAATGCCCACGGCAGCGGCAATGTTGCGCTCCATGGCCTCGATATGGGGCCGGAGCTTGGGCCGCTGGGCAATCATGGTCACATCGATATTACTGACCCGGTAACCCTTTTCCGCAACTTTTTGGGCTACAATTTCCAATAATTTCAGGGAATCCGCCCCTTTATACTGAGGATCCGTGTCCGGAAAATGCTTGCCGATATCCCCCAGTCCGGCGGCACCAAGCAGGGCATCGGACACCGCGTGAAGCAAAACATCCGCGTCGGAATGGCCCAGCAGGCCCTGGGTGTGGGGGATTTTCACGCCGCCCACAATCAAATCCCGGCCTTCCACCAGCCGGTGTACGTCGTAACCGTGTCCGATTCTCATTTCATTTCCTCCAGCAGCATTTTGGCGATTTTCAAGTCCATGGGGGTGGTGACTTTGATATTGCGCTCGTCGCCCTCCACGATTTTCACCGACATCCCCAGCCGCTCCACGGCGGAGCAATCGTCGGTGACCTCGGCCTTGTCCAGCTCCGCCTGCTTTAGTGCGCCACGAATCAGGTCAAAATCAAAGACCTGGGGGGTCTGGACGGCCTGGAGGGTTTTCCGGTCGGGGGTTTCCTTTACCACGCCCCCGGCGACCACCTTGATGGTATCCTTCACCGGAATCGCCGGGGCGGCGGCGCCATAGCTGTGGGCGGCCCGGACCACCCGGTCGATGACCTGCCAGGTGATCAGGGGCCGGGCCCCATCCTGGATGGCCGCCAATTTGACCTGATCGGACAGTGCATTCAGCCCCAGGCTGACGGATTCCTGACGGCTGGCGCCGCCCACCACCACCGCCTTGACCTTATCCATATTCCGGCACAGGTCGCCGATGGGGATGATCAGGTCCGGACGGGTGACGATGACGATTTCCTTGATAACGTCACATTCCTGGAATGTCCGCACAGTGCGGACAATCATGGGCTCGCCCTCCAGCGGAGCCATGACCTTGTCGATGCCGCCCATCCGGGAGGCGCTGCCTGCCGCCACGATCACCGCGCCGCAGTAGCCCACCTTCAGGGCCTTTCTTGCCACTTTCGTTACCTTGGTAATATCCATATTTCACAACTCCATCACGAGTTTTTTGTAGAATTCGCCACGAACCATGAAGTTTTTGAACTGATCGAAGGCGGCGCTGGCGGGGCTCATCAGCACCACATCGCCGCTTTCCGCCGCCGCTGCGGCGGCTCGGACGGCGGCTTCAAAATTGCCGCAGTCCACGATCTCCGGTTTTTCACCGGCGGACTGCTCCACCGCCGCCCGGATCAGGGGGCCGGTGGCGCCGCCCAGGAACAGCTTCTTCACATGGGCGCAGATTTCAGGGCCCAGTACATCGTAGGGGATGTGCTTATCGTAGCCTCCGGCGATGAGAATGACCTTCTCCGGGAAGCTCCGCAGACCGGCGATGGTGCGGCTGGGGGAAGATGCGATGGAATCATTGTAGAACCGGACGCCATCCTTGATCCGCACCAGCTCAATGCGATGCTCCACGCCGCCGAAGGTTTTGGCCACGGAGCGAATGGTTTCGTCATCCACCAGTCCCTCCACAGCCAGCATGGCGGCCATGTAATTCTCTATATTGTGGACACCGGGAATCAGAATATCCGCCACGGGCAGAACTTTCTCCCCATCCCGGCAGACGATGCCGTCGGAAACCATGGCATCCCCTACCCCCAGCCGGGAGAATTTCCGGGTAACACCGTTGCCGGTGAAGCTCTTCGTAATTTCGTTATCGGCGTTCAGCACCAGCAGATCGGTATCCTTTTGGAAGCGGAAAATATTCTTTTTTGCGTCCACATATTCATCCATATCCTTGTGCACATCCAGATGGTTGGGGGCCAGGTTGGTGACCACCGCCCGCTGGGGGCTGCGTTCCATGTCCATGAGCTGGAAGGAGCTGAGCTCCACCACCGCGTAGTCCTCCGGCATCATCCGGCGGCACAGGGGCAGCAGGGGCGTGCCGATGTTGCCCCCCAGCCAGACGGTGTAACCGGCGGCCTTCAGCATCTCGGAAATCAGCGTGGTGGTGGTGGTTTTTCCGTCGGAGCCTGTCACCGCAATGGTATGGCAGGGGCAGACCTCGAAGAAAACCTCCATTTCGCTGGTAATTTTCGCGCCACGGCTCCGCAGGGCCTCCAGGGCCGGGTTGCCGGGGTGCATACCGGGGGTGCGGAAAACCAAATCCGCCTGCAAATTGTCCAGATAGCCGTCGCCCACCTGGAGCTTGCAGCCCAAATCCAGCACCTCCTGATCCAATTTTTCCAGAGGTGTCCGGTCGCAGCCGGTGACATCGCAGCCATACTCCAGCAGCAGCCGCACCAAAGGCCGGTTGCTGACACCCAAGCCCAAAACCGCGATTTTTTTACCTTTTAAGGATGTAAAATACGCATCAAACGCAGAATTCATACATTTTCCCTCATTTCTTGTTGACGTCAAGTCGGTAAATGATTGTTTAGCGGCCTAAAACGACGCGCCAATCACAACAAGCGTGTCATTGCGAGGCCGAAGGCCGTGGCAATCTCCTGGTACAATGCAGGTAATCATTTGAACCAAAATCTACGGACAATCCCATTCTGCGCTGTACGTTCATCGAACATTTCTCTGATCGTCGATTTTACCGGGAGATTGCC
>JAZQHH010000059.1:0-6770 GCA_045540495.1 Faecousia sp.
ATGTAGAATGGGATTATCCATAGATTTTGGTGCGAATTAGGACCAAAGTTGTACCAGGAGATTGCCACGGCCTGCGGCCTCGCAATGACATGGTTGTTGTAGCTGGGTGCGCCGTTTTAGGCCACTAAACAATCATTTACCGCCCATTCGACACACCGTCATGGTTCCCCCTAAAGATTATTCTTCAAACTTTGTTCATATTTTTCATTACAAATATTGACACTTCCCTGTCGAATATGGTATGATATCCACACTCTCCTGGGTTTTGGGAGGAATTTATGAAAGGACAGGTAGATACCATATGAAATTCTGCAACAACTGCGGAAACCAGATAGCTGATGATGCTCAGTTCTGCAACAACTGTGGCGCCAGCCAGGGCACTGCCGCTCCTGCGCAGGCCTATGCCGCTCCCGCCCGCCCCGTGTTCAGCGGCTCCGATTGGGACGGCGGCGTTTTGGACACCATCGCCAACTCCATCGTCGCCAGCCTGCTGATGATCTTCACCTGCTTCATCGGCACCCCCTGGGCCATTTGCTACATGATGAAGTTCGTGGTCGGCCACTGCATCGTGGACGGCAAGCGCCTCCGTTTCGACGGCAACGGCGGTTCCCTGCTGGGCAACTGGATCGTTTGGATGCTTCTGACCATCGTCACCTGCGGCATCTACAGCTTCTGGGTCACCCCCAAGCTGTACAAGTGGATCGTCAGCAATATCCACTTCGAGTAATTTCCTCAAATGCGGTACGGGGTCTGCCCGTGCCGCATTTCTTTCACGGAGGGTCTGCCATGGACACCAATCAAAAGCAGCGGCTGCTGCATTTTCTGAAAAAAGCCGGCGCCGTTCTGGCCCTTGGGCTGGGATATTTGCTATGGGTGCGGCTGACGGGGCTGGGAATCCCCTGTCTGATCTATCAGCTCACCGGCAAGCTCTGCCCAGGCTGCGGCATCAGCCGGATGTGCATGGCCCTGGCGGCACTGGATTTTCGCCGGGCCTTCCGGTGCAATGCCCTGGTGATGGGGCTGCTGCCCTTCGCATTGATTTTCGGTATCCGGCATTTGGCCCGCTACGTCCGCTCCGGTTCCACGGAAATCGACCGGCTGGAATTCATACTGCTCCTGATTGCCCTGGTGCTGACGATCGCATTCGGCCTCCTGCGAAATCTCCCGGATTTTACCTTTTTGGTGCCCGGCTGAAACGAATGTAGGTAACGCAATGACAGTGTTATCCTGCACCGCGAACCACGTCCCACAAAAAATCAGAGCCGCTGCGTCAGCAGCGGCTCGTTTGTTATTTGGTCAGCACCTTCACAATTTGGCCGATATACATATCGTGGAAATCCCCGCCGGGGTAGCACTGGTCGATGATGGATTTATCCACGAAGCCCTCCGGCACCAGGGGTGCCCGGTACAGCTTCCGGCAGACCAACACCAATTTAGCCTCGGCGAAGTAGGTATAGCCCTCCCCGAACACCGGGGTCAGACCAGCTTTCGACACCTTATCCTCGTCCCGGCCGGAGTGGCTGCCCAGATAGCCCAGGGCCTTTTTGTATTCCTCCGGGAAGAAGCACAGGGTGTACAGTTCCTCCCGGTCCATAAATTCTTTGGTATAGCGCTGGGGCCGCACATAGCACACCGAAGTAGGCAGTCCCCCGCCCTGGCCCCAGATGGCCCCCAGATGGCCCCAGCTGGCGGTCATGGTATTGTAGCCCCAGCCTTCGCACCCCGCCGTCAGCAGCATCCACTCCTTGGCGATGAGGGTCATGGGGTTCATTTGCAGCGCGGTTACATCAATTTCCTTCATATCTTCCTCCTGAATGAATCGCTATGCGCAGGGGGGCTCGATGCTCCCCCAACCTTGTCGATAAAGCTGTAAATGATTATTTAGTGGCCTAAAACGGCGCATCCAGCTACAACAACCATGTCATTGCGAGGCCGTAGGCCGTGGCAATCTCCTGGTACAACTTTGGTCCTAATTCGCGCCAAAATCTATGGATAATCCCATTCTACATTGTACGTTCATCGAACTTTTTCCTTATCGTAGATGATACCGGGAGATTGCCACGGCCCTGCGGGCCTCGCAATGACAGCATGATTTTAGTGCGCTAAACAATCATTTACCTTACTACCATTTTTCGCAGACGAAGAATCTCTTAGTCAGATAATCTCCATATCCGTCAATTTCTTCAAAAACGCGGCCACGTCTGCTGTGGCGGTGGCTTCGTCCACATCGTATTCCGCCAGCACTGCCGCCACGATTTCCTCCTCGGTCAGGGCGTCGGGCAAAAGCTCCCAGATGAAGCCGCCCACCTCCGTCAGGAAAAACATTCCGTTGTGATCATAAATGGTCTTCCCCACCGGCACCAGGAAGGTCTCCCCGGCGATGGTGCGCTTCATCAGTTCTTTTTTGATTTCCATGCTGTACTCCTCTCAATGATCTGTTCGGTCATTTCGCAGACGTATTCCGGCACCCCATCGAAGCGGCCGGTCTCCGTCACGGTCACCGCGGCGCAGACGCAGCAGAAGGGGCGGTTTTTGCAGACGGTGCATTGGTGGGGCATCCGAATTTGCTTTGTTTCCTGCCGGATCTGCTGCCAGGCCGCCTGGAAGCCCGTCTTTAATGGATATGCGCCCTGGCCGGGCATCATGCCGCAGGGCAGCATCCGTCCATCCCAGGTCAGCCAGAAGCTGCTGGAGCCTGCCCGGCAGCCCACGCCCTCGTCCAGGTCTGCGGCGCACTCCCGCTCCTGGGTAATCCGCTCCGCCAGCCGGTCAAATTCCTCCGGCGGCAGCCGCAGCCGATCCCACTGCACCGATGCCTCTGCCGCCTCCCGGGCGGTAAGCCGGTGGCTCAGGCTGCCGCCGCTGCGGATGGGGGGATACATATAGGATGTACCTTTGACGTGAACGCCCAATTCCTTAGAAATTTCAAATATTTTATTGACATCTTCCCGATTATACGGCGTAATCGAAACATTCAGCCGAACATCCACACCACCGGCCTTCAGTGCCCGGACATTCTCCACCACCCGGTCGAAGGCATCCTGGCCGCACATATTGCGGTAGGTCTCGGCGCAGCCGCCGTAGAGGGAAATATTCATCCGGTAAGGGGGATTTTCCAGCAGCTTTTCCCGAATCTCCCCGGACAACATAGAGCCGTTGGAATTGATGGACACCATCAGCCCCATGGCCTTCATGGCGGAATAGATTTCAAAAAAATCCTGCCGGATAAAGGGCTCGCCGCCGGTCAGCAGGACGAACACCAGCCCCGCGTCCCGGGCCTGCTCCGCCAGGGAGATCCACTGTTCGGCAGTCAGCTCCCCCTGCGCCTCCTTCAAGTGGACATAGCACATGGGGCAATTAAAATTGCACCGGGCCGTCAACTCAAAGCTGCCGCCGATGGGCAGTCCCAACTGACCACCCCGGGCATGAAGATAGGTTGCAAGATAAGGTTCCGAACTCATATTCAAATCCTCGATTCTTCCGTTGTTGCGCAACAAGTACAACCCGTATGGGTTAGCTCCTGTTCCAGCAATTCCACCGCCCGGGCATCCGGGGTGCAGGCCAGGTGGTACACCGGCACGGTGGTGACGATGCGGCTCACCGCCTCCACGGCCTGGGCCATATCCTCCCGCTCCCACAAATCCAGGCTGCAACCCTCCCAAATCTTTTGGAAGGCCTTGGCGCCGGTGAGCCGGGTCAGCTTATTTTCCGGGGCCTGGGTCAGGTAGACGATGGCCCCGATGGGGGCGGTCACATTCTCCGCCACACGGGAGCTGCCGCACAGGGGAATCCCACTGACCACCCCGCCCCGGACCACCGCCCGGTCGCCGTTGAGGAGCTTCGCCCCCCGGTGGCGGCACCACAGATCCGCCTGGGTGGATTTTCCCACCCCGGAGGGGGCAGTGAATAAAATCGTTCTCCCCTGATGCAAAACAGAGGACGCATGGAGCAAAATCCCCCCGCTGACGGTGATCCGATGCTCCAGCTCCATGGCAAGCAAAACCGTCTTGGCGGTAATGCCCAGAGGGGCGGCATCCTTTTTCACCTGCACCAGGCTTTTGGGCCCATCCCGCCAGATCCGCAGGTAGGCTCCCTCCACGGAATCCTGGGTTGCCCCCACATAGCGGGTGCGCAGAGGGCCGTTGCCGAAAACCCGCTGCCGGGAATCCTGGTAGAGGAGCTTCCCCTCCGGCGCCGGCAGCGCGGGAACCACCTGAATTTTCAGCGTATGGTCATGGCCCCCGTAGGTGCGGAAATTTTCCAGCAAGCTGTCCTCCGTCATCAACGGAACACCATCTGACAAAATCCGGAACCGTATCCCGGCGATCTCATAAATCCGTTCCATAGCCGCACCTCCCCGTACTTTGTAAAATTTTATCACAAATTCAGCGGCGTGTCAATGAATGGATGCACGCCGCACAGGAGGGTCTTGTGTGTAGAAATGATTGTTTAGCGGAGAAAATGTAAGATGTATGTCATCCTGAGCGAAGCGAAGCGGAGTCGAAGGATCTACGCACTAACGATATGTTTAAGGGCAATTTCCTGCGAAGATCCTTCGACTCGCTAACGCTCGCTCAGGATGATTGAAATGTAGGTTCGTACACAAAACAACCATTTTGCCGTTCACCGCCATCCCCCGCAGAGGTTTTTTGAATCTATATACATTATATATAAATAATGTCCATATGCGGCGCACATTCACCCACGCTGTATGCACTTTTTTCGACCTGTGGGGCATTGTGTCTAATTCGGGAACCAAAATGGCACAGGGTCTATGAATATTCAACAAAACGATGAATAAATATTCATACATCATTGACAAGTGCGGGATTTTGATGTATAATCGGGTGCATATCAAAGAATACAAGCTCATAGGAGGCTACATAAAATGAACAAAGAAAACATCAAGAAGGTCGTTCTGGCCTACTCCGGCGGTCTGGACACCTCTATCATCATTCCCTGGCTGAAGGAAAACTACAATGACCCCGAGATCATCGCCGTGGCCGGCAACGTCGGCCAGGCCGACGAGCTGGAGGGTCTGGAGGCTAAGGCCCTCGCCACCGGCGCCAGCAAGCTGACCGTTGCCGACCTGGTGGACGAGATGGTGGACGAAATCATCATCCCCGCTCTGAAGATGGACGCCAAGTACGAAACCTACCTGCTGGGCACCGCTTTCGCCCGGCCCGTCATCGGCAAGAAGCTGGCTGAGATTGCCATCGCCGAGGGTGCCGACGCCATCTGCCACGGCGCCACCGGCAAGGGCAACGACCAGGTCCGCTTCGAGCTGGCCATCAAGCGGTTCGCCCCCGAAATGAAGATCATCGCTCCCTGGCGGGAGTGGGATATCAAGTCCCGTGACGAGGAGATCGACTACGCCGAGGCCCACAACGTGCCTCTGAAGATCAGCCGGGAAACCAACTACTCCAAGGACAAGAACCTGTGGCACCTGAGCCACGAGGGTCTGGATCTGGAGGATCCCGCCAACGAGCCCCAGTACGAGAAGCCCGGCTTCCTGGAGATGGGCGTTTCTCCCCTGCAGGCGCCCGACGTGCCCACCTACATCTCCATCGACTTCGAGGCCGGCGCTCCTGTGGCCTTCAACGGCCAGAAGATGAAGGCCAGCCAGATCATCGCGGAGCTGAACAAGGTTGGCGGCGCCAACGGCATCGGCATCATCGACATTGTGGAGAACCGGCTCATCGGCATGAAGGACCGGGGCGTTTACGAGACTCCCGGCGGCACCATCCTGTACTTCGCTCACGAGCAGCTGGAGATGCTGACCATCGACCGGGACACCCTCCACGTCAAGCAGAAGCTGGCTGTGGACTACGCCGACCTGATCTACAACGGCAAGTGGTACTCCCCCCTGCAGGAGGCCCTGGCCGCCTTCGCCAACGAGAGCAACAAGTACGTCACCGGCACCGTCAAGCTGAAGCTCTACAAGGGCAACATCATCCCCGCCGGTACCACCTCTCCCTACTCCCTGTACTCCGAGAATCTGGTCACCTTCGACGAGAGCGACTACGACCAGAAGCAGGCTGAGGGCTTCATCAACCTGTGGGGCCTGCCCACCACCGTCCAGGCTCTGAGAGAGCAGGGCAAGCTGTAAAATAAATCGCTGTCATTGCGAGCCTCAAAATAACGCTGTCATCGTGAACCAGTCCGCAGACTGGTGTGGCGATCCCCAATTCACAGGGAGATTGCCACGCCAGGATGCCCACTGGCTCGCAATGACATCCTGTTTGGCTCGCAATGACATATTGTCTTTTTAGAATGGAGAAAAAATATGGCAAAAATGTGGGCCGGCCGGACCGACGGCATGACTGAGAAAATCGCGGACGATTTCAATTCGTCCATCCGGTTCGACAGCCGAATGTATCAAGAGGATATCACCGGCAGCATGGCTCATGCTGCCATGCTGTCCTATAAGGGCATCATCTCCCAGGCCGATGCGGACTCCCTGATCGCCGGTCTGGATAGATTCTGGCCGATATCGACAGCGGCGTTCTCCCCATCGACATGGAGTGCGAGGATATCCATATGTTCGTGGAGCAGGTGCTGACCGAGCGGCTGGGTGACGTGGGCAAGAAGCTCCACACCGCCCGCTCCCGCAATGACCAGGTGGCCCTGGATATCCGGATGTACCTGCGGTCGGAAATTGACGAAATCACCGGCTATGTGCGCCAGCTCATTGCCGCCGTCACCGCCAAGGCAGAGGAATACAAGGAAGTCGGATCGTAGCCATGGCGTTCTGGGAGCCAAGGAGTTGG
>JAZQHH010000060.1:0-11835 GCA_045540495.1 Faecousia sp.
GGTAGCTGACATCGTGGAGCTTCTGAAAGGTCAGCTCCGTGTCAAAGCCCATGACCACGCACTGCACCTGGTCAAGATCGGTGGTGACGGTGAAGCCCTCACTGCGCAGCTCTTCCTTCAGCGACTCCGTGCCGCAGACATAGAGCGTCTGTCCGGCATGGTGCTCCTTGAGGTAGTAGGCGGTGGCCTGAGAGGAGGTGATGAAATCGTCCCGGGTGGCGGCGATGCCAAGCTTTGCCAGCTTCTTGATGTAGTCGGCAACGCTCTTGGAGGAATTGTTGGTCATGAACAGGTACTTGCCGCCGGTGCGGCGGATCTCGGCCAGCAGCTCCACGGTGAAATCGTACAGCCGGTCACCTAAGTACAGCGTGCCGTCCATGTCGAACAGGAACAGGCGGATGTTTTTAATCATTTGGTTATCCATGTTGTATACTCTCCGTAAAAAACGGGCGCAGGGAAGCCTGCGCCCGTGTGGTGTGGTATCAGATCCGGGCAACACCGGTGGCCCGGGCGGCCTCGGCAACAGCCTTGGCAACGGCGGTGCCCACCCGCTCCTCAAAAGCGGCGGGGATGGTGTAGTCGGGGTTCAGCTCATCATCGGAGATCAGGTTTGCCAGCGCGTGGGCGGCAGCCATCTTCATCTCCTCGTTGATGTCGCTGGCGCGGACATCGAAGGTGCCGCGGAAGATGCCGGGGAATGCCAGAACATTGTTGATCTGGTTGGGGAAGTCGGAGCGGCCGGTAGCGATGACCGCTGCGCCGCCTGCCTTGGCATCTTCGGGGAAGATCTCGGGAACGGGGTTGGCGCAGGCAAAGATGATGGCATCCTTATTCATGGTCTTGACCATCTCGGTGGGGGGGGGGCGGGGGGCGGAAACGCCGATGAACACATCCGCGCCCACGATCACGTCAGAGAGCTTGCCGGCCACCTTGTCCTTGTTGGTCAGCTGGGCCATCTCGGCCTTGATCCAGTTCAGACCCTCCCGGCCCTCGTAGATGGCGCCGGTGCGGTCGGTCATAATCACATTCTTAAAACCGGCGGACAGCAGGAGCTTGACGATGGAAATGGCGGCGGCACCGGCGCCGGAGGTGACGATCTTCACGTCCTCCTTCTTCTTGCCCACCACCTTCAGGGCGTTCAGCAGACCGGCCAGGGTAACGATGGCGGTGCCGTGCTGGTCATCGTGGAAAATCGGGATGTCGCACTTCTCCTTGTGCTTCCGCTCGATGTCGAAGCACCGGGGGGCGGAGATATCCTCCAGATTCACGCCGCCGAAGGAGCCGGAAATCATGTAAATGGTGTTGACGATTTCGTCCACATCCTTACTCTTGACGCACAGGGGGAAGGCATCCACGTCGCCGAAGGCCTTGAACAGGACGCACTTGCCCTCCATGACGGGCATACCGGCCTCGGGGCCGATGTCGCCCAGGCCCAGGACGGCGGTGCCGTCGGTGACCACGGCGCAGATATTGTGGCGGCGGGTCAGGTCGTAGGACTTCTGGACGTCCTTCTGGATCTCCAGGCAGGGCTGGGCCACGCCGGGGGTATAGGCCAGGGACAGATCTTCCTTGGTGGCAACGGGCACGGTGGCAACCACTTCGATCTTGCCCTTCCACTCATTATGCAAACGCAGGGATTCTTTTGCGTAATCCATGATCGGTTTCTCCTTATATATTATAATGTAGAGGCACCTCAACACCTCCCCTGGGAGGGGAGCCTTTTTAGAACTGCACCTGGTCGATGACGCTTCTGAGCTTTTCGGCGGAGGTACGCATTTTGCCCAGCTCCTCCTCGGTCAGGGGGTTCATGATCTTGCCCCGGACGCCGCTGCGGTCCACCAGCACCAGGGTGGACAGGCACACATCCTCCACGCCGTACTCGCCGTGCATCATGGTGGAAACGGACAGGGCGGTGCCGGCATCGGAATAGATGCACTTGCAGATATGGACCACGGACATGGCCACGGCGTAGAAGGTAGCGCCCTTATTCTCGATGATCTGAGCGCCGGACTTCTTGACGAACTCCTCGATCTCGGCGTAATCCTTGTTCCAGACGATCTTGTCCTTGTCGGGGGAGTGCTCTGCGTAGGAATCCACATGGTTGTTGGCGATGTGGGCCAGGGACCAGGGCACGAACTGGCTGTCGCCATGCTCGCCGTAGACGTGGGCATGGACGTTCTTGGGGCTGATGCAGAACCGCTTGGCCAGGGTGGACTGGAGGCGGCTGGTGTCCAGGATGGTGCCGGAGCCGATGATCTGGTTCTCGGGGATGCCGGAAATCTTGTGGAACACATAGGTCAGCACGTCCACAGGGTTGGAAACGATGACATAAATGGCATCGGGGGCGTACTGGGTCACATTGCCCGCCACGTCCTTCAGGATGTTGACATTGACCTGGGCCAGATCCAGCCGGGTCATGCCGGGCTTCCGGGCCATGCCGCAGGTGATGACCACGATATCGGAGCCCGCCACATCGGCATACTCACCGGCCCGCACCACGGCGGGGGAGCAGAAGGGGGCACCCTGATAAATGTCCAGGGCCTCGCCCAGGGCCTTCTTCTTGTTCACGTCCACCAGGACAATCTCGGACGCAACGCCCTGGATCATCAGGTCGTTGGCAATAGTGGCGCCCACGCTGCCGGCGCCGATCACACTGATTTTGCTCATTATAAATTCCTCCATTGTCAGTAAATCAATCCTTACGATAAGCAGGAAGGACACAAAGCCCATCCTCCCCCTTATACTATTGGTAATTATACCCCCTTGCCGAAGGATTGTCAATGACCGCAGGGCTAAAAGCCGGAAAATGATTGTTTAGCGCACTAAGATCAAGCTGTCATTGCGAGGAGCGAAGCGACGTGGCAATCTCCCGGTATCATCTACGATAAGGGAAAAGTTCGATGAACGTACAATGTAGAATGGGATTATCCATAGATTTTGGTGCGAATTAGGACCAAAGTTGTACCAGGAGATTGCCACGGCCTGCGGCCTCGCAATGACACGGTTGTTGAGATCGGCGCGTCGTTTTAGGCCGCAAAACAATAATTTACATTTCATTCTCTTGCAATTTAAGTGTGGCGGTGCTATACTGGAACCAGGAACCTTAATATAAAAGGAGGAAACTGAAAATGAAAAAACTGTTGGCACTGCTGCTGGCGTTGGCGATGATTTTCTCCCTGGCAGCCTGCGGCGAGGGCAAGCAGGAGCCGGATGAGGACAAGACTGAGCCCACCTCCGCCTCCGCTGAAAAAACCGAACCCAGCGAGACCGAACCCAGCGAGACCGAACCCAGCGAAACCGAACCCAGCGAAACCGAACCCAGCGAGACCGAACCCAGCGAGACCGAACCCAGCGAAACCGAACCCAGCGAAACCGAACCCAGCGAGACCGAACCCAGCGAAACCGAACCCAGCGAAACCGAACCCAGCGAAACCGAACCCAGCGAAACCGAACCCAGCGAAACCGAACCCAGCGAATCGGAGCCCACCACCGAGCCTGTCGCTCCCAGCGAGGAAGTGACGGAGCCCACCACCGAGCCCACCACCCCCGTGGTGATTCCCGATAACCTGGACCCCGATCTGATCGGCACCTGGTCCGGTTCCTTCACCATGGATGGCACCATGATGGATATGCCCGAGCTGGATGCCACCCTGACCCTGGATATGACCATGGCCTTTGCATCTAACGGAATGTGCACCATGAGCCTGGACCGGGAATCCCTGCAGGAGCAGCTGCCTGCCTTCCTGGAAGCCATGATCCCCATGGCCGTGGAGGCCTTCTACGAGGAGATGGGCGGCGAAGAGGCGGCCGAGGAAGCCATGATGGAAATGACCGGCATGACCGTCACCGAATATTTTGAGTCCATCTTCAACGAGGAGACCATGGACGAACTGATCTTCGGCGCCATGGAAGAGACCAGCATGACCGCGGAATACACCATCGAAGACGGCCAGATCGTCATCGACGGCGAGGGCGTGACCTATGCCGTTGAGGGCGATAAGCTGATCCTGACCGATGAGGATCTGAATGACTTTGGCATGGAATCCGTGGAGCTGACCCGGATCGATGATGCTGACCCTGAAATTTCTGAGGAACCTGATGTTCCGGACCTTCCCGATCTTCCCGAGGTGCCCGGTGAGCTGGACGAGGCTCTGTTCGGCACTTGGTCCGGTTCCGTGGTTGCTGACGGCACCATGATGGATATGCCCGACCTGGACGCCACGCTGACCGTGGTGCTGACCATGGCCTTCGACGAGGACGGCATGTGCACCGTAGCCATCGACGAGGATGCCCTCCGGGCGAATCTGGAGGATTTCCTGGATGATGCTATTCCCTACATGGTGGAGCTGGTCTACGAGGAAATGGGCGGCAAGGAGGCCGCTGAGGCCGAGATGATGGAATCCATGGGCATGACGGTCACCGAATTCTATGAGTCCTTCATCACGGTGGATATGTTCATGGACATCGTGCTGGAGGCCATGGATGGCACCACCTCTGCCAGCATGGAGTATTCCGTGGCCGACGGCGTGCTGTATATGGGTGAGCAGACCGCGGATTATGCCGTTGCGGGCGATGTGCTGACCCTCTCCGGCGGCTCTCTGGCCGAGGGCCTGGCCGAAATGGGCATGGATTCCCTGGAACTGACCAAAATCGGTTAATTGAACGCGAAAAAGCGTGTTGCAGATTTTGCAACACGCTTTTTTTAATAATCCCGGGGGCCGTAGTCCAGCTCTTTGCGGTAGTGGCGGTCAATTTTTCTGGCCCGGAACCAGCCACGGATCAGGCGGCCCAGGCCGGTCCAGAAGTGGCCGTCGGCCCAGTAGCGGATGTCCTCCGCCATGGCCCGGCTGATGCGGCCCTTGGTCATCTGGGCCAGGGCCCGGAAGGGCATATTCAGAATGAACAGGTCATTCAGGTTGGGCTTTTTGGATGTTTCCACCCGCCGGATCAGCCGGCGGTACAGCCACCGGGCGGCGCCGGTTTTGGCATCCTTCAGCCGCCACAGGGGGTCGTTGAAGGACAGTTCTCCCCGTTGGCGCTCCGGAATGGGCCTGTCCAGCAGGGCGGCGAACTCGTAGTCCGGCACATTGGTGACGGTGCCGCTTTCGTAGCTGGGAAGGCCCTTGTAGGGGCTGGGGGCATCGGTGCCGATGAGCCGCAGCGTGGTGCTGAGCCGGGAATCGCCAACATTTTCGCCAACAAAAATGGCATAATGGGCGGTTTCCATCTCCCATTTCTGAGTTTTGATGCTGAAATAGCGGAAAGCCTTGTCGTCCAGCTCAATGGTGATCCGGCGGCTTTCGCCAGCCTTCAGAAAGATCTTTTGGAAGCCCTTCAGTTCCTTTTTCGGCACAAAAACCTTGCCGGTGCGCTTTTGGATGTAGACCTGGGCCACGGTGGCACCGTCCCGCTCACCGCTGTTGGTGATGGTCACCCGGACGCTCCGGCTGTCGGCCTCCAGGTCGGAATATGTAAAATTCGTGTAGCTCAGGCCGTGGCCGAAGGGGTAGCGCACCGGCTTGTCCACAGTTTCGTAGTACCGGTAGCCCACGAACAGGCCCTCCCGATATTCGGCGGTTTTCTCCCGGCCCGGGTAGTACCGGTGGCAGGGGGTGTCCTCCAGATTTTCGGGCCAGGTTTCGGCCAGATGGCCGCTGGGGTTGATGCGGCCCAGCAATGCATCGGCCATGGCAGCAGCCCCGGCCTGACCGCCCAGGTAGCCGTGGATCACGGCCCGGCAGCCCCGGGGCACCCGGAAGGGGGCACCGCCGCAGAGCACCAGCACCACATTTTTGTTGGCCCGGCACAGGGCATCGATGAGCGTCTGTTGGGTTTCCGGCAACTCCAGATGGTCCCGGTCCCGGCCCTCGGTTTCCGCCAGCTCGTCAAGACCCACGCAAAGCACCACGGTTTCCGCATTATTTGCGGCGGCAACCGCCTCCCGCAGGAGTTTTTCGGCCTTTTTGCCATCCCGGCGGAAGCCCCGGGCGTAGGTGATGTCCAGCTCCGTCAGGCAGCTGAACAAATCCTCCACCTGGGTGGGGTTGACCTGGGAGGAACCGGCCCCCTGATACCGGGGCGTTTTGGCGAAATCGCCGATGAGGGCCACCTTCGTCCCCTTGGCCAGGGGCAGGATTCCATCGTTTTCCAGCAGGACGATGGATTCGGCGGCGCATTTCTTCGCCAAGGCGTGATGGGCATTTTCATCAAAATCGGGCGTTTCTTTTTGTGCATTTAGAACAACGCTCAGCAGCTCCCGGAGCCGGTCGTCCAGCGCGGATTCCGCCAACGTCCCGGCCCGCACCGCATCGCAGAGAATTTGGGCACAGTCAAAGCCTGGGTTCGGCATATTCAGCGCCGCACCGGCGGCCACGGCGGCCACGGGGTCGCTGCAAGCGCCCCAATCCGACACCACAAAGCCATCAAAGCCCCACTCTTCCCGAAGAATTTCTTTCAGAAGATGGGGATTTTCGGTGGCATAGGTGCCGTTCACCGGGTTGTAGGCGGACATGATGGCCTTGGGCCGGGCTTCCTTCACGGCGATTTCGAAGCCGGTCAGGTAAATTTCCCGGAGGGTCCGTTCATCCACCACGGAATCGGCGCTCATGCGGCAATGCTCCTGGGAGTTGGCGGCGAAATGCTTGGGGCAGGCCGCCACCCCTTGACTTTGGATGCCCCGGATGTATCCGGCGGCCATTTTGCCGGAAAGGTAGGGGTCCTCGGAAAAATATTCAAAATTCCGGCCGCACAGGGGGCTGCGTTTGATGTTCAGCCCCGGCCCCAGAACCACATTGACCCCTTGGGCGGCGGCTTCCTCGCCGATGGCCCGGCCCAGTTCCTCCCCCAGCGCCGGGTCCCAGGCGTTTGCCATGGTGGCGGCGGTGGGGAAGCAGGTGGCAGGGATGGATTCATTCAGCCCCAGATGGTCGGCGGAGCCGGCCTGCTTCCGCAGCCCATGGGGGCCGTCGGCCAGAAAAATGCTGGGCAGCAGGATCCGGGGGATATCCCAGGTGGTCCAGGAGGACTGACCCTGGAGCAGCACGGCCTTTTCCTCCAGGGTGAGTTTTTGGATGATTTCTTCCATGGTCATAGGATGGTCTCCTTTGTGTCATTGTGAGGAGCCAAAGGCGATATGGCAATCCCTCAAGGATTTAGACGGTACATCGAAATACCGCAGAAAAAACCTTTGGGGATTGCCACGCCAGTGTGCGCACTGGCTCGCAATGACATTCGTTTTCTAGAGGTCCCCGTAGGTTTTAACCCAAAATGTCCTCCATGTTGTACATTCCGGCGGCCTTGCCCACCATGAACCGGGCGGCGGCCACGGCGCCGTCGGCCAGCATGGCCCGGGAGCCGGATTCGTGCTTCAGGGTCAGGGACTGGTTGCCGGTGTGGATGTGAACCTCATGGATGCCCACCACATTGCCCAGCCGCAGGGCGGAGATGCCGATTTCCTCCTTGGTCCGCTTGCCCTCGCCGGCACGGCCGCAGTTGGCCACGGCCTGGGGCCGAACCTCCTTGATGGCGTTGAACAGCATCAGGGCGGTGCCGCTGGGGGCATCGACCTTCCGTGTGTGGTGGACTTCGACAATCTCGATGTCCGCGTCCGGGAAATAACTGGCGGCCTCCTTGGCCAAGCGGCACAGCACGGCGATGCCCATGCTCACATTGCCGGTGAAAAATACGGGAATTTCCCCGGCGGCGGCATCGATCAGGGCCTTCTCCTCGGGGGTGTGGCCGGTGGTGCCCACCACCACGGCGGCGTTGATGGATTTTGCGTAGGCCAGCACATCGGCGATGGCGCTGTGGTGGCTGAAATCGATGACCACATCGGCCTCCACCTTGCGCAGCTCGGCGAAGGTCTTGGGGACGTTGTTTTCCCCGTCAATGCTGACCCGGCCCACGCACTCGGCGCCGAGAATCTCATCAATCAGCTTACCCATGGCGCCATTTGCGCCGCAAAGAACGACTTTCATATTGTTTACCTTACTTTCTGTTTAATGTAGGAGAATGCGTTGTAAAAGTAGGGACACCCGTCCCCGGGTGTCCCTACGGGGGGGAATTATGTTTTGAAAAAGTTCAAATATTCATACAAAGGAATCAGTTTTTCGAAGAAATCCGCCACTCGGGTGGCCAGTTCCGGGCCGAAGAGTTCGGGGTTGGGAATTTCCTCCCGGACGCAGCCGATTTGGCCCTTCCAGGCGAAGTAGGGGGCAAGACGGGGGTCCTCGGCCTGCTTGGGCCGCTTGTAAAGCTCCGCGGTGATGCGCTGCCCCACCGCTGCCTCGGTGTCGGCGATGAGCTTCAGAAATTCATCGGGCTTGGCGGCAATATGTTTTCGGAAGGACTCCATGGTGGCGGGCCGGCCCTGCCACCAGAACAGGCCGTAGTGGACCCGGTCCGGGTTGATTTCGAAGTAGAGGCAGGGGTTCTCCGCCCACCAGGCCACGTCCTGACGGATGCAGATCCACAGGCTCTCCTTGTAAGGGAGCGGGTGATGGAGCCGGGCATCCCGGTAAATGCGGCTGACTTTCAGGATATTGCCGGGCCGGTCGATGAAGGGCTGGAACAGGTCCTTGCCCAGGGCTTTCATGGCCTCGTAGAGGGTGTCAATGTATTGGTGTTTATGCTCCAGGAACCACTCCCGGTTGTTATTCAGCCGGATGCCCCAGAGGAAATCGATGGTTTCAGGCGTAAAGCCGGGGAACATGGGATGCCCTCCTTTGTTAGGGATGCAAAACTAACCCATTGTCATTGCGAGGAGCGAAGCGACGTGGCAATCTCCTAAGGATACCGGAAACCCTGGGGGGATTGCCACGGCCCTTCGGGCCTCGCAATGACAGTGGTTTTTGTTAATCTTTGTGCTTCGTTTTCCAGATAATTTCGCCCCGGTGTTTTTCGGGGTAGGGGTTGTCCGGCACCTCGATGACGTAGCGTTCGGAAACGTTGACCACCTTGGTGTCGCCGTACTGCCGCTCCCGCTGGTTGGCGCCGTAGCGCAGGTGGACGTGGCCGTGGAGCAGATATTTGGGCTTGTACAGCTCCATCATCTCCCGGAAGCACTGGAAGCCATGGTGGGCCGGGTCGTCCGCATCCCCCACGCCGTAGGGGGGCGCATGGGTGACGATGATATCAACGCCCCCCAATTTCCGCACCTTTCGGTCGATTTTGGCAATACGGCGGAACATTTCCTTCTCGGTGTACTGGTAATCACCGGGGTGGTAGCGCAGGCAACCCCCCAGGCCCAGAATCCGCAGGCCGTTGTAAACGATCACATGGTCGTCGATGCAGTCGCAGCCCTCCGGGGGGTAGGTATTGTAGGAGGTATCGTGGTTGCCGTGGACGTAGAGCACCGGGCAGCGGCCCATGGTGACCAGAAACGTCAGATAATCGGCTTTGAGGTCGCCGCAGGAGATGATCAGGTCGTAATCTTTCAGCCGCCCCGGGACGTAGCTGTCCCACAGCGCGGCGCATTCTTCGTCGGAAACGGCAAGTATTTTCACAATGGGGCCTCCTTTTCGGCAGGAATCTGGTCTTTGTATATACCCAGCTCCCGAACCATGGCCCGGGAAATGGGCAGAATCTCGTCAAAACGGGGGATGTCGCCTTCCACATTCTGGCAGAGCCAGTCCATGCGGAGGATTTCGTCGGGGGTAAAGGTGCGGCTGCCGTCGTTTTTCAGGGAGCCGTCCTGGGCGATGATCTGGCGGTAGAAGGGGTCGATGGTGCCGTTGCGGATGCCTTTTTGGAGCAGCTCCGCCAGAACCCGGACGCCCTCGGGCAGCTTGTCAGACAGCCGCACGTCCACCACGCCGCTGTCCATACCCCACCAGTAGTTCACCGCCCGGCGCTCGTCCCGGTTGGAGTCCCAGGAGCCGGACATGATGGAGCGGACCACGTTTTCGTAGAATTTGCCCCAGAGCCAGCAGGGGGACCCCAGGGGGCTCAGGCTGCCAAATTCGTCCACCTGATAGGTGCCGTAGCTGCAAAAATCCAGGTACATCTGGTCCTGCCCCGGCACCTCCCGGTTGGAGATGACCTGAATGCCCCGGCTGATGAAGTCCGCCACCGGGGTGCCGGGCTTGCAGCTCCAGCGCAGGTCGATTTTCGCCCGGGGGTTTGTCATCTGGGCGCCCAGGGCGAAGGCATTGATGGAGGCGGGCTCGCCGAAAATGGGGTAAGCGGCGATGTAGCCGATGTGGTCGTTGTTGGCCATGGCACCGGCGATGGCGCCGGTGATGAATTTTGCCTCATACATCCGGCCGTAGTAGGTGCGGATGGAGGAATAGGGAATGTCAACGGAGCAGTTCAGGAACCGGATTTTGGGGTATTTCACCGCCATTTTCAGGGTCACCCGGCCCAATTGGGGGGTGGTGGTGAAGATGACCTGGGCGCCGTTTTCGATGGCCTCCTCCATGGCGGCCTCCGCCAGTTCCGGGGTGTCGCAGTTGAAGAAGCTCTGGGTGGTGACGGCGGCGCCCATCACGTCCTCCAGGTAGGCCCGGCCCTCGTCGTGGGCGCTGATCCAGCCGCTGCGCTTGCAGTTGAGCTGATGGACGAAGGCCACATTCAGCTTTTCCGGCGTGGCGGTGATGATGCGGCCCAGGAAGCCGGATTTTGCCTTGGGGGTGGCGGTTTCCACCTTTACCGGCTCCGGCTGGGCGATGGCGGTCAGGTCCTCCCAGATGGCGGAGAGGGTTTTTTTCAGTTCTTCCGTCGATAGCTTGCCCAAATCCCGGAAGGGATACACCTGCAGCCACAGCAGCAGCGCCTCCTCGGGCTTCAGGTCCAGCATCCGCCCGTTGAGGGCGTGGAACGCCTCCCGGAAATATTGGAAATAGGCGGTAAAGGTCAGCTTTTCCCGGTCGCTCCATTCCTCGCCGGGCTCTTTGCCCAGGGCGGACAGGAGCCGCTGGTAGTCCCCGGGGCGGACGTACTGGACATTGTAGAGTTTGGAAACTTTGTAAAAATCCAGAAATTCATAGTAGGCCTTCACCCGGGGGCTATCGTCGGGCTGGGGCAGGATTCGGGTCACGTTGGCGGCGATCCGGGCGGCACCAAAGTGCTTCAGCACGGAAACCCGCTTATTGCCCTCCTGTATGTAAAATTCTCCCAGGTATTCAAAACATTCAATGGGGTCCCGGATGCCCTCGTCAGAGAGGTTGGCCATGCAGAGGCTGACCCATTTGCTGGCGAACTCGCTGTTTTCGTCCAGCAGGGGCAGGAAGCCTGCGGTAAAGGCCCAAATCCGGCCCCCGGTGCGGGTGCCCACGATTTGCTCGATGGGAATCTCCACCAGCCCCACCCGCTGGGTGGATTCGGCGGAAATATCGGGCAGAATCTGGTCGAGAACCTTGGGATAAGGATTCTGACCGGCGCTGACCAATTCTTTATATTCACGTTGCCCGGTTCGCAGGGCCCGGGCGTATTCGTCAAATGCTTCTGTTCTGTTCACACTGGCCCTCCTTTACAAAGCGGTGCGAAGCTGATATTCCAAGCTATAATATCATACCCTTTTTTGGCCGATTTTGCAACAAAAATTACGAAAACGATTCGGGAAGGGATTTGTGCGGTTTGACAAATACAGTGAAAAAGTTCTTATGAAGGTAAATGATTGTTTAGCACGCTAAGATCATGCTGTCATTGCGAGGAGCGAAGCGACGTGGCAATCTCCCGGTATCATCTACGATAAGGAAAAAGTTCGATGAACGTACAATATAGAATGGGATTATCCATAGATTTTGGTGCGAATTAGGACCAAAGTTGTACCAGGAGATTGCCACGGCCTGCGGCCTCGCAATGACACGCTTGTTGAGATTGGCGCGTCGTTTTAGG
>JAZQHH010000061.1:0-26013 GCA_045540495.1 Faecousia sp.
GCGGGCGATAACCTAAGATGTTGAATCCGTAAAGACTTGATGAAATCTTACCCATTATTAGGCCTGAAATCTTTACGAAATTGAACATTTCCGCCCGCATTCCTCATCAGTCACCGCCTTGCGGCGGCGACAGCTTCCCCCCGGGGGAAGCCATGGCGCCCCTTCGGGGCGCTCGGTGGCCGGAGGCCGCCGCAATTCAAATGCATCACCAAACAATCATTTGCCCGCGCAATTACGAAAAGGAGCTGAGGACCATGATTATTCACCGGGACAATATTTTCGGCCTGCATCGGGGGGATTACTCCCTGCTTTTGCGCCTCAATGCTTACGGCCTTGTGGAGCTGCTGCATTTTGGTGAGGCGGTGGAAACTGCCGACTGGCAGGCGTTCCTCTGTCAACCCGGCCTGGGCTGGGGCAGCTCCATTTTGCTGGATGACAAGGATACCGCCAGCTGCCCGGATTCCCTGCCCCTGGCCTGGAGCGGCTCCGGCCGGGGTGACTATCGGGAAAGCCCCCTGGAGCTGGGCACCGCCACGGATTTTCGCTATGCCAGCCATGAAATTATCGACGGAATCGTGGCCATGGACTCCCCCCTGCCCCAGGCTAAGGGTCTTGCGAAAACCCTGAAAATCACCATGACCCAGCCCGGAGCGGAACTGAATCTCTATTTTACCCTCTTCGACGGGGTTCTGACCCGGCGGGCAAGGCTTCAAAACACCGGCGACGCCCCCATTACCGTCACCAAATTCATGTCCAGCCTCCTGGATTTGCCCGGTGACTACGAAATGACCACCTTCGACGGGGGCTGGATCGCGGAGGCGCGAAAGCATCGGGTGCCGGTTTTGGACAGCCGCATCGTCAACGAAAGCACCACCGGTGCCTCCTCCAACCGGCATAATCCCGGGTTCCTCCTCAGCGAGCCCGGCGCCACCGAGGATGCGGGCCGGGTCTACGGCTTCAACCTCATTTACTCCGGCAACCATTATGCCGCCACCCAGCGCTCTTTGCAGGGGCTGACCCGGGTGGTCCAGGGCATTTCCCCCAACAATTTTGCAAAAATTCTGGAACCCGGCGCGGTTTTTGAGACCCCTGAGGCGGTGATGGCCTTCTCTGACCAGGGCTTCGGCGGCCTGTCCGAAAAAATGCACCGCTTTGTCCACGACCACATCATCCCCCGGCAGTTCCGGGAGAAGGAGCGGCCGGTGCTGTTCAACAGCTGGGAGGGCTGTATGTTCGATTTCGACCACCGGCGGCTGGTGAACCTGGCAAAGGAGGCGAAAAGCCTGGGCTGCGAGCTGTTCGTGCTGGACGACGGCTGGTTCGGCCAGCGCAACGACGACACCGCCGGTCTGGGCGATTACAACGTCAACCCCAAAAAGCTCCCCCATGGGCTCAAGGGGCTGGGGGCCAAAATCCGCTCCCTGGGCATGGAATTTGGCCTCTGGTTCGAGCCGGAGTCCGTCAATCCCGATTCCGACCTCTACCGGGCTCACCCGGACTGGGCCCTGACCGACGGCTTCCAGCCTCTGCTGGGCCGCCATCAGCTCCTGCTGGATTTGACAAAGCCGGAGGTGCGGGACTACATTGTGGAAAATGTGGGCCGCACCCTGGACAGCGCCCCCATTTCCTACGTCAAGTGGGACATGAACCGCCACAGCACCGCCTTGGGGGCCAAAGCCCACGACTACATTCTGGGCCTCTACGAGGTACTGCGCCGGATTTTCGGCCCCCGGCCGGAGATTTTGCTGGAAAGCTGCTCCTCCGGCGGCAACCGGTTTGATTTGGGAATGCTGTGCTTCGGCCCCCAGATTTGGTGCTCCGACAACACCGACCCCATGGAGCGGCAGACCATTCAGGGCAACCTTTCCTACCTCTATCCCCAGTCCACCTTCGGCGCCCACGTCAGCGCCGCCCCCCACGCCCAGACCCTCCGCTCCACCCCGCTATGCACCCGGGCGAATGTGTCGTTTTTCGGCTGTTTGGGCTACGAACTGGACTTAAAGCACCTGATTTCCATCGAAAAGAAGGAAATTCAGGGGCAAATCGAACTTTATAAGCAATATCGGAAGGTCTTTCAGTTCGGCACCTTCCGGCGGCTGCAAGGGGGCTGGCAGGTATCCGACGGCAAAATCACCCTGGCGGCCACCTTCCGGGGGCTGGTGCCCGCCGCCCCGGGCTATGGGACCCTGCGGCTGAAGGGGCTGGACAGGCACAAGCGCTACCGCTTCCGCACCAACCCCCAAAAGCTGCGGATCGGCCAATTCGGCAATCTGGTGAAGCACGTTGTCCCGGTGAATCTGAACCCCAACGGCGTCCTCCTTCGCACCGCCGACCGGCACATCACCCTGCCGGATGGCATCCAGGAAATGACCATCTCCGGCGCCGCCCTGCTGGCGGGTATCCGGCTGCTGCCGGTATTCCGGGGCACCGGCTACGACAAAAATCAGCGGACATTGACCGACTTCGGTTCGGAACTTTACATCATCGAGGAGGATTCCCATGAAAAATCTTGAATCCCGGAATCGGGTCTGCTTCGGCCTGGGCACCGTGGGCCGGGATATGTTTTATTCCTTCGAGGCCAACACCCTGCTGTACTTTCTTTCCGACGTGCTGAGCCTGCCGGTGTGGGTTTTTGCCGCCGCCAGCATGATTTTGTCGGTGATGCGGATTTTTGACGCCTTCAACGACCCCATCACGGGCCTGGTCATCGACAACATCCGCTCCCCCTGGGGCAAATTCAAGCCCGCCATCGCCGTGGGCGGCATCCTCAGCGCGGTTTTCTCGGTGCTGCTGTTCGCCGGAATCGGCAGCGGATGGGGCTTCGTGATTGTGTTTGGAATTTCTTACCTGCTGTGGGATGTGTCCTTCGGCATCAACGACATCGGCTACTGGACGCTGCTGCCGGTGCTGTCCCCGGACCAGAAGCAGCGGGAAAAGACCGGCGCCTTCGCCCGAATCTGCGCCAATATCGGTATGTACATCGTCATGGTTGCCTGGCAGCCCGTGACCAGCGCCCTGGGCGACACGCCGAAGGCCTGGTTCTGGTGCGCCGTGGTCATTGCGGTGGTGTATCTGCTGGGGCTGCTGATTCCCCTGCTGGGCATCAAGGAAAAACGCACCGCCCCGGAAAATCAGGAATCCACCACCCTGCGGCAGATGTTCCGGGCGCTGCTGAAAAACGACCAGCTCATGTGGACCACCCTGGCCATGGGGCTGTTCATGGTAGGCTACTGCACCACGGTGAATTTCGCGGTTTACTACATGAAGTACCTCTTCGGCAACGAAGGGATGTATGTGGTGCTGGTGGCGGTGGTGGGCGTAGCCCAGCTGGGGACTCTGTCGGTGTATCCCATGGTGGCCCGGCGGATGAACCGGCGGCAGCTTTACACCCTGGGCACCGTCCTGGTGGTAATCGGCTATGCCATTTTCTTCTTCGCAGAGATTTCGCTGGTACTCATCGCCCTGGGTGCGGTGCTGGTGTTCGTGGGCCAGGCCTTTATCCAGACCCTGATGCTCATGTTCCTGGCGGACACCGTGGAATACGGCCAGTGGAAGCTGGGCAAGCGGAACGAATCCATCACCTTCTCCATCCAGCCCCTGATTAACAAAATCGGCGGCGCACTGGCCACCGGCATCGTCAGCCTGACCCTGATTTTCTCCGGCATTAAGGTGGACGGCGGCACCGTGGACGCCATCGACAACGGCGGCAAGCTGATCATCAAGCTGGCCATGTTCGCCGTGCCCCTGCTGATGATCGTGGTGGGCTACATCGTCTACCTGAAAAAGTACAAAATCAGCGAGGAATTTTACGGAAAGATTCTGAAAGAGCTGGAAGAATAACAACAGGGTGCGTTCCTTTGAACGCACCCTAAGTCGTAAATGATTGTTTTGCGAACTGGCGCAGGAGTGCCCAATCCTTCCCCCTGGGGGGAAGGTGCCCCGAAGGGGCGGATGAGGGGTCTGCAGTCGGATGATCTACGCATTTCAGGTGATCGTAGTGCAGACCCCTCATCAGTCACAAAAAATGGTTCCAAAGAACCATTTTTTGTGCCAGCTTCCCCCCAGGGGGAAGCCTTATTGCGCCCCTTCGGGGCGCTCGGTGGCCGGAGGCCGCCGCAATTCAAACGCACCGCTAACCAATCATTTACACATACAAGAACTCTTTTCAACAGTTTAAGGGGAGGGCCTGGTGCCCTCCCCTGTTTGGGTTTATCTGGTCAGTCAACGGTAGCCACGGTGAGCAGTTCGATGATGTCCTCCACATTTTCGAAGTAATCCATGGTGGAAATCGTCCACCAGTTATCGCCGCTGACGTAGCAGGCCAGGATCACAGCGAAACCATCTGCGTCCTGGCAGCAGACATAGCTGGTGCCATTGCAGATGTCCACGCTCACACTGTCCCACAGCCCCTCGTAAAGGAGCGCCTGCTGCGCGGCCAGCCCGGCGCCGTCGGCCACAGGATCAGGCAGTTCATTCTGGGTGCCGGCTCCCACCTCAAAATCCCAGCCATCATAAGTAAAATAGAGGAAGGACGCATCCACATCGGTGGGCGTGGCAACGCCGGGCAGCGTCAGGGTCAGGCCCTTGTAGGAAATGGTCTCAGAGGGATCCGGCAGCGTGGGCACATCAAGCACGGGGATGGAAGCCTCGTCAATGGTGCCGCCGGTGG
The DNA here is from genome assembly GCA_045540495.1 of Faecousia sp. Classification (GTDB taxonomy): domain Bacteria; phylum Bacillota; class Clostridia; order Oscillospirales; family Oscillospiraceae; genus Faecousia. The sequence continues at coordinate 4,670 of JAZQHH010000061.1, forward strand.
CGATCTCCACCAGCCGGTCCTTCAGCTCCGCCTCGCCGCTGACGGCGCAGAGCATCCAGCCCACATCACCGCTGACGTAGAAACCATAGACCGCAGTCTGGTTAAACATCTTCGCATCAAGCACCACATAGTGAATCTCCCCGGCCAGGCCATAGGAAACTTCGCCCAGGGAGCTGCCCCATTCGGTAGCGAAATACGCCGCATATTCCTGGGAATTGGTCACCTTGCCGCCCAGAGAAGACAGGGCCTCGCAGGAAACCTCCACAGAGATCGCGCCATTGGAGTAGCCGGTGTAGTAGGTATCCCGGAAATCCTCGACGAAGCTGGTATCCAGCAGGAAAGCCAGGCCGCAGAAGGTCAGCTCCATGGGATCGCCCTTCTCCGGGGACTGGGGGGCATCCTCCTCCGGCAGTTCGGGGATAGCGGACTCGTCGATGACGCCGCTGGTGGCCATGTCGATCATGCTCTCCACATCCAGGTCCGGCTCAAAGCCGCTGAGGCCGATGGTCCAGCCCACCTCGCCGCAGACGTAGAAGCCCATGACCATGGTATGAGGCTCCTCTTCGGCGATCATCAGCACATAGGAAACGCCGTTGCGCTGGCCGATGACCACTTCATCATAGTCTTCACCAACGAACCCCGACATTTCATCGTGGAAATACTGGGCAAATGCGGCGGAATCGGCAATGGACGGATCCGCATCCGCCATGGCGCCAATGCCAACATCCACAGAAAGATTCTCGCTCATATAGCTGGCGGAAAAATCGTCCTTAAACACTTCCTCGAAATTGCCGGTGAGGGTATATCGCAGACCCGCCAGTTCATGGGTCTCGGTGGTGCCCATGGAGGGCAGGGTCGGGACGGTAGTCTCCTCGCTGGGAGCGGTGGATTCCTCGCTGGGAGCGGTGGATTCTTCACTGGGCTCAGTAGATTCCTCGGTAGGGGCGGTGGTCTTTTCCGTCGCACCGGTGGAGGGCTCCGAAGCACTGCCGCAGGCGCACAGAAGCATCGCCAGGGCCAAAAGCAGCGCAAAAAGCTTTTTCATAAATTAACACCTTCCTTTTAGGATGGCTCCATTATACCACTCAGAACAGCTCTGTGCAATAAAAAGGAGCGAAAATGCACCCCTGTTTTACGATCTTCATATAGAAAAAAGGCGGTCTGTCCCACTCGTTGGGCAAAACCACCTTTTTCTGTGTTACTTTTGATCCGCTTGGTCCGCATTGGCCGCCGTAAACTGCTCATATACACAGTCGATCTTATGAATTGCCGACATTGCCACGGCGCTCAGAATGATCCAAATCCAGCCGGTGGGAGTTCCAGTGCTCAGCAAGCCAAGCACACAGCCGACAATGCCGTAAACCAGCATCGCAATGGCGCAGCCCTTGCTTTTTCTTAAGTGGACTCCAAGGGTCAGTCCGAGAAATACCGCCACATCAATCAGCGCAAACGGATTCACCAGTGCCACCAACAGATTGATGCCGCACAGCACATAGCCGATGATGCTCACGACCGCAATACTTTTTTTCTGTTCCGGTGGGGCGTATTGCCGCCGGAAGTCACCCTTGCTCACACCGTAGGGGATGCCATATTCGGGGTTCGGCTGATTGTGCGCCGCCACAGCTCGGCCACAACTGGGGCAAAAATCAGCCTCCGGTTCCAACGTATTTCCGCAGCAGGGACATTTGCCAAAGGCGCCCTGTCCGCCCTGATATCCAAGTTGATCCATTTCGAGTCCTCCTTACATTTTCCGGCGCAACCGTGCCTTTTTCTTCCATTACTATAGCATAATTTGGTAATAAATGCAACTATATTTTTACAAAATATCCCCACGTTCGTGTTAATGATCGTTGGGGTTATCGGGTTTGATAAGCAATACATCAAAATGCACTGGTACGGGATCATCCAAGGCTTCTCCTTGAGGAAATGTCTTAGATTCTTCGGGCCGAAGCATATTCCGCAGTCTTGCTTACGAAAAGGGATAACCACAACAACCAAATATCGCCGAAGGGTTCCTCATTCAGCAACGGCCATGACATAAACTTGTAACAAATTCTGCGGTGTTTGGAGCCCGGTTTTAGTTCTTCATACAGAATCCACCCAGGATGCTTGACATTGCCGCACCCCCGGGGCTATAATACAACATTATATATAAGGAGTTGATTCCATATGCAGTTTTCCTTCTCCGCCGCCACAGGCGTGCCTTTTATGATGCTGTGCCTGTTCGCGGTGATCGCGGTGGGCTATCTGCTGGGCCGGGTGTCCATTAAGGGCGTTTCCCTGGGTACCGCCGGTGTGTTCATCGCCGCGCTGGTCTTCGGCTGCGTGTTCTACAAGGATCTGTCCGGCGCCCTGACCGTCGGGGAACAGAGCTACATCTCCGGCGCTCTGAAGATCGTCGAAAATCTGGGTCTGATGTTCTTCGTGACGGCTGTGGGCTTCATTGCAGGCCCGGGCTTTGTGTCCAATTTTAAGAAGAATTTCAAATCTTATGTGCTGCTGGGTCTGGTCATCATTCTGTCCGGTGCAGCGGTTTGCACAGGCTGCGTGCTGATCGGCCGGAGCTTCACCGACCTGAGCAACGCGGAGCTGACCGCCATGATGGTGGGCCTGTTCTCCGGTGCCCTGACCTCCACCCCCGCCTTCTCCGCCGCCAAGGACGCGGTGGCCCCGGGGCTGGACAGCATTGTTTCCACCGGCTACGGCATCGCCTATCTGTTTGGCGTGGTGGGTGTGGTGCTGTTTGTGCAGCTGGTGCCCAAGATCCTCCGGGCGGATGTGGCCGCTGAGCGGGCCAAGATCACCGCCACTGATGTGGGTGAAAAGAAGGTCTACAAGGGCAAGCTCATCGAAATGGATGAATTTGGCCTGATGCCCCTGGCCCTGGCCATCCTGATCGGCGTGGTCGTCGGCAGCCTGAAATTCGGCAATTTCTCCCTGACCACCACCGGCGGTTGCCTGCTGGCGGGCCTGGTTTTCGGCCACTTCCAGCACCTGGGCCCCATCGGCCTGATGCCCAAGAACACCACCCTGAAGGTCCTGCGGGAGCTGGGTCTGGTATTCTTCCTGATGGGCGCGGGCATCTCCGGCGGCTCCCGGTTTATCGAGCTGTTTGAGCCGGTGTACTTCCTGTATGGCATGATTATGACCATTTTCCCCATGATTATCGGCTTCCTGGTGGCGAAATACCTGCTGAAGCTGCCCCTGTTCAACAACCTGGGCTCCATCACCGGCGGCATGACCTCCACCCCTGCCCTTGGCACCCTGATCGATGTCACCGGCACCGAGGATGTTGCCTCTGCCTACGCCGCCACTTACCCTGTGGCCCTGATCTCCGTGGTCTTTGCCGCCCAGCTGGTCATCATTTTCTTCTCGTAATTTTTTACCAGGCCGCTGCCAACCGCAGCGGCCTGATTTTTTGCCGTAAATGGGCACAAGAACGGGCCCCAATTTGGGGGTGGAATCATGCATTTATCCAAAAATCCCGGTTGGCTCTTTACAACTTTAGCTTGCTAAAGTATAATAGTCCCATCAAATCCCCGAAAGGGAAAAGGAAAGGAATTTTATTATGAAGAAACTTACCGCTCTGCTGCTGGCGGCTCTGCTGCTGGTTACCTGCTTCGCAGGCTGCAAGAAGGAAGAGCCCACCATCGTGGTCGGCTACACCATCTACGCCCCCATGAACTATCTGGACGAAAACGGCCAGCTCATCGGCTACGACACCGACCTGGCCAAGGCCGTCTTTGAGAACCTGGGCTACAAGGTCATCTTCCAGGAGATCGACTGGGACAGCAAGGACACCGATCTGGAATCCGGCACCATTGACTGCATCTGGAACGGCTTCACCTGCAACACCGCCGATGACGACGGCGTTCTGCGGTCCCAGAAGGTGGACTTCTCCTACAATTACATGGAAAACCGTCAGGTCATCGTAGCCAAGAAGGACGCCGGCATCACCTCCGCCGCTGATCTTTCCGGCAAGATGGCCGCTGTGGAAAGCGGCTCCGCCGGTGAGACCTACGCCACCTCCTTCGATGGCGTTACCACCAAGGGCGCGGGCAAGCAGACCGACTGCCTGCTGGAGGTCAACTCCGGCGCCGCCGATTTCGCCGTGCTGGACGCCCAGCTGGCCAAGAGCTATGTGGGCAAGGGCGATTACGCCAGCCTCATCATCGTGGACGGCCTGAGCAGCGACGTGGAATTCTACGCCGTCGGCTTCAAGAAGGGCAGCGACCTGACCGCCAAGGTCAACGAGCAGCTGGAAAAGCTGGCCGCTGACGGCACCATCGCCAAGCTGGCCGAAAAGTACGGCGTTTCCAGCACCGCCATCACCGATTTCTCCGACCAGAAAAAGTAAGAAATTATGACATTTTTAGAAGTAACCGCCTTTCTTTTTGACGGTTTTCTCATCTCTTTGCTGATCTTTGGGGTGACGCTGCTCTGCGGCGCACCCCTTGGTCTGCCCATCGCCTTCTGCTCCATGAGCCGGTTTAAGGCGGTGAAGGCCGTGTCCAAGGTCATCGTCTGGATCGTCCGTGGCGTGCCGCTGATGCTCCAGATTTTCATCATTTACTACGTGCCGGGTCTGCTGTTCGATACGCCCATCTTCAGCCAGATGGACCGGCATTTCTTCATCAACTACGGGCTGAAGGATGCAGGCCGCATCATCGCGGTGCTGATCGCCTTCACCATCAACTATGCCTGCTATTTTTCCGAGATCTACCGGGGCGGCATTGAGAGCATCTCCCAGGGCCAGTACGAGGCCGGCTATGTGCTGGGCCTGACCAAGTCCCAGATCTTCCGGCATATCGTGCTGAAGCAGGTCATCCAGCGCATCGTGCCCCCCATGTCCAACGAGATCATCACCCTCATCAAGGACACCGCCCTGGCCAACTGCATCATCGTCTGCGAGATCATCAAGCAGGCCAAGGAGCTGGCCGCCACCAAGGCCATGGTCTGGCCCCTGTTCTACACCGGCGTGTTCTATCTTGTTTTCGTGGGATTCTTGACCATCGTGCTGGGCCGGCTGGAGAAAAAGCTCAGCTATTTCAGGAGTTAAACTATGGCATTACTAGAGGTTCACAACATTCAAAAGAGCTTCGGCAAGACCGAAGTCCTGAAGGGCATCAGCTTTTCCCTGGAAAAGGGTCAGGTGCTGGCCATCATCGGCTCCTCCGGCAGCGGCAAGACTACCCTGCTGCGGTGCCTGAATTTCCTGGAGCTGCCGGACGAAGGCACCATCACCGTGGGCGGCAAGAAACTCATCGACGGTGCGGATTCCGCGACCCTCTCCGACGAGGCCATTCGGCAGAATCGGCTACATTTTGGTCTGGTTTTCCAGAATTTCAACCTGTTTCCCCAGTATAATGCCCTGGAAAATGTGACTTTGGCCCCTACCCTTCTGAAAAAGGGCACCCCCGAGGAGATCGACAAACTGGGCCGCAAACTCATGGAGCAGGTGGGTCTGTCCGACCGGCTGGAGAATTATCCCTTCCAGCTTTCCGGCGGCCAGCAGCAGCGGGTAGCCATCGCCCGGGCCCTGGCCCTGTCCCCGGAGGTACTGTGCTTCGACGAGCCCACCAGCGCCCTGGACCCGGAACTCACCGGCGAGGTGCTGCGGGTCATCCGGGGCCTGAAGGACAAGGACACCACCATGATCGTGGTGACCCACGAGATGGAATTTGCCCGGAATGTGGCAGATGTGGTCATTTACATGGCCGACGGCGTCATCGAGGAAATGGGCACCCCGGAGCAGGTCTTTGAAAACCCCAGGAGCGAAAAGACCAAAGCCTTCCTCCACGGGGCCCAGAACATTTTCTGAGGTAGCCCCATGAACGAAAAGATCGAGGCGCTGTACCGGCTGATCCTCCGGATGGAGACCCTGGAGGACTGTCAGGCCCTGTTCAACGACCTTTGCACCGCCAAGGAGATCGAAAAAATGGCGGAGCGGGTCTATGCGGCCAAGCTGCTGCTGGCTGGCAACACCTACAACCAAACCATCGCCCAGGCGGACATCTCCTCCGCCACCCTGAGCCGCGTCTCCCGGTGCGTCCAGTACGGCCAGGGCTACTCCCGGTTTTTGAAAGAATCATAATTTCCGTTTTCACAAGACGGGGGCATTCGCCCCCGTCTTGTTGCATTTTGAATGATTGATTGGCGGAATCAAAATAATGTATTTGTAGGGGCCGATGCCCACATCGGCCCCCAGGGTCCTTCTGTCAATCATCCTTTCCTGCATTATCAAACCAAAGATATCGATACAAATGGTATAAAATGGTCAAAATATACAGAAAACTGCCCAATTTTTTACGTCCGGAACCGAGAAAATCGTGCATCTTGTCGAAACCTGTGGTATAATATCTTCGTGAAATCAGGCGAAATAAGGAGGATGCCATATGCTTGATAAATCCTATTACGAGAAAACGGATGAAATAATCGCCCACTATGGGCGAAAAGCCGGGTCCCTGATCCCCATTATGCAGGATATCCAGGCGGAGTACCGCTACCTGCCGGCAGAGCTGCTGAGCTATGTGGCCCAGGAAATCGGCATCACCGAAACAAAAGCCTATTCGGTGGCCACCTTCTACGAAAACTTCTCCTTCGAGGCCAAGGGCAAGTACGTCATCAAGGTCTGCGACGGCACCGCCTGCCATGTGCGAGGCCCTGTGGAAGGAGCTGGGCCTGAGCAAGAAAAAGCACACCACCGACGATATGATGTTCACCGTGGAGACCGTTTCCTGCCTGGGTGCCTGTGGCGGTGGATTTCTCCTCTCCGGCCATCGTCCGGGACCCCAATAAATGCATCCTCTGCGGCAACTGCGTCCGGGTCTGCAATGAGATCCAGGGGGTGGGAGTGCTGGGCTTTGCCCACCGACGGCACAAAGGTGATCCGTGCCGAAACCCGCACCAAGGGTCTCTACGCCGCCGACGGCGACATGGCCATCAAGAAATCCAACGAAAACCCCCTGATGGACGTGTTCTACAACGGCTACTTCAAGAGCAAAGCCCACGAACTGCTGCATAATCACGAATAAGCAACAAGAGCCGTCGCACAAGCGACGGCTCTTGATTATTCTTCATTGGGTTCAAAATGGATGATCTTATCGGTAATCGCCAGCGCCGCAGGGCGGTGGGTGACGATAATGACCGTCTTATCCGTCATGGAGCGCAGATTATCCAGCAGCTTGGCCTCGGTTTCCTCGTCCAGGGCGCTGGTGGCTTCGTCCAGCAGCAGGATCGGACGGTCTGAGAAAATGGCCCGGGCAATGGCGATGCGCTGCATCTGGCCCTCGGACAAGCCAGCGCCCCGCTCGCCCAGCAGGGTATCCAGCCCATCAGGCAATTCGTTGATGAACTGGTCGGCGCAAGCGATGGTCAGCGCCCGGCGGATGTCCGCCTCCCGCTGCATATCCGCCTCGTCGGCGAAGGTCACCACCTGTCGGATGGTGCCGCTCATCAGCTGGTTGCCCTGGGGCACATAGGAAAAAAGCTCCCGCCAACCGGCGGTCAGAGGGGTCTCCCCTTCCCGGCCCACCAGATACCGCTGGCCGCCATCCAGATGGTACATACACATCAGCAGCTTCAGCACGGTACTCTTGCCGCAGCCGGAAGGCCCGCAAAAGGCCACATATTCGCCCTTGTGAATTTCCAGATCCAGGTCCTTCAGCACCTGACGGCGGCCTTCCTTGCCGGCTTCCAAATCACCCACCGGCAAATAAGTAAAGGACGCATTCCGCAGCCCCATGCAGCGGAAGGAGTCCCGGTAGTACCCGGGGATATTCTCATGCTCCGGCTCGCTGGCCTCTTCGGGGTAGGAAGAAGCCTCCATCAGCCGCTCGGCACTGGCCAGCATGGCGGAATATTGGGGGAAATAGCCGGAAATATTGGCAATGGGCGCATTGGTCTGGCTCACCAGCTGCAGCACAGCGGTGAAGGTGCCGTAGGTCATAACACCATTGAGGATGCCATAGCCGCAGTACACCGCGCCCAGCACATACACGCAGTTCATGGCAACAGCGAAGCTGTTATGAAAAAAGCTGGACACCCGGTTTTTCTTCATCCGGGCATTTTGGTGGCCGTGCATCAGCACTTCGCTCTGCTCCAGAGCGGTTTTTTCCTGGCCAAAGGCCCGCAGGATCATCAGACTGCTCAGCCGCTCCGACAGGAACACCCGCAGCTCACCGTCGGCTTCCTGCACCTTCTTATGGAGCCGCTTCATCATTCGGCGCAGCACCCAGGTCATCAGAATGATGAAGGCGCCGCCCACCAGCACCACCACGGCAAAGGCCGGAATGATGGCGATCAGCAGTGCAACAGCTGCGATCATCCGCACCGCGGTGCCGGAGAAGCCGGGAATGATATGGGTCAGGCCGTTGGCCACCACATTGGCATCGGAGGTCATGCGGTTGAGCCACTCGCCGGAATGGGTGGCGGTGACCGTGGCATAATCCCGGGTCAACAGATCCTGGAACAGCCGTTTTTTCAGGGCATTTTCCAGGCTGGCCCGGCAGTATTCATCCAAATACCGGAAGAGCGTCCGCATGATAAACTGGAAAATCACCAGGCCCACCAGCAGCAGCGCAAACGTCAGGAACCGCTTTTCGTCCCTGGCCACTGCGCCGTTCACCAGGCCGCTCATAAACAGGGCATAGCCCGTGCTGGAGCCGCCCAGCAGCACCTGAACCAGTGTCAGCAGGGCCACATACCGTTTCCTTCCCTTGGAAACGGACAGCAGCCACTTCAAAGTCGCTTTATCGCCGGATTTTTGCTTCATTTTTTACGATTCCTTCTTTGCAGCCGCCGGATCACCCGGATAATCAGGGAACGGATGGGAAAAAAGTCGCACCACAGATGCACATAGAGCAGATACCGCCAATCCCGGACGGAAATTTGCTTCCCCTTGCGGATCACGCCGGTCAGGACCCCCAGGATCCAACTATCCGGCACGCCGTATTCCTTGTTGCACCGATTGTCGCCGCAGATCACATAATCGTCCTTGCGGACCTTCAGGATGCGGTGCATCACATATTTCCCATCGGGCCGGCGGTAAAGCACCGCGTCCAACCGCTTGCAGCGGCCTTCGGGCTTCCGGTCGATAATCATCAGATCCCGGCCCTGCTTCAGCAGGGGCATCATGCTGTCGCCCACGTTGGGCTGGACAATCTGCCCGCTGCGCAGCAGCTCCTCTTCGATGGTGGATTTATTCATCCAGAGCCTTGATGGAGCGCAGCTTGCCAATGATCTTGTCCACATCGGCAGCAATGATTTCGGGGGTGGCATCGTACTTCTCCAGCATCTTGGCGATGATGGCCTCCCGGGTGGTCTCTTCCTTCAGGCAGTCCACAATAAAGCCCGCGGTGGCATTGGAGCGCACCAGGCCCGCAAAAGTGGCAGCGCCGGTGGCGACCATAATCTGCTCGCCGCCCATTTCATGGGTCACAAATCCGTCTTTCAGTTTCATAATCAATCGTCCTTTCTGTTCATGCCGTCGAAGGCCACCTGGGCCGCCTCCGGGTCCATATTGCATCCCAGGCGGTAAAGCCCGGTGACTTTCGTCAATTTTTCCAGCAGCCCCAGGAGCTTCAGCACCGACGCCGGATCAGCGGGGCGGTGGCTCTGCTGCAGCAGCATGGGCATGGCATCCATAACCTCCAGGGGCTCGATGTGGTTCACGGTGTCCCGGGTCAGGACACACAGGCCCTTCAGGGGCACCATGATATTGGTGCTGATGCGATGCTTGCCATCCCAGGGGGTGCCGCAGACCAGCACCCGATCCGCCTCGATCTTCAGCAGGGGCTTATCATCGTTGACGGTCACCACCCGATCGCCGAAGCGCTCCCGCCAGAGCCGGGTGTGGGTGGATTTGCCGGTGCCGCTTTTGGCGGTGAAAAGGTAGGCCTGGCCGTCCACACTGATGGCAGAGCCATGGAAGAGGATGGTATCGTAATCCAGCATTTTCTCCGCAATTTTCCGGTAAACCGCCAGGGTCTCCAGGTATGGGGCGGGATAGGTCTGGGCGGGTCTGCCCTCGATCAAATCCTCCCGGGCGGATTTTTCCTGCTCAAAAGCAATGTCCGCCTCGGTGGAAACAACGGAGAAATCCGGTTCCCCCTCCGCCAGATAGTTGGAACAAAAATCCCGTATTTGGGGATAAATGGCGGAAATCCCTATGATTTTCCCCGCCAGAGAAATGGTAAAATCAGTCATATTGTCTCCATCTTTGAAAAAAGGCGCCGCCCAAAGCAGCGCCTGTTTTTCATCAGTTCTCGGTTGGTGGAATCAGCCCTGACCGAACAGGTCATCGAAGGAGCCCTTGTCCTCGGTATCGGGATCGAAAACCGAAGAACCGCCCTCAGCAAAACAGCCGGTAGCGCCACTGGTAGTGATGACATCCTTGATTTCGAACTCGGAGATTTCCATCTCCACAGCCTCGTAGAACAGCTTCATTGTTTACACCCCTTGTAGTCAATTTCAGTAAAACGCTGAACATAGAAATTATATCATATTAATTCCGCAATTTCAATAGGTTTTTCGGATTTTTCCGAAGAATTATCACAAACTATCCCGAACAGTGAAGGTGCGCGATGTGCCGCTGACCTCGGTGCCGTCCAGGGTCTTCCAGGTTGGGGTGACGGTAAAGGGAGAATCGAAGGCGGACTGTGGAATGCCCGTGATGATGAAAGCGGCGAAATAGTCCGCATCGGAGCCAAAATACCGGCTGGCTGCGCCGCTGGGCTGGCCATTGACCAGAATCTGGTTGTAAACCTTGGTGCAGTTCAGTTTCAGACTATTGCCGTTGAACTTAACCGCAAACCAAACGCCGCTCAGGTTCAGGCTCTCTACGCCGGTCAACAGCCGCAGATCCGTAGTGGTCTTCTCCGCGGACACATCGGCACTGAGCTGATACTTCAGGCTCAGGGTACTGGCATCGACGAATTTAGCGTAGGCATAGCCGGTGACGGCGGTCTTGCTCAGGGGCTTAGTCATGGCCGCATCCCGATACCATCCGGCGAAGATCATGCCCTCCTTCTCCGGTGCGGTGTAGCCGCTGGCGGAGCGGTAGGGGGCGATATCCAAATAATTACTGCCGGGGGTATAGGCGTCCTGCTCCAGAATCGGGCCATTGCTGAAATTCATGCCGCCGGTGGTAACCACATTGGTCACGGGATGGGATTCCAGGAAGCTGAAATTGGTGCCGACCTGGCTGTCGCTGCCCAGCAGGAACCAATCCTCGCTCTCGTGGCCGGACACAATGCCGTCGTCGCTGTCGCTCAGGGGGTCATTCCAGGTCACATCCACGGCATACCAGCCGCCGTCCACCTGAACATAGTTCCACATATGGGGGCCTGCGATTTCGGACTTGCTGCTGCGGGCATCGCCCTCTACCAGGGTACAGGGGATATCCAGCCGATCGCAGAGGACCTTGAAGGCCTTGGCATAGCCCTCGCAGACGGGGCCGTAGGCGGCATCCGCACCGGCCAGGGCGCTGAGACACTGCCAGGGCATCATGGACACAGATTCCCGGGCGTCGGAATTATAAACATTGGTCTCCGTGAGGGTCTTATTCAGATACCGCAACTGTTCGTAAACGGAAGCATCGGTGGGGCAGTCGGCCAGAATTTCGGCCACATCCCCATCCCGCTGGGCGATGGCGCTGCTGATGGCAGCGGTGGTCCGATAGGCGCTGTCCCGGATGTCGAAGGTGCTGCTTTGCAGATTGAAGTAAATCCGCATGGTGTAGGTCACCATGCCGGAGCCGTTGGCATACTCATTCTGATAGGATAAGCTCCAGTTGTAGCTGCTCTGACCGCTGAGCCAGAAAACCTCGGGGTGATCCCGATGGAAGGCGCTGTAGATTTCCACCGCGTAATCCATCACCACAGCAAACACCTTGTCAGCATGAGCCCGGGCGGCCGCAGCGGCTGCATCCGACGGGTTTTCGCTGCTGGTGTAGGTATAGTCGGCAGATGCCTGGATGCTGGTCAACTGATAAATGTAGGTTTCCTTCCGCAGGGTAGCCTTGGTGGGGTCGGCCAGAACGCCGGCGGCGGTGGCATTGTTTTCCAGCCAAGTGTAGAAAGTGCTGCCATAAGCAGGCAGGTTGGCGATGCGGTCGATCCATTTTTCATGGTTGCCGCTGGCCAGGCTGGGACCGGACCCGATGGGGGTGGTGGCATCCCCGTGGGGCATATCCACAACGACGGATTCGCCCAGTTCCAGGCTGCCCTGGCCATACGCCTTGGCGGGGCTGATGGGCACCAGGGTCAGAACCAGCGCCAGCACAAGAAAGGCGGATAAAAATTTCTTCACAGACAACATCGTGATCCCTCCAAAAGGTTTTGATATGTTTCATTTTATCATTGATTTGGGTAGTTGTAAAGAAATTCTTTCACAAATCGGGAAGGCTGATGGCCGATGGATTGGATAGGAAAGGAGCGGTTGCCTGTGCAAGATTGCATTGCGAGGCACAGTCCGCGGCAATCCGTTCCTACGGTGTAACCTATCAAAAAACAGCCACCGCCGAAGCGGTGGCTGTCGTTTAGAAAAGTTTGGGATTAGGCCCAGTCGCTGGAGATGACGATGGTACGGGCGTCGGAAGTGGTGACGTTGCCTTCCAGGTCGATCCAGGTCATGCTGACAGTGATCTCGCTGTCATAGTTCTCGGCGGGAATGCCCTCGATGACGTAGGTCACGAAGTACTCAGCGCCCTCGAAGATGTCGCCAGCAGCAGCAGCAACACCGGCGGCGTTGATGGAGGTGTAGACCTTGGTGCAAGCCAGATCCTGAGTGGTGCCGTCGATGGTCACGGTGAAGACGACAGACTCGTAGTCCAGGCTGTCGACCCAGGAGATCAGACGCAGGTCGGTGGTAGCGGACTCGGCAGTGGTGCCGTTGGTGATCTGCCACTTGATGTCGGCAGCGCCGGGCTCCTCAGCAACGACGACTTCCACGGAAGCGTTGGCTTCCTTGGTCTCAGCGTTCCAGGTGATGGTCACGTTGGACAGGTAAGCTTCGGTGGTAACGGAGTAGTTGCCATCGCCGTAACCGTAGGAAGGCTCCCAGGTGCCGGTGGCGATCTTGTACTCGTGAGTACCGGCAGCGATGTTCTGGAAGGTGATGGTGTACAGGCCATCCTCGCCCAGGGTCATCTTGTCGGCAGCGGGATTCCAGAACTCACTACACAGGGTGTCGGAACCGGCAACATAGTAATCGTACTCGGGAGCGGGCTCTTCGACAACGGGAGCATCGTTGGTCAGGGTGTAGTCGTTGGTGTTCAGAGTGAAGGTGACATCAGCAGCCTCAGCCAGAGTCAGGGTCAGGTTGTCGCCCTCGGGAACGGCCCAGGTCCAGTCCTCGATGGCAGCCTTGTACTGGTAGGTACCGGCGGCCAGGGAGATGGTCACGGTGTAGATGCCGTCGCCATTGTTGGTGAAGGGGTTATCCAGGCCCCAGCTGTTCATGTCGCCGCGCAGGTAGTACACGGTCTCAACGGGATCGGGATCAGGCTCGGGCTCGGGATCCACGGGTTCACCGCCGGTGGGAGCATTGTTGGTCAGGGTGCCGGCAGCCAGATCCAGAACGAAGGTGACGTCAGCGGCCTCAGCCAGAGTCAGGACAGCATTGTCGCCGCCGGGAACGGAGAAGCTCCAGTCAGCGGTAGCAGCCTTGTACTCGTAGGTACCGGCAGCCAGGGACAGGGTGATGGCGTAGGTGCCGTCGTCCTGCTTGACCATCTTATCGTTGGTGGCCCACTCGTTCATGGTGCCGCGCAGGAAGTACTCGACTTCCACGACGGTGCCGCTGCCCAGAGTGTAGGTCAGGGAGTTGGCAGCCAGATCCAGGTTGAAGGTGACGGTGTCGTCAGCATCCAGGGTCAGGGTCAGGTTGCCGCCGGAGGGGCAGGACCAAGACCAATCCTCGATAGCAGCCTTGTACTCGTAGGTACCGGCAGCCAGATCCATGGTCAGGGTGTAGTTGGTGTCATCGACCTTGGTCATGGGGTCAGTCACGCCCCAGTTGTTCATGGTGCCACGGATGTAGTAGACGGTCTCAACGACTTCGACCTCGGAGCCGTAGGTGACCCACTCCTTGGCGTCGTAGTTCCACTGAACCTTGTCGTCGGTGGGCATAACCAGGTCAGTAGTCTGGGCGCTGCCATTGTTGAAGATGACATTGCCGGCATCAGAGGGAACGGCATAGTACCAGATGCCATCGGAACCCTTGGTCATAGCCTCGCCGGGCCAGCCGGGGTTGGTGGCGGAGCTGCCCCACCAGTAGACGTTGCAGTTGGTCCAGCTAGAGGGAGCGGCGCAGTACAGGGTGGTGGTGCTGGCGGCGGAAACTGCCATGGGCAGGACAGCCAGAACCATTGCCAGGCAGAGCAGGATGCTCAGCAGGCGCTTCATGTTGTTCATAAGATATTCCTCCTTTTAATTTGATTCTTCTTAGAACCATGATAACATTATACATCATCTTTCCACAAATGGGTATTGTGGGATTTGCCAATAAATTTACCTGATTTTCGTACATTTCTCCGAAAAACCCGTCGGTGGCGAGGTAGTCAATGATTGTTTGCAGCAGCACCCCTCCGTAGGCGGGGACTTATCCCCGCTATCATGGAATACTGCAAATAAGCGAAAGGACACGTTTTCAGAAGGGGCTTTCTTCTCAATCACGGGCGAGCGTGGCGCGGATCAATCCGCGCCCCACGAAATACGTTTTTTCCAGCAGAACAATACCAATCCCAAAAAACAGGCCCCGCCGAAGCGGTGCTTGTTTTTTGGGAAATTGCTGAATTAGTGGATGACACCCATATTGGAGGTATCCACATCGACAACCAGGTCAGCCAGACCGTTGCCGCTGGTGGCGATGACGTCCTCGGCGGTGAAGGCCAGGACTTCCATCTTTGCTTCGATGTACTTCATAGCTTGCTCTCCTTTTTTATGATGATCAGTTTGTTAGACTGCGCTGGAGACAACGATGGTGCGCTCGACGGTCTCGGTCTGAACGCCGTCAGCCTCGTAGATAACGGAGACAACGATCTCGGTATTGGCAATCGCAATGCCCTCGATGGTATAGGCAGCAACATAGGAAGCGCCCTCGAAGATGCCGCTGGCAGCAATAGGATCGCCGTACTCTTTGACGTACTCGTGAACGGCCTCGCAGGCGTACTCAACGCCGTCGATAACGAAGTAAACATTGTCGTAGTCCAGGGAATCCAGACCAGCCAGCAGACGCAGGTCAGCAGTAGCGGACTCGGCGTTGACATCAGCACTCAGCTGCCACTTGATGTAGTCGGAGGGAACCTCTTCCAGGTACTCCACTTCCCAGCCGATGTACTCGGTAGCGGGATCGAAGGTGATGGTAACATTGGCAGAAACCTCCAGGCTCAGAGCCATGTTGCTGCCCTCGTAGCCGTAAGCAGGGGTATCCCAGGAGCCGGTGGCGATCTTGTACTCGTAGGAACCGGCAGCAACGTTCTCGATGGTGATGGCGTAGGTGCCGTCAGCCTGCTCGGTCATCTGGCAGCCAGCGGGATCCCACTCAGCGCCGCACAGACCGGCGGAACCAGCAACGTAGTAAGTGTACTCGGGAACAACGATGCTGTCAGCATTGGCAGTAACGGTGTAGGCTTCCACATCCAGGACGAAGGTAACGTCGCAGTCCTCAGCCAGGCTCAGGCTGGCATCGGCAGCGGGGCAGGACCAGCTCCAGTCATCGGTGCCGACCTTGTACATATAGTCGCCAGCAGCCAGGGACACAGTGATGGAGTAAGTGCCATCGCCGTTGTTGGTCAGAGCATCGGTGGCGCCCCAGCCGTTCATGGTGCCACGCAGGTAGTAAACGGTCTCGGGAACGACGATCTCGGAGCCGTAAGCGACCCACTCCTTGGCAGAGTAGTTGAACTGCACCTTGTCGTCGGTGGGCATAGCCAAGTCACTGGACTGAACGCCGTCCTCGCCAACCTTGTTGTTGAAGATAACGTTGGTGGCATCAGAGGGAACTTCGTAGTACCACAGGCCATCGGCGCCCTTGGTCATAGCCTCGCCGGGCCAGCTAGGATTGGTACCAGCGGAACCCCACCAGTAGACATTGGCGTTGGTCCAGGAATCGGGAGCAGCGCAGTACAGAGTAGTGGTACCAGCGGCGAAAGCTGCCACGGGCAGCACGGCCAGAACCATTGCCAGGCACAGCAGGATGCTGACCAGGCGCTTGTTGGTGAACTTCATTGTGTTTTTCCTCCTTGTTTAAGATTATTTGCATGAGAATACACCATGCTCATTATACAAGAATTCTCCCCATTAGGGAAGTGGCAAATTGCTTAAAAATTAACATTTTTTCTTGGTAATTCCTACAAAGCAAAACAGGCACCGCTAACGCGGTGCCTGCTGCACTGGGGCGAAATTAGTTGATAGCGCCGCCGTTGAAATCGTCATCGCTGACACCGGGCAGACCGCTGGTGGTGATGACATCCTCGCACTCGAAGACGGAAATCTCCATCTCAGCGATCTCGTAGATGTTCTTCATCTGGACGTTTCTCCTTTACTTAATTATATTAGGCCCAATTGTCGGAAATGACAATGGTGCGGGTCTCGGTGGAAGTGGTCGCATTACCATCCAGGTCGGTCCAGGTCACGGAAACCTCGAACTCGCTGTCGAAAGCGGAAGCGGGAACGTCCTCGATGATGTAGGTGACCAGGTAGTTCGCGTAGTCGAACAGCTCGCCGGCGGCAACGGGAGTGCCGTTGGCATTGATGGACTCGTAAACCTTGGTGCAGGGCAGGTTCTGGGTGACACCATTGACGGTGACATTGAAAACAACAGAGCTGTAGCTCAGGGACTCCATGTAGGAGATCAGACGCAGGTCAACAGTCTCGTCGTTGGGGGAAGCATCGCCCTTCAGCTGCCACTTCACGTCCTTGCTGCCCAGCTCACGGATGGACAGGTTGACGGTGACCTTAGCGGCATTGCCCATGTAGCTCTGAACGCCGACGGTGATTTCGTCGCCAGCCTCAACCTGGACCTCGCCGGGCAGCCAAACCTGCCGGCCGTTGACCAGGATCGCATACATACGGCCAAACTGCATGGGGATGTAAGCAGCGGGAACATCGTTCCAAACCTGCTCATATGCATCGAAGGTGGACATAGCGGAAACATTGACAACCAGAACACCGGCCTCGGTGGCGGTGTAGGTGGAGGTCAGAGCGTTGGTGTCGCCATCAACGATCTCGAAGGCGTTGTCGCCCAGGACCAGAGTTGCGGGAGCGGAGGACAGAGCGACCTCAGCGATGTCAACAGTGATCTCGGTGGTAGCGGCATTGAAATTGATGGTCACGTTGGACAGAGCATCAACAGTAATGACGTAGTTCTCGCCATTGTTGCCATAGGCAGGAGTATCCCAGGAACCGGTGGTGACCTTGAACTCGTAGGAGCCAGCCTCGATGTTGGAGAAGGTGATGGTGTACAGATCCTCGCCGTCGGCAGCCATCAGGTTCTGAGTGGGATCCCACTCAACGCCGCACAGACCGGCGGAACCGGCGACATAGTAGTCGTACTCGGGCACGACAATGCTGCCAGCGGTAGCGGTAACGGTGTAAGCTTCCACATCCAGGACGAAGGTAACGTCGCAGTCCTCAGCCAGGCTCAGGCTGGCATCGGCAGCGGGGCAGGACCAGCTCCAGTCATCGGTGCCGACCTTGTACATGTAGTCACCGGCAGCCAGGGACACAGTGATGGAGTAAGTGCCATCGCCGTTGTTGGTCAGAGCATCGGTGGCGCCCCAGCCGTTCATGGTGCCGCGCAGGTAGTAAACGGTCTCGGGAACGATGATCTCGGAGCCGTAAGTGACCCACTCCTTGGCGGAGTAGTTGAACTGCACCTTGTCGTCGGCGGGCATAACCAGGTCATCGGACTGAACGGAGCCATTGTTGAAGATGACGTTGGTGGCATCAGAGGGAACAGCATAGTACCACAGGCCGTCGGTGCCCAGGGTCATAGCCTCGCCGGGCCAGCTGACGGAAGTGCTGGAGCCCCACCAGTAGACATTGGCGTTGGTCCAGGAATCGGGAGCAGCGCAGTACAGAGTAGTGGTGCCGGCGGGGAAAGCTGCCACGGGCAGCACAGCCAGAACCATTGCCAGGCACAGCAGGATGCTGACCAGGCGCTTGTTGGTGATTTTCATTGTTTTTCCTCCTTGTAATTTTTAGGGGTATACCAGACCTATTATAATAGAAAATTTACAATTCGGAAATTGACATTTTACCCAAAGTTCACAGCCTTATTCTAGCAATAATATCCAATCATTCGCCGGTGTACCAGCCGGGCTTGGCCGACAGGGCATCGCAGCCGCTGAAAATGCCGGTCATATCCACTTCAGCAGGGATCTGCCAGCCTTCAGCATCCAGAGAGCTGAGCAGGACGCAACCGGAGAACATATGGCTCATATCCGTCACCTTGTCGGTCTGGATTTTCTCCAGCCCCTCAATGACGCCAAGGGTCGCCATACCCCGGAACCAGTCCCGGGTGCTTTGGGGCACCAGGGTATCCAGAATCACCACCCGGGTGATGGGCTTCTCCCCTTCATGCTCGCCGCCGCAGCAGATGCGGCCGCCGGTGGAAACCTGACGGGGGGGACATTCAGGCTCCTCCCCTTCCCATTCCTCAACGGGATAGGTGGCAAGGAAGATGGTATTTTCAAAAGCGCTGGCATAAACCGGGGAATACGTTTGCCCGGAGACAGGGCTCGTCGCCAGCGTCACAAGGGGGGCATCGCTGCGGGTGGGCACATAGGGTTCCTTCTGCTCCTTGGCACAGCCGCCGAAGCTCAGGCACAACAGCGCCGCAGTCGTGACGGCGACGGTTTTCAGCAATCCATGGGCCATGGCAATCCCTCCTTTATACATTAGTATTTTAACATTTCCCCAGCCCCCTGTCAACTTGGCACCTGTCACAACGATTCCCGGGATTGGGGATATATTTCTGCCGTTTCGCCTAAAAAACACGGCTATCCGCCAGAAAAAAGTTTCCAATTGGTCTGGACAACGGCGTTTATTTCAACTATAATATATGACATCTTTCGACAAAGGAATTTTGATAATGGAAATCTTGATATGTATTCTCATCGGCTACGGCCTGGGCTGCATCAATCCGGCGGCCATGGTCTCCGCCGTCAAAAAGATCAACCTGCGGACCCAGGGCACCGGTAATCTGGGCGCCAGCAACACCATGCTGGTCATTGGCCGGAAATGGGGCATCGCCGTGATGCTGCTGGACATTTTCAAGGGCGCGGCGGCGGTGCTGATCGCCCGGGCCCTGTACCCCAGGCTTGCGCTGCTGAAGGTCGTTGCCGGTCTGTCGGCGGTGGTGGGCCATGTGTTCCCCTTCTACATGGGTTTCAAGGGCGGCAAGGGCCTGGCGGCCTTCGGCGGGCTGGTGCTGGCTTATGATCCGCTGATCTTCCTGATCCTGCTGGTCATCGGCCTGACCGCCATGTTCATCGCCAACTACAGTGTGGCCATGCCCATGTCTGCCGGGGTGCTGTTCCCCATTCTGGTGCTGCTGCGGGGCGGCGGCTGGGCCGCGGCGGGGCTGTGCGCTGCCGCCAGTGCCATCATCATCGCCAAGCATTGGAGCAACATCGACAAAGCCCGGACCGGGAAAGATGTCCGGATTCGTTCGTTCTTCCGAAACGGACTGAAGGCGAAATAAGGATGTTGACAAATCAACAACCATCCGATATAATGCGCACGTTGAGACCATCAACGTGCGTTTTTTATTGACCAGACTTTATAGGGGAGGTTTTCCCATTGATCAACCGCTTTGAACAATTTACCGCCGCCATTTCCTCCATTTATCGGTTCGTTCAGAAGATCGAGCGGGACGAAATGGCGAAATACGGGCTCAAGGGTGCCGCCGCCCAGTATTTGCTGGCCATGTCCCGGCATCCCGAAGGCATCACCGCCGCCGCCCTTTGCGAGGTCTGCGACCGGGATAAGGCCGCCGTCTCCCGGATCCTGGGCGAAATGGAGGCCAAGGGCCTGGTGGTCCGGGTGGATGGCGACAGCGCCTACCGGGCTCTGCTGACGCTGACCCCCGCCGGACAGCAGGCATCAGATTATGTAAACCAAAAGGCATCCCTGGCCGTGGAACTGGCCGGCAAGGACGTGACCGATGAGGATCGGGCCGTGCTCTACGCCACCCTGGGCAAAATTTTCAACAATATTAAAACCATTTCCCGGAAGGGAATCCCCGATTGACAAGAAGGAGTATTATTATGAACGTCAAAATCATCATCGATTCCACTGTGGATACGATCCCTGCCGTTCGGGAAAAATGCGCCGTTGTCCCCATGACCGTCTGCTTTGGCGATGCCGAGTATGTGGACGGCATCACCATCACCCACGACGAATTTTACGAAAAACTGGCCGCCAGCGACGTGCTGCCCACCACCAGCCAGCCCACCCCCGATGCCTTCATACAGGAATACCAGAAGGTGGTGGACGCGGGCCAGAAGGCCGTGGTGCTGACCATGTCCTCCAAGCTCTCCGGCACCTACCAGAGCGCCACCATCGCCGCCATGGACTTCCCCGGCAGCATTTACGTGGTGGACACCAGAAACGTGGCCATCGGCTCCGGTCTGCTGGCCCAGATTGCCGTGGAGATGGCCCAGGCCGGCGAAAGCGCCGAGGCCATCGTGGAGCGGCTGAACCGGGAGCGGGAGAATGTGCGGCTTATTGCGGTGCTGGATACGCTGGAATACCTGAAAAAGGGCGGCCGGATCTCCAAGACCGTGGCCTTCGCCGGGGAGCTGCTGTCCATCAAGCCCCTGGTGTGTCTGGCCGAGGGGGAGGTCAAGATACTGGGCAAGGCCCGGGGCACCCGCCAGGGCAATGCGCTGCTGAACAAAGAGGTGGAGGCCGCCGGCGTGGACTTCACCAAGCCCATCATGCTGGGCTACACCGGCACCAGCGATGAGCTGCTGCAAAAGTATATCGCCGACAGCGCCGAAATCTGGGCTCCGGCGGGCACTTCCCTGCCCCGGGCCGCCATCGGCAGTGTCATCGGCACCCACGCCGGCCCCGGCGCCTTCGCCGCGGCGTTTATCCGGAAGTGATTTCCTATCAATGTCCTGCGGGGCCGATGCATGCATCGGCCCCGCAATCGCTGTTCGTGCAGTAAATGATTGTTTAGCGCACTAAAATCATACTGTCATTGCGAGGCCCGAAGGGCCGTGGCAATCTCCCGGTATCATCTACGATAAGGAAAAAGTTCGATGAACGTACAATGTAGAATGGGATTATCCATAGATTTTGGTGCGAATTAGGACCAAAGTTGTACCAGGAGAT
>JAZQHH010000062.1:0-2892 GCA_045540495.1 Faecousia sp.
GGTGGTATCCGCTTTGGTGATGCTGCTGTGCGGTCTTGCCATGAAGAAGCTGAAATGGCAATGGATCAACGATTATGCCCTGCCGGTGAGTCTGGTGCTGGGTATGCTGTCCGCCATTCCCATCACCGCATGGCTGGGTTAAGGAGGTAGTAAAATGAAAAAGAATATGTCTTACATGGATTCTGTACATAGAGACGGCCGCATCTGGAACCTTTCCGTCATGGTCATTCTCTTTATGTTCCCCATCGGTGTGGGTATCATCTACTCCGCCATGCCCGACTGGCACGGCCTAATTATGGGCGTCATTGCCACCGCTCCCATGTACTGGGCAGTGGGTGTGGTTGAGACCATTACCTATGTCCCCATGCTGGGTGCCGGCGGCTCCTACCTGAGCTTTGTCACCGGCAATATTTCCAACCTGAAGCTCCCCTGCGCCATCAACGCCCTGGAGCAGAACCACGCTTCTGTCAACACCGAGGAAGGCGAGATCATTTCCACCATCGCCATCGCCACCTCCAGCATCGTCACCACCATCATTATCATCATCGGTGTCATCTGCATCGTGCCCCTGACCCCCATTCTGGAGGCCCCGGTGCTGGCTCCGGCCTTTGAGCAGATGCTCCCGGCCCTCTTCGGCGGCCTGGGCGTGGCTTTCGTCAGCAAGAACTGGAAAATCGCCGTGGCGCCGGTGCTGCTGATGCTGGTGCTGTTCATCTTCGTCCCGGCACTGAACGCAGGTACCGTGGGCATTATGGTGCCGGTGAGTGTGGTGTTCACCATCGTGGTCAGCCGGATTCTGTACACGAAGGGGGCCCTGTAAATGTTGGTTCTTTACCTGATTTTTGGGCTGCTGGCCCTGTTTTTGGCAATAATCCTTCTGCGGGCGGCTTTTTTCTTCCCGAAGAAGCAGCCCCCGGCCTCTGATGAAACGGTGGAATTCGACCGCCAGGGGGCCATCGATGCCCTGCAAAAGCTGGTGCAATGCAAAACCGTCTCCAACGTGGACAAGGCCAAAGAGGACGATGCCGAATTTGAAAAGCTCATCGCCCTGCTGCCGGACCTTTACCCCCATGTTTACGGCATCTGCTCCATCCGGCGGCTGCCGGACCGGGGCCTGCTCTTCCGCTGGCCCGGCAGGCACGACACCGCCCCCACCGTTCTCATGGCCCACTATGATGTGGTGCCCGTCAACGAGGAAAATTGGGACAAGCCCCCCTTCGATGCCATCATTGAGGACGGCCATATGTGGGGCCGGGGCACCCTGGACACCAAGGCTACCTTCAACGGCATTCTCTCCGGTGCCGATGCCCTGATCAAACAGGGTTTCAAGCCGGAAAACGACATTTATTTCGCCTTCTCCGGCGGCGAAGAGGTCAACGGCCCCGGCGCCAACAACATCGTGGACTGGTTCATCGAGCATGGCATCCAGCCTGCCCTGGTGGTGGACGAGGGCGGCGCGGTGGTGGAAAATGTGTTCCCCGGGGTGAAGCAGCCCTGCGGCCTCATCGGCATCGCGGAAAAGGGCATGATGAACGTGCAGTACAAGGTTCTGTCCTCCGGCGGCCACGCCTCTGCCCCCAAGCCCCATACCCCCGTCGGGGTGCTGGCCCGGGCCTGCACCCGGGTGGAGGGAAAGCCCTTCAAAATGCACCTGACCAAGCCCGCCCTGGAGATGTTCGACACCCTGGGCCGGTACTCCAGCTTCCTGTATAAGGTGATTTTCGCCAACCTCTGGTGCTTCGGCTGGGTCATCGACCTGCTGGGCAAGACCTCCGGCGGCGAGATGAACGCCCTGGTCCGCACCACCGTAGCCTTTACCCAGATGGCGGGCAGCTCCGCCCGGAACGTGATCCCGCCGGAGGCCACCATGGTGGCCAATATGCGGCTGAATCCGGCAGACAGCGTCAATTCCGCCCTGCTTTATTTGAAAAACACCGTAAAAGACGAAAATGTGGAGATTTCTGTGCTGGAATCCTTCGAGCCCAGCCGGATTTCCGAAACCGACTGCCCTGCCTGGGATACGGTGGCGGCGGCGGTGGCCCAGACCTGGCCCGGCTGCATCGTGGCCCCCTATCTGATGGTCCAATGCTCCGATTCCCGGCATTATGGACGGATTTCTGACCATGTTTACCGGTTCTCCGCCATGGACATGACCGCCGAGGAACGAAAATCCATCCACGGCAACAATGAGAAGATCCGCCTGGAATCCATCTGCAAGGCCGTGGAATTCTACATTCGACTGATGAAAAAATGCTGATGAAACGTACCAAACCTCGCTTAATTACCGCTTTTACTCTGCTTGTGCTGCTGCTTGGCTTCATCTGGGGCAACTCTGCCATGCCAGGTCAGACCTCCGGGCAGCTCAGCGGCTGGGTGGGGGACCTGCTGCAAACCCTGCTCCCTTTTCTGGATCTGAGCAGCAATCTGGGCAAGACCATTCTGCGAAAGCTGGCCCATTTTTCCGAATTTGCGGCGCTGGGAATGTGCCTTTTCTGGATTTTCGGGATGCTGAAGCCCAGCTTTCCCCTGCCTTGGCTCTGTGGCACCGCCGTGGCCTGTGTGGATGAGATCATTCAGATTTTCTCCCCGGGGCGATATGCCAGCATCGTGGACGTGGGCATCGATTCCGCCGGTGTTCTGACCGGCGTATCCGCCCTGCTGCTTCTGTGCCGTCTCCTGAAAAAACGCAAAAAATGACCAGCAGCCTCTGCCAAATACGGCAGAGGCTGTCTTTTGGGGAGGGGATATGTAGATAAATGATTGTTTAGCGCCCTAAAACGGCGCACCCAGCTACAACAACCATGTCATTGCGAGGCCGTAGGCCGTGGCAATCTCCTGGTACAACTTTGGTCCTAATTCGCACCAAAATCTATGGATAATCCCATTCTACAT
>JAZQHH010000063.1:0-12620 GCA_045540495.1 Faecousia sp.
ACGTATTTCAGGTAATCGTAGTGCAGCCCCCTCATCAGTCACAAAAAATGGTTCACAAGAACCATTTTTTGTGCCAGCTTCCCCCCAGGGGGAAGCCTTATTGCGCCCCTTCGGGGCGCCCGGTGGCCAGAGGCCACCGCAATTCAATTACACAGCTAAACAATAATTTATCACCCAACGGGGGAAAGGTCAAGGGATGGATAAAAATTTAATTTATTCGAATTTCTCCGAAAATATTCCACAAAAACCGGGTATTCTCTCCTTCAAAACTTTCTGTTTCACCGGGTTTCAGGGAGAAAAAACGAAAAAGGGTCTGTTGTATTCACATGGTCATATAACCATATAAAATAGTTTAATAATTAGTCTATTTCGGCTTCTTTTCCTTATTTTTTCCACATAAAATAGCTCCGGGGGTGTTACTCCCGTTTTGGGATAAAAAATTTTTACCTTCCCCGGATTTTCGGTGAAAATTGCACTTTTTTGAAAGTTTCGTCAATTGACGGACAAGTGTATTTCTGGTAAACTATAACCATAAAGCAGCGCAGCAGAGAGGAGGAAATTATATGTTTTACGCTGCAATATTTTGGCTGGCGCTGATGATCTTTTTCATCACCCTGGAGGCCAATACCGTGACGCTGGTGTCCATCTGGTTTGCCGTCGGCTCCCTGGTGGCGGCGGTGGCGGCGGCATTGGGGGCCCAAATCTGGCTCCAAACGGTGCTGTTCTTCGCGGTGGCGGCGATCCTGCTGGCCTGTTTGCGACCCCTTTTCCGTAAGTACATCAAACCCAAGGTGGTTGCCACCAATGTGGACGCCATCATCGGCTCCACCGGCTATGTGACCGCCCCCATCGACAACATCTCCGCCCAGGGCCAGGTGAAGCTGGGGGCCATGGAATGGTCCGCCCGCAGCACCAAGGGGGATGCCATCCCCGAAAAAACCCTGGTGAAGGTGGACCGCATCGAAGGCGTGAAGGTCTTCGTCAGCCCGGTGGCAAAGTAATTACACTGTCATTGCGAACCAGTCCGCAGACTGGTGTGGCAATCCCCAAAGGTTTCCGGTATCCTCAGGAGATTGCCACGTCGCTTCGCTCCCCGCAATGACAAAAATTAACATTACATATTTTTAGGAGGAAAAATTTTATGCCCGAATTATTGATTACCCTCGGCGTCGTTGCCGTCATTCTGTTCATCATCATCATTTCCAACATTTCCGTGGTTCAGCAGTCCCAGGCCTACGTCATCGAGCGGCTGGGCGCGTTCCACAACATCTGGGGCGTCGGCCTGCATATGAAAATCCCCTTCATTGACCGGATCGCCCGCCGGGTTTCCCTGAAGGAGCAGGTGCTGGACTACCCGCCTCAGCCCGTGATCACCAAGGATAACGTGACCATGCAGATCGACACCGTGGTCTACTTCCAGATCACCGACCCCAAGCTCTACGCCTACGGCGTGGAAATGCCCATGGCCGCCATGGAGACCCTGACTGCCACCACCCTTCGTAACATCATCGGCGACCTGGAGCTGGACCAGACCCTGACCAGCCGCGACGTGGTCAACACCAAAATGCGTTCCATCCTGGACGAGGCCACCGACCCCTGGGGCATCAAGGTCAATCGTGTCGAATTGAAGAACATCCTGCCTCCCCAGGACATCCAGTCCTCCATGGAGAAGCAGATGAAGGCCGAGCGTGACCGCCGGCAGGCCATCCTTCAGGCCGAGGGCCAGAAGAAGTCCGCCATCCTCATCGCCGAGGGCGAGCGGGAGGCTGCCATTCTGAAGGCCGACGCCGAAAAGCAGGCCGCCATTCTGAAGACGGAGGCCGAACAGCAGGCCGCCATCCTGAAGGCCGACGGCGAGGCCCAGGCCATTCTGGCGGTTCAGAAGGCTCTGGCCGACTCCATGGCCCTGCTGAACGAGAAGGCCCCCAACGACCAGGTCATCAAGCTGAAGTCCATCGAGGCCATGCAGAAGATCGCCGACGGTCAGGCCACCAAGATCATCATTCCCAGCGAAATGCAGGGTCTGGTGGGCATGGCCAACGGCCTGGTGGAAGGCGTTAAGGAAAAGTAATGAAAATCTGGCAGAAAATCGGTTTTATCCTGGTGTTGTTGGTCTTGATCCTGGTGATCATCGCCACCTGGGGCAGTATTGCCAGCATTCTGTTCATATTCCTGCTCATCAGCGCCGGAACCATGTTTCTAATGCAAAAGTTCCTCATTGCTGACCGGGAAAACGATTTTGTAGACGACCAAAACGGATAATCCCACCCCCCACCGCACTGCGGTGGGGGATTTTTTTTGATGATTGTTTACGGCAACACCCCTTTTCTTTCGTAGGGGCCGATGTGAGCATTGGCCCCTACGCTGATTATATTGATAATTTCCCCGAAGGGGATATTATCACCAAATTTTGTTTCTTTTGCTTTAATTCTTATATATAATGTATCACCCAAAAAAACCTTGTATTTTACACCGAAATATGATAAAATTTAGGTTGAAATATGATAGGGATTTTATGCCCTTTTTCCATACTGAAAGGAGCCGATGGAATGTTTTCTTCTGCCTACGTTTGGGCAAAAATCGTCAATTACATGGAAGAACGGCTGGGTGCCGTCACCGTGTCCACCTGGTTCGATGACGCGGAGGTGGTGGAGCTGAACGATGAGCAGCTCATCATCTATTCCTCCTCGGATTTCCGCCGGGATATCATCCGCAGCCGCTGCACCGACCATATTCAGGAGGCCCTGAAGGAGATTTTTAACTCCAACGCCAAGCTGATCGTCTTTGGCGACGAGGAGCTGGCTGCCCACAAATCCAAGGGCAAGCGCGCCAGCTCCATGGATTTTAACCCCCAGTTCACCTTCGACAATTTCATCGTGGGCCCCTCCAACCGGATGGCCCACAGCGCCGCCATTGCCGTTTCCAAGGCCCCGGGGCAGGTCTACAACCCCCTGTTCATCTGCGGCCCCCCCGGCGTGGGCAAGACCCACCTGCTCTACGCCATCGCCAACGGCATTCGCACCCAAATGCCCGATGCCAACATCGTCTACATCAAGGGCGACCAGTTCACCAATGAGCTGGTGGACGCCATTCAGCTGGGCAAAAATGTGGAATTTCGCAGCAAATACCGGGAAGCTGACCTGTTTTTGATTGACGATATTCAGTTTATCGCCGGTAAAGAGGCCACCCAGGAGGAATTTTTCCATACCTTCAACAAGCTCTACGAGGAGCACAAGCAGATCGTCATGACCTCCGACCGGAAGCCCGGTGATATGGCCACCCTGGAGGACCGGCTTCGCACCCGGTTCGAGTGGGGTCTGACCATCGATGTCCAGCCCCCGGATTACGAGACCCGTATGGCCATTCTGAAAAACAAGGCCCGCAGCCTGGGGCTGAGCCTGTCCGACGACGTGTGCAACTACATTGCCATCAACGTCACCAACAACGTCCGGCAGATTGAGGGTACCGTCAAGAAAATCCTGGCCTACCGGGATCTGAACGATATGCCCCTGGACCTGCCCAACGTGTCCCGGGCCATCAACGATATGTTCAAGTCCGAGGGCAACGCGGTGCCCACCCCCAGCCTGATTATCAGCCAGGTCTGCAAATTCTACTCCGTGGACGAGCCCACCCTCCGGGGCGCCCAGAAGAGCCGGGGCATCGCCGAGGCCCGGCAGGTGGCCATGTACCTGATCCGGAAGCTGACGAACCTGTCCTTCCCCCTGATTGGCGCGGAATTTGGCAAGGATCATACCACCGTCCTCTACAACGTCAAAAAGGTAGAGCAAACCCTGAAAAAGGGCGACACCACCCTGCAAAATAATATCCGGGATATTACCGCCAATATCAACTCGTGTCTATAATCCTGTCAAAGCCCGAAGGGCCGCGGCAATCCCCTGAAAGCATTTCAATTACGAAGCCACGGAGCAACCCTCAGGAGATTGCCACGTCGCTTCGCTCCTCGCAATGACAAAAAAATTCCACAGGGGCTGTGGATTGTGAAAAAGTTTCCTGTGGAAAACTCCGGCCTCAAATTTCATTCCACACCCCCTGTGAATGGCTGTGGAATTTTCCCCATCCCCCTGTGGATAAAAAATCATTGGGGCTCTAAGCAAAATCCCACTTTTCCACATAAGTTTTCTCTACGGCTGTTATTACTAACCAAGTTATTTACTGATATATTAAATAGATATATTTATCAGGAAAGGAAGAACCGCTATGCGTTTTACCTGTGAAAAAAATATGCTGGTGACGGGTCTGAATATTGCGGGCCGGACCGTGGCCCAGAAGAGCAGTCTGACCGTGATCGAGGGCATCCTCTGCCAGACCACCGCCGAGGGGCTGGAGCTCACCGGCTACAATATGGAAACCGGCATCACCTACCGCATCGACGCCGATGTGTCCGACCCCGGCCGGTGCATCCTGCCCAAGCTTTTCGGCGATATCATCCGGCGGCTGCCTGAGGGCCCCGTCACCGTGGTGGTGGACGAGAGCTACAAGGTTTCCATCCGGGCGGGCTACGCCTCCTTCTCTATTTCCGCGGAAAATGCCGAGGATTACCCCGAATTGCCCGATGTTGGCAGCGGCCGCAGCGTATCCATCCCCCAGCAGGAGCTGAAGGACCTGATTTCCGGCACCATTTTCGCCGTTTCCGAAAATCAGGGACGGCCTATCCATACCGGTGTCAAGTTTGAAGTGGAAGAAGATTCCATCTCCGCCATCGCCGTGGACGGCTTCCGGCTGGCCCGGCGGACCTACCACCCCGAAAATCCCACGGGCCGGAAGCTGAGCTTCGTGGTGCCTGCGGCTGGCTTGAAGGAAGTTGAAAAAATCCTCTCCAATCCCGATGAGGATGCAGCTTTCACCCTGGGCCCCAAGCACATTCTGTTCCAGATCGGCAGCGCCACCCTGGTTTGCCGGCTGCTGGAGGGCGAATTCCTGGACTGGCGGAAGGTGGTGCCCACCAACTGCCCGGTGAAGCTCTGCGCCCATGTGTCCGACCTGGCCTCTTCCATCGAGCGGGTGGGTCTGATCGTTTCCGAAAAGTATAAGAGCCCTGTGCGGTGCGTGTTCTCCAACCAGGTGCTGTTGCTGAAAACCAATACCACCATCGGCGCCGCCGAGGACCGCTGCGCCATCGCCGGGGACGGCAAGGAGCTGGAGATCGGCTTCAACGTCCGGTATCTGGCCGATGCCCTCCGGGTGATTCCCTCCGAGGAGGTCATTCTGGAGCTGACCAACGGCCTGAGCCCCATCGTCCTGACCCCCGCGGAGCAGAAATACGACTATTCGTATATGGTTCTGCCGGTGAGAATTAAGAATGGCTAAAACTTTCTGTCATTGCGAGGGCCGTAAGGCCCGTGGCAATCCGTTCCATAAGGTAATGACATGAATTTTTAAGGAGATATTTATGAAAGTAACTGTTCGTCGCCGTGAGTCGTCCATCCCCGTGGTCATCGGCACGGAGTTTATCAAGCTGGAATCCGCCATGAAGCTGGCGAACATTGTCCCCTCCGGGGGCTCCGCCAAGCTGGAGATCCAGCAGGGTTACGTCACCGTCAATGGCGAAACCTGCACCATGCGGGGCAAAAAGCTCTACCCCGGGGATTCCTTCTCCTACGAGGGGGATACCTACCTGATTTGCATCCATGCACCTCAATAAAATTTCCCTCCGGGGATTTAGAAATTATGTCAACCTGGAATTGGACTTCGCCCCGGGGGTGAATCTGATCGTGGGGGACAATGCCCAGGGAAAGACCAACCTGCTGGAGGCCATATCGTATCTCGGCTCCGGCAAGAGCTTTCGGGCCCAAAAAACCGGGGAAATGGTTGGTTTTGGGGCAGAATTTGCGGATTTAGAGGGGGAAATCTTCGCCCAGGAGCGGAACCAGTCGGTTCGTTGGGTGCTGTTTCCCGGCAAGCCCCGGCTGCTCTACCGCAACGGGGCCAGGAAAAAATCCGCCGCCGATGTGGCCGGGCTGCTGCCTGCGGTGCTGTTCTGCCCGGAGGATTTGATGGTCCTGAAGGCCGGAGCCGCCCAGCGCCGCCGGTTCGGGGACCACGCTCTGTGCGCCCTGCGGCCCAATTACGATGCCGCTCTGGCGGAATATAACCGGATTCTGGAACAAAAAACCCGGATTTTGAAGGATAAAGAGGAAAATATCGCCGTTTTGGCAATTTTACCGGAGTATAACGCCCGGCTGTGCCAGGTGGGGGCGCTGCTGATCTCCTACCGGGCCCGGTTTTACGATTCCCTTGGGAAAGCGGCGGCCAGGTACCATGGCCAGTTTTCCGGCGGGCTGGAGGACTTTTCCCTCCAATATAAGACGGTTTCCACCGTCACCGACCCCTTCGCTCCCATTGAGATTCTGCGAAAACAGCTGGAGGAGCATCTGGAAAGCCACTACCGGGCGGAGCTGAGTTCCCTGCAGTGCCTCACCGGCCCCCATAAGGACGATTTTGACGTGACCCTCAACGGCATCTCCCTGAAAGCCTACGGCTCCCAGGGTCAGACCCGCACCGCCGCCATCAGCCTGAAGCTGGCCCAGCGGGAGCTGATGGCCCGGGAATGGGGGAAAGAGCCCATACTGCTGCTGGACGACGTCCTCTCCGAGCTGGACGCAAAACGGCAGGATTTCGTCCTGAACCAAATCGACAAAGGGCAGGTTTTCATCACCTGCTGCGAACCGGGCAGGTTCACAAAATTGGGGAAAACCATAGAAATTAAGCAGGGACAGATTATTTTTTAAGATATGAGATACGAGATACGAGATATCTCTGATCGTTGACATATCTCGTATCTCGTATCTCATATCTCGTATCTATTTATTTGGGAGGACAATTATGTCTGACGAAAAAGTAACACAGGAATATGGTGCGGAGCAGATTCAGGTTCTGGAAGGCCTGGAGGCTGTTCGGAAGCGGCCGGGTATGTACATCGGCTCTACCTCCAGCAGCGGTCTGCATCATCTGGTTTATGAAATTGTGGATAACTCCATCGATGAGGCCCTGGCGGGCTACTGCAAGCACATCACCGTCACCATCAACCCCGGGGATTCCATCACCGTCACCGATGACGGCCGTGGCATTCCCGTGGACATCCAGGCCCAGACCGGCAAGCCCGCTCTGGAAGTGGTGTTCACCGTGCTCCACGCCGGCGGTAAGTTCGGCGGCGGCGGCTACAAGGTTTCCGGCGGCCTCCATGGCGTGGGCGCTTCTGTGGTCAATGCCTTGTCGGAGTGGCTTCGGGTTCGGGTCCACAAGAATGGCAATATCTACGAAATGAAGTTCGCCCGGGGTCATATCACCCAGGAAATGACCATCGTGGGCAAAACCGACAAAACCGGCACCGAGGTCACCTTCCAGCCCGACCCGGAGATGTTCGACACCACCGAATACGACTATGAAATCCTCCACACCCGGATGCGGGAGAAGGCCTTCCTGACCGCGGGCCTCAGCATCTCCATTACCGACAACCGGGGCGAGGAGCCCATGGGCGAAACCATGTGCTACGAAGGCGGCATCCGGGAGTTCGCCACCTGGTGCAACCGGAACAAAACCCCCATCCACGAGGACGTTATCTACATGAGCGGCAACAAGGGGGATGCCTCCGCGGAAATCGCCATTCAATATAACGACGGCTACAACGAATTTATCCTCAGCTTCGCCAACGAGGTCAACACCCCCGAGGGCGGTATGCACGAAACCGGCTTCAAGACGGCCCTGACCCGGGTTCTGAACAACTACGGCGTGAAAAACGGCATCATCAAGGGCGACGATAAGGTCACCGGCGAGGACTGCCGGGAGGGTATCACCGCCATCATCTCCGTGAAGCTGACGGATGCCCAGTTCGAGGGCCAGACCAAGGCCAAATTGGGCAACGCCTACATTCGGACTCTGGTGGACAGCATCGTTTCCGACCAGCTGGCCACCTATTTCGAGGAGCATCCGGCCACCGCCAAGACCATTCTGGAGAAGGCTATGATGGCCAACCGGGCCCGGGAAGCCGCCCGGAAGGCCCGGGACTCCATCCGCCGCAAGACCGGCCTGGAATCCGGCCAGATGCCCGACAAGCTCCAGGACTGCAACGAGCGGGACCCCAGCCTCTGCGAAATTTACATCGTCGAGGGTGACTCCGCTGCGGGCTCTGCCATCCAGGGCAGAGATTCCCGATTCCAGGCGATTTTGGCCATGTGGGGTAAAATGCTGAACGTGGAAAAGGCCCGGGCCGACAAAATCTACGGCAACGACAAGCTGGACCCCCTGATCGTGGCCCTGGGCGCGGGCATCGGTGAGGAATTTGACATCGAAAAGCTCCGCTACCACAAGGTCATCATCATGTCCGATGCGGACGTGGACGGCGCCCATATCCGGACGCTGCTGCTGACCTTCTTCTTCCGCTATATGCGGCCCCTGATCGAGAACGGCTACGTCTATTCCGCCGTGCCGCCCTTGTACAAGCTGAAGCGGGGCAAGACGGAGCGGGTCGCCTATTCCGATGAGGAAAGAGACCAGGTTTCCGCCGAAATGCGGGGCGAAACCGGTGCAAAAGTTGACATTTCCCGGTTCAAGGGTCTGGGCGAAATGGACCCCCACGAGCTGTGGGAAACCACCATGGACCCGGAAAAGCGGACCCTCCGCCGCATCACCCTGGACGACGCCATCCGGGCCGACGCCATCTTCACCGTCCTCATGGGCGAACAGGTGGAACCCCGAAAGGAATGGATCGAGCGCAACGCAAAATACGCGATCAATATTGATATTTGATCCATGTACCGAAAACCATGTCATTGCGAGGAGCGCAGCGACGTGGCAATCTCCTGGTACAATGTGGAAATAAGTATGCAGTGCCAGGTATGATATCAGGGTGAAACAGGAGGTCAGATGTGTGCAATATTATGTATATATCCTGACGAATAAGAACCATACCGTCTTATATACCGGCGTAACGAAAGATTTGGTTCGCCGTGTCTATGAGCATAAAAATCATTCAGACCCAAACAGCTTTACCGCAAAGTATAAGATTCATAAATTAGTCTACTTTGAAGAAACATCTGATGTAAGCGTGGCAATCGAACGGGAAAAACAAATCAAAAGTTGGTCGAGAAATCGAAAAACAGATTTAATATTTGACAAAAACCCCCATTGGGAGGATCTTTATAACCGCATTCTGGGATGAAAGGTCGTACCAGGAGATTGCCACGTCGCTACGCTCCTCGCAATGACAGCGAGAGAAGGGCGCAAATCAAATTTGGAGGTGCTCTATGGCACACAATCGCAGTTACAAGCCTGAGGATATCGCCTTTCCGGATCAGCAGATTACCGAATCTCTGCTGGTGGACGAAATGGAGAAATCCTACATTGAATACGCCATGTCCGTTATCGTGGGCCGGGCTCTGCCCGACGTGCGGGACGGCCTGAAGCCGGTCCACCGCCGGATTCTCTACACCATGTACGAAT
Source organism: Faecousia sp. (assembly GCA_045540495.1). Classification (GTDB taxonomy): domain Bacteria; phylum Bacillota; class Clostridia; order Oscillospirales; family Oscillospiraceae; genus Faecousia. Next base: position 9,460 of record JAZQHH010000063.1, read on the forward strand.
CCGGCCTGACCTCCGATAAGCCCTTCAAAAAGTCCGCCACCTGCGTTGGTGACGTGCTGGGTAAATACCACCCCCATGGTGACGCTTCCGTTTACGATGCCATGGTGCGTCTGGCCCAGAATTTCTCCATGCGCTATATGCTGGTGGACGGCCACGGAAACTTCGGCTCCGTGGACGGCGACCCGGCGGCGGCTTACCGTTATACCGAGGCCCGGCTGAGCAAGCTCTCCAACGAGATGCTCCGGGACATCGACAAGGAAACCGTCAATTGGGACCCCAACTTCGACGAATCCCGCAAGGAACCCCGGGTCCTGCCCAGCCGGTTCCCCAATCTGCTGGTCAATGGCTCCAGCGGCATCGCCGTTGGCATGGCCACCAACATCCCGCCCCACAACCTGACGGAAGTCATCAATGCCTGCGTGGCGGTGATCGACGACCCGGAATGCTCCATGGTGGATCTGATGGAGCACGTCACCGGCCCCGACTTCCCCACCGGCGGCATCATCATGGGCCGCAGCGGCATCCGGGCGGCCTACGCCACCGGCCGGGGCAAGGTGGTGGTCCGGGCCCGGACGGAATTTGAAGAATTTGGTAAGGACCGGGTGCGAATCATCGTGTCCGAGCTGCCCTACCAGGTCAATAAGCGGCAGCTCATCAAAAAAATCGCCGAGCAAGTCAAAGACACGCGGCTGGAGGGCATCTCCGACCTCCGGGACGAAACCGACCGCAACGGTATGCGGATGGTCATCGAGCTGAAAAAGGATGCCAACCCCCAGGTGGTGCTGAATAACCTCTTTAAGCAGACCGACCTGCAGAGCAGCTTCGGCATCATCATGCTGGCGTTGGTTGATGACCAGAAACAGCCGAAAATCCTGTCTTTGCGGCAGATTTTGGATGAATATCTGAGCTTCCAGATGGATGTTTTGACCCGTCGGACCCAGTATGACCTGAAAAAGGCCCAGGAGCGGGCCCACCTGTTGGAGGGCTTGCTCATCGCCCAGGACAACATCGACGAGGTCATCCGCATCATCCGCTCCGCCTACGACGATGCCAAGGAGCGGCTGTGCGAGCGGTTCGGTCTGGACGAAATTCAGGCTCAGGCCATTCTGGATATGCGGCTGAAAGCCCTCCAGGGTCTGGACCGGGAGAAGCTGCAGAACGAATTTGACGAGCTCCAGGCGAAAATCAAATACTACATCGAACTGCTGGAGGACCCGGTGAAGCTGAAGGGCGTCCTCCGGGAGGAGCTGATCGCCATCCGGGACAAGTTCGGCGACAGCCGGAAAACCGAGATCCAGGATGTGGAGGACGAAATCGACATCGAGGATCTGATCGTGGAGGAGCAGTGCGTCTTTACCATGACCTCCGCCGGCTACATCAAGCGGACCCCCGCCAGCGAGTACGCCGCCCAGGGCAAGGGCGGCATGGGCAAGAAGGGCATGGCCACCCGGGACGAGGACTATGTGACCACCGTGTTCACCGCCTCCAGCCACGACCATATCTTCTTCTTCACCAACAAGGGCCGGGTCTTCCGGAAGAAGGGCTACCAGATCCCCGAGGCCGGCCGCACCGCTAAGGGTACGAATATTGTAAATATTATCCAGGTTGACCCCGGTGAAAAGGTTTCCGTTATGGTGCACGCCCGTGACCTGAATAACGAGGAGCTGTACCTGACCATGATCACCCGCAACGGCACCGTGAAGCGGCTGGAGGTCAGCGCTCTGAAGAATCTGCGGAACATCGGCATCCGGGCCATCACCCTGGACGAGGGCGACGAGCTGATCGAGGTCAAGGAGACCGACGGCAACTACCGAATCTTCATCGCCACCGCTCAGGGGTCTGCGGTCTGCTTCGACGAGAACGACGTCCGGGCCATGGGCCGTACCGCCGTGGGCGTTCGGGGCATCAAGCTTCGGGAGGGCGATTATGTGGTGGCCGCCGCCCGGGCCCATGAGGGCAAGACCGTCCTGTCCATCACGGAAAACGGCTACGGCAAGCGGACCCCCGTGGAGGATTACCGCATCACCAACCGGGGCGGCCTGGGCGTGAAGAACTACGAGGTCACCGAAAAGACCGGCAAGGTGGTCGGCGTGAAGGTGGTGGACGGCACCGAGGATCTGATGCTGATTACCCAGTCCGGCACCATGATCCGTACCGATGTCAGCGCCATCCGTGTGGCTGGCCGAGCTACCCAGGGCGTCATCGTCATGCGCTTTAAGGACGAGGGCGACCGGGTCATCGGCATGGCTTTGGCGGAGAAGGAAGAAGAATGAAAACCGTGACCCTCTATACCGACGGGGCCTGCTCCGGCAACCCCGGCCCCGGTGGCTGGGGCGCCATCCTGGAATACAACGGCCATGAGCTGGAGCTGTCCGGCGGCGAAAAAAACACCACCAACAACCGCATGGAGCTGACGGCGGTGATCAAGGGCCTGCAGCGGCTGAAGGAGCCCTGCATCGTGGAGCTGTATTCCGACTCCAAGTACGTCATCGATGCCCTGGAAAAGGGCTGGGCCTGGGGCTGGAAGAAGCGGGGCTGGATAAAATCCGATAAAAAACCCGCCTTAAACCCGGATTTATGGGAGATTTTGCTATCTTTAACCATGAAACACGAACTCCACTACCACTGGGTCAAAGGCCACGCCGACAACCCAAAAAACAACCGCTGCGACCAGTTGGCGGTACAAGAATCACAAAAATTCCGTATGGGAGGGTCTTGACCCTCCCATACAGAGGGGTATGTTATGTATTTGTCCATCGGCAATGATATGGCGGTGCGGGAGCGGGGGATTGTTGGGATTTTTGATTTGGACAATACCTCCACTTCCAAGCGCACCCGGGAATTTTTGGCCGCCGCGGAAAAAGACGGTCAGGTGGTGCCCTGCGATGATTTGCCCAAAAGTTTCATCGTCACCGCCGAATACGGCATGGACCGGGTCTATTTGACCTCCCTCAGCTCCTCTACCCTGGAAAAACGAATGAAATGATTGTGGATAGGGTGGAAAATGATTGTTTAGCACGCTAAGATCATGCTGTCATTGCGAGGAGCGAAGCGACGTGGCAATCTCCCGGTATCATCTACGATAAGGAAAAAGTTCGATGAACGTACAATGTAGAATGGGATTATCCATAGATTTTGGTGCGAATTAGTACCAAAGTTGT
>JAZQHH010000064.1:0-17776 GCA_045540495.1 Faecousia sp.
AGACTGACTTCAGTGTATTCTTCATCGCCATCACGAACGGTACCGGAAAATGCAATCAGAATACCTAGTTCATCTTCATAACCCATTTTCTTGATATACCGCTGGAACTCCTGATAGTACCGAACAGCGTGCAGACGGGAACCGGTAACCACCATTGCTTTTGCTTTGCCGCCAATCTTATTCTTGGTGACTGTTCTGAAGTGCTCAACAATGATCTGTGTTTTCTGAGCCAGATTATGCGGATGCAGACTCAGGAATTTACCCAGTGCCTTATTTGCCTTGCTCTTTTCATAACGGGGATCATCGGCAATTGTTTTGCCGATTTTGAAGTAGGTATCATATGTCACATAGTTTTTCAGCACATCCAGAATGAAACCTTCCTGAATGGCCTGCTTCATGGAATAGATATGGAAGGCATGAGGAATACCATTCGCATCTGGTGTTCCAAACATCTCCAAAGTTTTTGCTTTGGGTGTAGCAGTAAAGGCAAAGAAAGATAGATTGCCCAAACGACCGTGGGTAGCCATCTCCTTGGTAATTTCATCCTCACTGTCGCTCTGCTTGCGTTCTTCCCTTGCTTCTTCATCAGCAACCTTCTGCAGATGTTCTTCTTCAGACAAACCTTCAGAATTGCCCAGAATTGCCTTCATTTTCTTACTGGCTTCGCCGGTCTGGGAAGAATGTGCTTCGTCCACGATGATAGCAAAACGCTTGCCGTTCAGATCATCCACTTTTTCAAGAATGAACGGAAACTTTTGAAGCGTGGTAATAATGATTTTCTTGCCGGTGTTCAGCGCATCTGCCAGTTGCGCTGCATTGTTATCGATTTTTACGACAACGCCTTCCACATGTTCAAACTGATAGATCGTGTCCTGAAGCTGTTTGTCCAGAACCAGTCTGTCCGTAATGACAATAATGCTATTAAAAACAACCTTGTCATTCTTATCATGCAGATTGGACAGATGGTGGGCCAGCCAGGAAATAGAATTGGATTTACCACTGCCTGCACTGTGCTGAATCAGATAATTATGGCCAGTACCATTTTCATACACATCGGCAATCAGTTTTCGGACAACATCCAGCTGATGATACCGGGGAAAAATCATAACAGACTTCTTGGGATTCTTTTTATCTTCCTGCAAATGAATGAATCGCTGAACAATGTCTAACAAGCTGTCTTTCTGCAGTACATCTTCCCACAGATAGGAAGTCCGATATGTTCCGATACCAACAGGATTGCCTTTTCCACCGTTATTTCCCTTGTTGAAAGGCAGGAAATAGGTGTTGATTCCATTAAGTTTTGTGGTCATCCATGCTTCATCGGTATCCACTGCAAAATGCACCAAACACCGGGACTTAAAGGAAAGCAGCAGTTCCCGGGGATCACGGTCTTTCATGTACTGCCGTTTGGCATGATCCACAGTTTGACCGGTAATCGGATTTTTCAGTTCCACCGTCACCACAGGCAGACCATTGATAAACAGAACTACATCAATGGAATTCTCATTTTTCAGGCTGTAATGTACCTGACGGGCGATAGAAAGAATGTTCTCTTCATACAATGCCTGACTGGTCTGGTTCATACCACTGGCAGGCTTGAAGAAACACATGGAGAATTTTGCCGGGGCATCCACAATTCCATGGCGCAAAACATACAGCATTCCATGGGTATCCAAATCCCGATAGAGTTTTTTCAGAAATCCCGTTTCAACATTATCGCCATGCTTCTTGCACAGCTTGGCCCACTCTGCAGGCTGGCTTTCCCGGAGGAATCGGAACAGCAGCTTGGTATCAACGGCAAACTCCCGATTGTAGTCATGGGGATCGCCTTTGATATATCCGCCGTGGTCAAGCAGGCTGTATTCAATTTCACGCTCAAAGGTGATTTCTTTGGTTTCGATTGCCATTCCTGACCACCTCCTTATTTTTTCTTTTCAATTACCTTGCTCATGCTTTTTATCTCAGCCGCTATTTTTTCCTCTTTCTTCTCAATCTCATCAAGGGTTTTTGCTATTTTTTCCAGATATCGAGAATCAGATTCGTTAAGCTTTCTGGAATTCTTCTGAATTGAGATATCCACATTGAATGTCTCAGTATTCTTTTCTGTGGTTAGCTCAACAGTTACGGTTGTGGCATCATCATTCAGTTCGATCTTATCTGATAAAACGATTTTCGTGTCAGAGACATGTAAAAAGTAAGCAATGGGGATCAGATAATCCTCTCCGGGTTTTAGAAAAGGAATCGTTCCAAATTCCACCCCTTGAATCTTTACATTTACATTTTCCGCAACTGTATTTCCAGAGTTATAAACTTCAATATACAAATTGCTGTTTCCGCTTGATGCATGACGCTCAATGCTTTTACAAAAAAGCTTGACTGTCTGCTTTGTCTGAAAGAAGTATGTTTTAGCAGCAAAAAAGAAAAGACCGATGGTTAAAATAATAAAAGCCACGTAGTAAATGATTTCCCATTGTTCTGTAACCAGGCACAAAATATGGTAATTACTCATTCTACTGCCACCTTTCCGGTTACCACCTCGGAGATAATACTCTGGCGGTATTCCTTTAGTTTTTCGATCTGCTGTCGGGTCAGAGAAACAATCTCGTCGATATCTTTTACACGCTTATCCAGATATGCCACGATCTCATTCTGCTCTTCTAACGGAGGAACCACAACAGGAATTTTGAAGAAGTTCACAGGGTACAAACGCATCCGGTGTTCCGCAATTCCAGTAGAGTAGTTCTTAAAGATCTCCATATACATAGGTGTTTTGAACAGATAATACAGGTATTGGGGATTGGCTTCCTGACGGGTGTAATAAATGCAGTAGGCCGGAGAAATTACGCCGTCGTAGTCGGAGATACCGTAACTGCCATCTTTAGCTCTCATGATGTTCATGACCAGATCGCCTTTACGAACTACCTTGTAGCCTTCAGTGGTTTCTGCTGGCGCAACCGTTGCAAGATTCATCTCCTCAGCCTGGGATTGCAGGATCACACCTAGATGCTTGGTGACACTCAGCAGCACCGCATCCGGTTCATTGCACTTGATATTTCGTTCTGCAAACAGCTGGTGATTTGTGAGAATATGCCAATGAGCAGGAACTTCGCCAAGCCAATCTACAAAGCTGTCTTTTAGGGCGACATCAGAATGGATGCCCTTGACTACGGCAGTGCAAATCATCGAAGTCTTTTTCTCTTGTAGCAACTCAATTAAGTTTTTCTTCTCGGACAACACTCTATCGATAGCGGCTGTTCTGCTATCAAGATAATCGACAATCTTGTTCTTAACGTCATCGTTTCGAGGGACAGGAAAACAAATATTACCTAAATCTCTCTGTGTCATGGACGGAATTGCGGAGCCATATTTATAGTAATCAAATGGGATTGTTTTTGCTAAGTAATATAGATATTTTGCGGATACGATACTCTTTACTCTGGTGTAAAACATCGTATCTACCGTCCAAAACGGATGGTCTACATAGAGAGGGTTATCAATGGTGCCTTTTCGTCCCAAGAGAACAGACGCTTGATCATATAGATAATCAGTTGCTCTCGCAAAAGGGCCTCCGCTTCCTATGACTGGGTATTCACCATCATCATCCACAACATCTTTATAATCTTGACCGTTGCAAATCGTGGCTAAATACTTCAGACGGATATTGAGAACCTCTGTTGATGGGTAAAACAGAGTTTGATTCTTCATTCCGTAAACACCTCCGCTAAGCTCGCCTGAATACGAGCTTCCAGAGCTTTTATGTCCGCCATAATCACGGAGCTGTCACGCAGCGGAGTAAACTTATAGAAATACCGGGTAAACGGAATTTCATAACCGATTTTGGTTTTGCTTTCATCGATCCATGCGTCGGGAACAAAGGGCAACACCTCACGACGGAAATATTCGTGGATATCTTCCTTCAGTGGCACCATCTCGTAGTCACGGAGAGAGGCATCCGCTTTTTTGTTGCCCTTTCGATCTGTCACCGGAGTGCCATCCTCATTCAGCAAAGGACGCTCCACCACGATTTTACGATAGCCGAAATCGTCATTATCCAGATCCATGTAATTCCCATCCGGCTCATAGGTGCTGTACAGCCGGACCAATTCTGCACGGTTTTCCGGACTAATCATATTACGCTTATTGCCCAGGCCTTTACGCATCTTCTCGTAGAACCCGGCACCGTTGATCAGACGCACCTTGCCTTTTCTGCGTGCCTCTTTCCGGTTTGTCAGAATCCAGATGTAGGTTGTAATACCGGTATTATAAAACAGCTGGTCAGGCAGACCAATAATGGCTTCCAACAGATCGTTTTCGATGATCCAGCGGCGGATCTCGCTCTCGCCGCTTCCGGCATCACCAGAGAACATGGGGGAGCCATTGAAGACAATACCGATACGGCTACCTCCGTCTTCAGGAGCATTCATCTTGGAAATCAAATGCTGCAGGAACAGCAGAGAACCATCGGAAATGCGGGGCAGACCTGCACCAAAACGGCCATTGTAGCCTTTACTTGCCGCTTCATTTCGAATGAACTTCTCGACTTTCTTCCATTCTACGCCAAAAGGTGGGTTGGACAGCATATAATCGAAGGTTTGTGTCTTGAAACCGTCTTCATTAAAGCTGTTACCCAAAACAATACGGCTATTGGTGTTGCCCTTCAGAATCATATCAGAACGGCAGGTAGCATAGGTTTCGGGATTCAGTTCCTGTCCAAAGGGAATAACTTTGGTGGTAGCATTCAGCGCCTGCATTTTATTCTGTGCAACAGACAGCATACCGCCTGTGCCGCAAGCCGGGTCAAGAATGGTGATAACCTTGCCGTCTGTGGTGGCAATCTCATCCATGTCCGGGTCGAGCAATACTTCTACCATCAATTCAATGACTTCGCGGGGCGTGAAGTGTTCACCGGCAGTCTCATTGGATTGTTCAGAGAACCGACGAATCAGTTCTTCAAACATATAGCCCATTTCCAGATTGTCAATCTGGGTATCACTCATGTCAATCTCAGCAAAACGCTGTACAACCAGATACAGCAAATTTGCACGGGAGAGTTTATCGATCACACCGAAGATTTCAAAGTTATCCATGATCTCACGGACATCCTCAGAAAAACCATTTATATAATCACGCAGATTGGCTTCAATGGCGTTGCTGTCGTCCATCAGCTTCTCAAAATCAAACTGGCTGATGTTGTAATAGTCATGTCCGGTCATGCGCTTAAAGATAGGACGCTTGTTGCTGACGGTCAGTGTTTTGTTTGCTTCCAGGATTTTCGCCTTGGACGGTGCCAATACGCAGTCAAAACGGCGCAGCACAGTAAACGGCAGGATGACCTTACCATATTCACTCTGCTTAAAATCACCACGGAGCAGGTCAGCGATACTCCATATGAAATTTGCCTGTTCGTTGATATTCATTATATATCTGCTCCTTCTGCTTTGAGCCTCATGTATCGCTCGTAGGAGATAACGACGTTCTGCGGCTTGTTTTGTTTGTTGATGATCAAGACCTTGTCTTGTTCTTTGACTTCCTTAAAGATCCGGGAAGCCTGCCCCTTTTGAAATGTCGTAATTGCTTCATAATCCGGAGTAACATTGGAAGATACTTTCTTTTTCGCCACAAAACCACCTCTTTTCGACGAAATTTGTCAGCATCATTATAGCATAAAGTCATTACTTTTAGCAAGATAAAAAACTTCATAAAAGTAATGACTTTTTAAGCTATATTCTCTAGTAAGTATTAGGCACAAAAGCAAAAACACCCTATCCTACATCCGATTTTTGCTCGGGTGTAGCATAGGGTGGTTTTTGTATTCAATTACAGTCCTCCAAAAGTTCCAGCATCAGATGTGCCCCGTATTGGAGGCCATCCAGAAATGCTTTATGCTCATATGCAGTACAAAGGCTACAACAGAGGTTAAACACGGTATTGTTATCTTCTAACGGTAAATGTCCCAGAAGATCATCCAGTTCCCGGAAGCCATCCCGGATGTCCGGCGGGTCGGATTCATGGGATTCTTGATAAGCGTGGTAGAGTTGGTCCAGGACGGTTTCGCAGTCGCTGTCGCCGGGGTCAAAGGGGTGTGCTTCGATGTAGGCTTTCAGCCGTTGGGCGATGTTATCCATTGTAGATCAGCTCCTCCCGTATTATTTCTTCCGCTCTGGCGGTGATGTTGTTCATGTACTGGGTCCAGCCCAGGGGATCGGCAGCTTTCAGTGCTTCGGTGATACCCTCTGCGGATTGCATTTGTGTGATCAGGGTTTCCATACGCTGCTGAGCCTGATCGTTCAGGTCGGCAAGGTATGTCCAGAGGTTTCCAGACAGAACCAGGTTGTTGAACCGGATGGGGCGGTGTTCCTTGAGATAGTCCCGGTGCATACGACCCCATTTGCCGATGGGCCGTGTTTCTTCCGGTAGCTTCAGATCCGGGATGAAGTAATCCCCGGATCGGATGTATGGAATATTCATGGTCAAGCCTCCTTTGCTTGTGTTGTACCATGATTTTACCGCTCTGCATTTTGTTTGTCGAACTTGTCACAACGCAAAAAACCGCGCCTACACTTCGAATGAAATGCAGGCGCAGATTCAATATTTCACTGTGAAATGAACTGTCAATTCAGACCCCGAAAAAGCAAATGGTGTAAAAGTGGTGTAAATCGAAGGATGCAAAACCGAAAAGTCGTTGCGGCTCTAAGAGAAATGGATTTGTGTTTTAATACTCCCGTGGCAGACGAACAGTATTTTTATCATAAAACGTCCTCGCTTTTTTGATGATTATATCACGGGTGTTTGCGGATTGCAACTTGCACGTATGGAAGGAGCTGCTGTGAAAGGGGGTATGAATCTAAATGATTGTTCAGCGGTGTAAGATAACACTGTCATTGCGAGGCCCGAAGGGCCGTGGCAATCCCCTACGGCTACGCACAATGCGCAATCATCATCAAAGTGCCCGGAAAATCCAGGAGATTGCCACACCAGCCTGCGGGCTGGTTCGCAATGACAGGTTCTTCGACACGCTCAAACCGGGCCTGTTGCGGTGCAACAGGCCCGGGTTTTATCAATCGTGGGGTTTCTGTTCGGCGTATTTGCCGTAGCCGTAGCCGTACTTGCTGCCGTAGCTGTACTTGCGGTAGCCGTAGTCGTAGCCATAGCCGTAGGTGGAGCGGTAGCCGTAGCCGTAATGGCGGTGGAACTGGGGCACCCCGTTGAAAATGCAGCCGGTGATCTTGATGTCCTTCTGGTGCAGCGCCGTGATGGAGTTGATGACCTGGCTCTTCTTGGCGTAGTCCTGCTTCACCACGTACAGCACACTGTCGGCGCAGCGGCACAGGGTATGGGCATCGGAGACAACCTCACTGGGGGGCGTATCCATAATAATATAGTCGTATTCCGCCGCCAGATCGTCCAGCAGCTGCCGAATGGCCCGGTAGTCCACGGTATAGTGGCGCTTATCGGTGCTGCGGCCGGAGATGAAGCACAGATTGCCATTCTTGACCTCCCGGATGCAGTCGGCCAGCTTGGCATCGCCCCGGAGGCAGTCCAGCAGATTGGAGCCCACGCTCTTTTCGCCCAGACTCCGGGCCACGCTCTGGCTGCGCAGATCCGCATCCAGCAGCATGACCTTATGGCCGTCCTTCACCAGGGAATAGGCCAGGTTCACCGCTACGGTGGTCTTGCCCTCGCCGGCCAGGGTGGAGGTGACCAGAACGGTCTTTCCGCCCACATCCTCCAGCTGCTTTTTCACCTTCAGCCGGAGGCCACGGAGGGTCTCGGCCATGTTGGGGTCGGATTCGGCAGTGATCATGGTGGTGGGGGCGTTACGCCGCTTTTTCTGGGTGACCTTGGGCAAGGCAACCAGGATGGGCAGATTGATGGAGGACTTCAGCTCATCCGCCGTCTGGATGGTACGGGTCAGCAGACCGCAGACGAAGATGATGGCCAGGCCCGCCAGGATACCAAGCAGCGCGCCCTTGGCAGTGGTGCCAAAGCCGGAGAAGCTGTTGTAGGGCTCCGTGGGCAGCTGGGGCATTTGCATGATCTTGACCTGGGGGTTATCCACAATGTACACCGCCACCTGGGGGTAGCATTCAATAATGGCGTTGATATAATCCAGGGCATCCTGGGGCACGGTACTTGTCACGGTGAGCACCAGCATATTGCTGTCCACCACCGCGTAGGCATCGGCAGTGCCGTTGATCAAGTTCTGGCCCAGCTCATTGCGCACCAGGTCGTACATCATGTCAGTGGCCAGGATATTGGGGAATGCCGCCGCCAGCTCCTGGGCGGCATACTGATCGTAGTAGGCGCCGGTGCCGAAGATATCCTCGGCGGTATAACCGGCTTCCACAGTGAAAATGGCTTTCGTTTCGTACACGGGTCTGAAGGCGGACTTGCTGCGGGAGTAGTTCACCACGCCGCACAGAATGCCCAGCACCAGCACCAGAGGCCAAAGCTGGAAGAAGGCATTCTTCACCCGGATCATGACGTTTATTACCTTAATCGGTTCCTGTGCATTGGGTTCCATGCTTTAGCCCTCCTTTCCGCTGTCCTTGGAATTGCCGCTCTGGGCATATTTTCCGGCGTAGCCGTAGCGGCTGCCGTAGCCATAGCGGCTGCCGTAGCCATACTGGCTGCGAAGGGTGCCCATCATATCATTCAGAATGACACCCAGGAAGCCGCTCTTGCACTGACGCAGGCTGTCGGCGGCATCGTTGACATCGCAAGCGGCGGTGTAGTCCTGGCGGACCACCAGCATGGAGCCATCCACCTTTTCCGCCAGCACCTCCGCATCCGGGAACATACCCATGGGAGGCGTATCCACGATGACAAAATCGAAGAGCCGCAGCTGCTCCAGCAGCTGATCCATGGTCTTACCGGAAACCAGCTCCGTGGAGCGGGCATCGGTGCCCCGGGGGAAGAGCATATACAGTCCCACCTGCTCGTTGCGGACCATGCACTCCATCATGTTTTCCTTGGAGTAGGGCCGGGCCAGCAGCTTATTGAGGGGCATGGCGGAGCTGTAAACGCCGCCGAAGAACCGGTTCATGGCGGGCTTGCGCAGGTCGCAGTCCACCAGCGCCACATTGTGCCCCTTCAGGGCCAGGGCGGCGGCCACGTTGCCCGCCACGGTGGATTTACCCTCGCTTTCGCCCACGCCGGTGATCATAAAGATCTTCCGGCCCCGGGCATTGGCCTCATGCTCCAGCTGGCTGCACACCGCGCCGATCTGCTCGGTATAGGCGAAGCTGGTGGTGGGCACGAAGACCTGGACCTGCTTATTGACCTGCTTCAGGACAGTCTTCAGAGTGCGGTTCTTCTGCTCATGGCAGACCGCCGCGATGATCGGCGCATCCAGCAGCTTCCGGGCGCCGGTACGGGTCTGGATCGTCTCGCTCTGGATGGAGAACCAGCACAGCAGTGCCACCATCAGAACAGCACCGGCCAATCCGGCGGTCCGGCTGATGGACTCCACGTTGACACTGTTGGAGGGGGAGGAGGAAACTTTGGGATTGCTCATCACATTGAGCACGCTGCGGCCGGAGATGAAGCTGGCCACATTGGGAAACACCTCGGTCACCGCATCCAGCGCCAGGAAGGCCTGCTCCGGGGTAGAGGCAGTGGCGGTAACCTGGATAAAGTTGCTGTTGCCGATCTGGGAGGCGGTGATCAGACCTTCGAACTCCGCCAGCCGGGGGTCGGAGCTACGGATGCCGTCTTTCATAATGTTGGTTTCCAGCAGGTCCGACAGCACCGCCGCCACCTCACGGGTGGAGGTCAGGTTGCCGGAGGAAATGTAGGAGGTGGTGCGGGCATTGACCGCATAGGTCATCCGGGCCTGATACTCAGGCACGTAGAACCAGTCCAGCAGCAGTGCAGCGCCCAGATAGAACACCGCCGCCGCTACGATGATGGTCCAGAGGTTGCGCAGCAGCATCCGAACCATGCAGTACAGGGAAATATTGGACCACTGGAGGGTCTTTGTGGTTTTACTGCTCATATTTCGCCCTCCTTACTGCACCACAACGGTCAGGATGGCGGTGCCAATGCTGCCGTTGGAGGGATATGTGTAGATGATCCGGTAGGTATCGGCCTTGGCGGTATCCACCGTGCCGGAAACCTGAACCGTGGCATCCGTCAGGATTTCCCCGTTGACGGTAACGCTGTCCAGATAATCCTGGGGATCAAAGGCATCCCCCTGCTTCAGGTAGATCAGGTATTCGGTCAGCGCAATCTGGGGCCGGGCCGGGTCATGCTCCAGCTGGAGCACCGGCAGGGTCAGCCAGGCGGTATCGCCCATGGCATTGGTGACCTGGACGGTCACATCGAAGATCTCGGAATTATCGGTGCCCGCCAGGGTGGAGACCCGGATCTGTTGGGGGATCTGCTTTTCGGCAGTCTCGTAGGCGGTGATCCGGTCCAGCACAGAGACATCCTCGGTGGTGGAGTAGACCAGGGGCTGCTTGATCTCGAACCAGGGCTTGCGGTAGTCGGTGTAGCGGATCTGACGGATGCAGGTGGCCATATTATCGTCGCTGTCGAAGACCAGGTAGGTCACCTTGGCGGTATCGTTGGAGATCAGCTTGGAAACGCTGGCCACGATAATCCGGTTTGTCAGGTCGCCGTCCTGCTCGTCCGTGGCGGTGATGCCCACCAGCAGGTCCTTCTCGGTGGCGGAGGCGGAAACCTCCAGCACTCCCTCGGGGCAGAAAATCTCCGGGCGAACAGTCCGGGTGGAGGAGCCCTTATAAATGGCGGTGGCAATATGCCCCGCGATCAGGGCCACCAGAAGCAGGACCAGAATTTGTTTAATCGTTCTCATATGTACCTCCTGTCAGACCCGGGCCGCCTCAGCCGGTGGGGCGTAGGTGGGAACCAGGGACTTGAGCCGCAGACGCAGGAGATCCTCCTGCCCCTCGGTGAGCCGGGCCAGCTCCTGCATATCCGCCTGGAACCGGGCCTGGTCGAAATCAATTTTGTGGCCGATGTAGATCAGATCGTTGGCGGTCTTGGTCAGGCCCTCCTCGCTGAGCAGCAGCTCCTCGTAGAGCTTCTCGCCGGGGCGAAGGCCGGAATAGACCACCGGGATATCCACATCCGGCTCGAAGCCGGACAGCCGGATCATATTCCGGGCCAGATCGTCGATCTTTACGGGGCGGCCCATATCCAGCACAAAAATTTCGCCGCCCTTGGCAAAGGCGCCGGCCTGGAGCACCAGGGACACCGCCTCAGGGATGGTCATGAAGAACCGGGTGATCTCCGGGTGGGTCACCGTCACCGGACCGCCCTTTTTGATCTGATCCCGGAACAGGGGAATGACGCTGCCGTTGCTGCCCAGCACATTACCGAACCGGACGGCGGCAAAGCAGGTCCTGGACTGCTCCGCCATGGTCTGGACAATCATCTCGCAGACCCGCTTGGAAGCACCCATGACGTTGGTGGGGTTCACCGCCTTGTCGGTGGAGATCAGCACGAAATGCTCCACTCCATGCTTATCCGCAGCCCGGGCGGTATTGTAGGTACCCAGGATATTGTTCTTCACCGCCTCCAGCGGGGATCGCTCCATCAGGGGCACGTGCTTATGGGCGGCGGCGTGGTAGACGATGGTGGGCTTAAACTCCGCCATGACCCGGTCGATGCGCTTCTCGTCCCGGACGGAGCCGATGAGTACATGGGTCTTCAGCTCCGGATGGCTGAAGCGCAGCTCCTGCTCGATGGCGTAGGCGTTATTTTCGTAAATATCGAAGATCACCAGCTCTTTGGGTCGGTAAGTGGCCAGCTGACGGCAAAGCTCGCTGCCGATGCTGCCACCGCCGCCGGTGACCATGACGGTATTGTCCTGGATCAGCTCCGACAGGCCGCCCATGTCCACCTTCACCACATCCCGCTCCAGCAGATCCTCGATCTCGATATCGCGAATGGCCTGGATGGACACATCCCCGTTGGCCAGCTGATAGATGCCGGGCATCTGCTTGAACTTGCAGCCGGTCTGGGCGCAGATCTCCCAGATTTCCTTCTTGGTCTGGGCCGACATGGAGGGGATGGCCAGCACGATCTCGGAGATGGCGTACTTATCCACCGCCGAGGCGATGCTCTCCCGGCCGCCCACGATCCGCACGCCCATAATCTGCCGCCCCAGCTTGGCGGGGTCATCGTCGATGATGCAGACCACCTTGTTCTGGGACATATTACTGCTGCGGAACTCCCGCAGCACCAGGGCACCGGCCTGACCGGCACCGATGAGCATGGTACGGCGACGGCCGCCGCTGAGGGTATAGAGCTTCATCCGCCGCAAAAAGCGGTAGGAAAACCGAATCACCGTCGTGGCCACGAACAGCAGCATGGCATACAGCACCGGGAAGCTCCGGGGCAGCGGCATGATCCGCAGCAGCACCAGGGCAAACTGCACCACCATCACCGACAAGGCGGCAAAGAAGATGTGGAGCATCTCATCCGCGCCGGCGAAGCCCCACAGGCTGCTATACAGCCGGAAGCCAAAAAAGATCGCCAGCGTCAGCACGGTGTTGACTATCGCCCACCGCTTCAGGATGGGCAGGAAACCGCCGATTTCCAAAGCCCGCCAATCAAATTCGTGCCGGATAAACAGGGCCAAAAAGGATACCACATTGATTACCAGCACATCCAGCACCACCAGCGCGATCAACCGCGGCAGCAGCACCAGATTCGCTCTTTTCTTTTCCAGAGAGGACATAACACTCCCCTTTCGCTTTTGAAATAAAATGAATCACCAATCATTGACCGTGAAATTTACTCCGAAATAATAGTATACCACATTTTCCCCGGTTGTAAATGGGAAAAACTCCATTTTTTCAGGAAACAGGGTGGAAATCCCCGAAAAGCTGTGGTATAATGGGCATCAATCGCCCCCAACCAGGGGTCTGCCCTCCAGCACCCGCCGGGGGTTTCGCTCCAGCAGGATCGATGCGTAGCTTTCCTGGCACATGGCCTCGGCCCACTCCTTCAGATTCCCCATGTGGGGGGTCCGGTGGTGGCAGCCGTGGCCGTCGCTGGCGATGAGATGGCCCAGGCCCATGGCCAAAATCTCATTGGCCACCCGCTCCGCTCTGGGGCCGAAGGCACCCAGGACGCTGCCCTTGTTCAGCTGCAGGGCAAAATTCTGCCGGGCCCACCGCCGCAGCAGCCGGGAATCCCGCTGAATCGCATCGTACCGCTCCGGATGGGCCACCACGATCCGGTAACCGTATCCGGCGATCTCCGCCAGCATTTCGTCCATATAGGTAAAGGATTCGTCAAAATAAAACTCCACCAGCACATAATTGCCGGTGCCCAGGGTGGGCAGCTGATGGGCCGCCGCCAGCTCCACGGTCTGGGGCAGGCAGAGAATTTCCGCACCCCGGTGGAGCTTGATGGGGATCTGGTCCCGCTCCAGGGCGGTCCGGAGCCGGTCGAACCGCTCCGAAATGATCTGCAATTGATCCAGCCCCTCCGGGTCACCCCGAAAATGGGGGGTCGCGGCGATCTCCGTCACCCCGGAAAGCTGGGCCATCCGGGCCATTTCCAGCGAAACACCCAGCGACGCCGCCCCGTCATCCACATCCGGCAGAATGTGGCAATGAATATCGATCATAGCATCCTCCCGTGTTCATACAATATTAAATAATTATACCACAGCATTCGCCCCTTTGCAATGAGAAATATCATGTTTTGCTCCCCCTCAATTTGTAGGCCAAGCGCCATCCCTTCTCCCGGGGAGAAGGTGCCCCGAAGGGGCGGAAGAGGAATGCGGGCGATAATTTTATGATTTTTGCCATTGTCCAGGCCTACTCCGCACGTTACTGCACGCCGTTCCTCTTCCGTCTTGAAAATTGCCCAGGTGTGGGCAATTTTCAAGCCACCTTCCCCCCGGGGGAAGGGATGGCCCCGCAGGGGCCAAAGGCCGCCGCAACTCTCAATTTTCCATCCGAAAGGAGGTTCCCCTATGAAATCCGAATTTCTCCGGACCATGCGGTCAAAAGCCAAAGACGGCACCCTGAAGCAGCTCTGGCGGGACTGGAAATGGATCTGGAGCTTCAGCCGGAACCGCCGGTGGGCCGTGGCCCTCTATACCCTCTGCGGCATCCTCTCCAGCGGTCTGGGGCTGCTGGCCGGCGTGGTGGGTAAATACATGATCGACGCCATCGTGGCCATGGAGCTGAGCCGCCTGCTGTTTTACATCTGCGCCATGCTCCTCAGCGCTGCCCTTGGGGTAGCCTTCCAGAGCCTGTCCTCCCGGTTCTCCGCCCGGCTCAGCATCGATATGCTGGGGGACGTGCAGCAGACCGTTTTCGACAGCGTCCTGGACGCGGACTGGACGGAGCTGAGCAAATTCCCCACCGGCGACCTGCTCAGCCGCTTCGGCACCGATATCAGCACCGTGTCCACCTGTGCCGTCAGCTGGCTGCCGGGGGTGGTGATCCAGTCCTTTACGGTGCTGTCCACCCTCATCGTCATTTTGCTGTTCGACCCCATCATGGCCCTGATTGGCTGTGCAAGTACCCCGATTTTGTTCCTGATGTCCCGGAGTTTACTGGGAAAACAGCGGGATTTTAATCAAAAAGTTCGCCAGGTCAGCGGCGGGATGTACGCCTTTCAGGAGGAGTCCTTCCGGAATATGGACACCCTGAAGAGCTTCGGCGTGGAAAAAATCATGTCCGACAAGCTCCGGCAGCGGCAGGGCGACTACCGCCGGACCGTGCTGGAGCACAACAAATTTTCCATCCGCACCAACGTCTGGCTGACGGTGATGGGCACCCTGGTGCAATACGGTGCCCTGGCCTACTGCCTGTGGCGGCTGTGGCGGGGGGACATCCTCTTCGGCACCATGACCCTGTTTTTGCAGCAGCGGGCGAATCTGTCCTCCGCCTTTTCCGGCCTGGTGGGACTGATCCCCACGGCCCTGTCCGGCTCCGTGGCCGCCGAACGGGTCCGGGAGCTGACGGAGCTGCCCCGGGAGCCCCGCCGCCCTGCCCCCATCCCCGCCGGGCAGTGCGCCGTGGAGCTGAAGAAAGTCACCGTGGGCTATGACAAGTCCGTTCTGAAAAATGTCGATCTCCAGGCCCCCGCCGGGCAGATCGTGGCCCTCATCGGCCCCTCCGGTCAGGGTAAGACCACCCTCCTGCGGCTCCTGCTGGCTCTGATCCGGCCGGAGCAGGGGCAAGTCCATCTGGTGGATACAGATAATAATATTCATCCCGTAGGGGCGGACACCCGCCACTGCTTCACCTATGTGCCCCAGGGCAACACGGTGATGGCAGGCACCGTGGCGGACAACCTGCGGTTGGCCCGGCCCGACGCCACCGAGGAAGAAATGCGCGCCGCCCTCCGGGATGCCTGCGCCCTGGATTTTGTGGAGGCGCTGCCCCTTGGGCTGAACAGCCCCATCGGCGAGGGGGGCAAGGGGCTATCCGAGGGACAGGCCCAGCGCATCGCCATCGCCCGGGCTCTGATCCGCCGGGCCCCGGTGATGCTGCTGGACGAGGTGACCTCGGCCCTGGACCAGGCCACCGAAGCCCAGGTCCTGAAAAATCTGACCAACCTGGGCCTCACCACCATCCTGACCACCCACCGCCCCTCCGTCCTGACCCAGTGCCACCGGGTCTACCGGGTGGAAAACGGCACCGTCACCCAATTGACCCAGGAACAAATCCAAACCGTTTTGTAAAAGACCTGCCATTGTAACGGCCCAACCCGTGACAATGGCAGGTTTTTTGCTTCATTCGGTGTGAATGATTGTTTAGCGGAGAAAATCCTTCCCCCTGGGGGGAAGGTGCCCCGAAGGGCCGGATGAGGGGTCTGCAGTGAATTTATCGACCCATTTCAGGTAATCGCACTGCGGCCCCCTCATCAGTCAGCTACGCTGACAGCTTCCCCCCAGGGGGAAGCCTTTGGGGCGCTCCCGCGCCAGTGCGTAAAAAATCGCCCCGAAGGGCGATTTTTTTATTCTGAATCATCAGCACAGCTTGGCGCCGGCGGGGATGGCGTCGTCGATCATAATCAGATTCAGCTTCTCCTCGCCCTCCACCGTGTGGATGGCGGACAGAAGCATACCGCAGCTCTCCCGGCCCATCATCTTCCGGGGGGGCAGGTTCACGATGGCCACCAGGGTCTTGCCGATCAGGTCCTCGGGCTTATAGAACTTGGCAATGCCGCTGAGAATCTGCCGGTCGGTGCCGGTGCCGTCGTCCAGGGTGAACTGGAGCAACTTGTCGGATTTCTTCACATTTTTGCAGTCGATGACCTTCACGGCCCGGAAATCACTCTTGCAGAAGGTGTCGAAATCCACATTTTCCTGGGCATAGGGCTCGATTTCCAGCGCGGGCTTGGCGGGCTTGCTCAGCTCCTCCAGGGCGGCCAGCTCCTTCTCCACGTCCAGCCGGGGGAACAGAACGGGGCCAACGGTGGTATTCCACACCGCGGCTTCGTCCGCACAGTAGCACCGGGCATCCCAGCCCCGGGCCTCGGCGGCCACATTCAGCATATTCAGAATCTTCTCGGCAGATTCGGGCATAAAGGGCGTGATGAGGATGGCGCTGATGCGGATGCACTCGCACAGGTTCTTCATAACGGTGAGCAGACGGGCCTTGGTTTCCTCGCTCTTGGCCAGGATCCAGGGGGTGGTCTCGTCAATATACTTATTGGCCCGGTCCAGCAGCCGGAACACCTCGTTCAGCGCCGCAGAGAACTGGAATTTATCCATCTGCTTCTCGTATTTTTCCATGACATCCGCGGCAAGGGCCTTCAGCTCCTCATCCAGAGGTGCGTCCTCACCGCCGGCAGTCAGGCTGCCGCCGAAATACTTCTGGTTCATGGCCACGGTGCGGGAAACCAGATTGCCCAGGGTGTTGGCAAGGTCGGTGTTGATGGTGCCCATCAGCAGCTCATTGGTGAAGTTGCCGTCGGAGCCGAAGGGGAAGGTCCGCAGCAGGAAGAACCGCAGGGCATCCACGCCAAAACGTTCGGACAAAATATAGGGGTCCACCACATTTCCCCGGGATTTGGACATTTTTTCGCCGTTAAAGTTCAGCCAGCCGTGACCGTAGACCTTCTTGGGCAGGGGCAGATCCAGGCTCATGAGCATGGCGGGCCAGATGATGGAATGAAACCGGACGATCTCCTTGCCCACAAAATGCACATCGGCGGGCCAGAAATCATTCAGGTCGTTGTACTTGTCATTCTCGAAGCCCAGGGCGGTCATGTAGTTGAACAGGGCATCGATCCAGACGTAAACCACATGGCCCTCGTCGAAATCCACCGGCACGCCCCAGGTGAAGCTGGTGCGGGAAACGCACAGGTCCTCCAGGCCGGGCTTGATGAAGTTGTTGACCATTTCGTTGACCCGGCTCCGGGGCTCCAGGAAATCGGTGTTCTCCAGCAGGTCCTGGATCCGGTCGGCGTACTTGGACAGACGGAAGAAGTAGGCCTCTTCCTCGGCGTCCTGGACTTCCCGGCCGCAGTCGGGGCACTTGCCGTCCACCAGCTGGCTCTCGGTCCAGAAGGATTCGCAGGGCTTGCAGTATTTGCCGGTGTACTTGCCCTTGTAGATATCGCCATTGTCGTACATCTTCTTGAAGGTCTACTGGATGGCGGCCACATGGTAGTCATCGGTGGTACGGATGAACCGGTCGTAGCTGATATCCATCAGCTTCCACAGATCCAGCACGCCCTTCTGGCCCAGCACGATGTTGTCCACGAACTGCTGGGGGGTGACGTCGGCCTCCTTGGCCTTGCCCTCGATCTTCTGCCCATGCTCATCGGTTCC
>JAZQHH010000065.1:0-4677 GCA_045540495.1 Faecousia sp.
TCTGATCGTCGATTTTACCGGGAGATTGCCACGTCGCTTCGCTCCTCGCAATGACAGGTGGACGGACTGCCCCGCATCCGAAGGATGCTCGGCGGCCCATAGGCCGCCGCATTATTTATCCTCCGCTAAACAATCATTTACCTTATTTCCAGACTTTTCTATCCGCAAAAACCGCCAGGGAGGTTCCCCGGCGGTTTTGTATTTCAGTTCTTACTTCTTGCGGGCCGCCAGTTCGGCGTTCATCTTCTCCATGGTCTTCTTATCCAGGTTGTAGACCAGGGCGATGCCGATGAACTGCAGCACAGCGCTGAACAGGTACAGACCGGCAACCAGCCAGCACATATTGTAGGCGGTCTGTGCGCTCTGACCCTCGGTGCCCAGCTTGGAAACATAGCCCAGGGCGCCCATCAGCAGCAGAACAGCGGAGGGGCCAACGCCCTGCGCCAGCTTACGGAAGAAGGAGTGCAGAGAATACACGGTGCCCTCTTCCCGCTTGCCGGTCTTCCACTCGTTGTAGTCAATGGCATCCGCCATCAGAGCCCAGGAAACACAGGTGTACACGCCCATGCCCAGACCAAAGATCACCAGGCCGGCCATGTAAACAATCAGCGCAATGCTCTTGGGAACCATGGGGAACACCAGCATCACCAGGCCGCCCACCAGGGAGACCAGCGTACCGGCAACGGAAGCTTCCTTCTTGCCGTACTTGCTGACGATATTCTTAATGAAGGGCATGAACAGGAACATGGGCAGGAAGCCGATCATCATCACAACACCGGACAGAGAAGCCTTGCCGAAGTAGGTGGCGAACATAATGGTATTGGCGGTGGTGGCGGACTGCATGCCCAGGAACATACCCATGGCGGCGATGGTGGCGCCAACTGCAGGACGGTTCTTCAGGAAGTTGACGAAAGCCGAGAAAACATTGAACTTCTCACCGGCTTCGTTGGTCTTAACGGAATTTTCGTCCACACGGATGGTGATGGTCTTGATCATGAACAGGAACGCGATGAAGCCCAGGACGCCCATCAGCAGAGCAACCCAGAACACCCGCTCGCCCAGCAGAGTCTCCACCTGAACGCCGGTCTCGGGGTTCAGAACGGGCTTGCCATTGGCATCAACTTCCTTCCGCCAGATCAGCATGGGCAGGATCATGCCGGGGATCATACCGCCGACCATGGAGCCCACGGAACGCCAGGTGGACAGCTGCGCACGCTCACCGGGATCTTCGGTGACCAGGGACAGCATAGAGCCATAGGGAACGTTGGCCACAGTGTAGCAGGCATCCCAAACGATGTAGCCCAGGATGAACAGAATGGCCTTCACAACAGTGGGGGCATTGGGGAAGGGCAGGAACACCGCCGCACCGGCCACCAGCAGGCCGCAAGCGCCGATGAAAATATAGGTCTTGAACTTGCCCTTCTTATACTTTCTTCTGTCGGAGTCGATCAGTGCGCCGATCAGGGGATCGTTGACGGCATCCCAAATCTGAACCAGCAGCAGAAGTCCGGACAGCAGACCGGTCTCCATCATCATAAAGACGAGCCAGAATGTCTGAACGGTGCCCTTCAGTGCGAAGCTCATGTTGCAACCAAAGTCACCGGCAGCGTAGGCAACCTTGTCGCGCATACCGAATTTGCGGTAGCCCTTGGCATCCAATTGGACAGGTTTCTTTGCCATTTTATTTCCTCCTTATTTGGCAGACAGTACAAAAATCCGTCTGCTATTCACAGAATTATTATACAGGATGTACAATCCATATCACAGAACCAAAATCTATTTTTTGTGACACTCCTCACTGATTTTTACATTTATTTTTTGTTAATTTTACACAAAATTATTGATTTCTTTGCATATTGTGCTATACTAATTGCATACACGCTCTCTTCCCTGCTGTCATCAACGACCACATTTATAGGAGGGACCCGCCATGTACAAGCTATGTAAAGCCGAAAGCTCTGCCGCCCGGCAGCGGGAGCTGGAGGCGGGACTGCTGAGCCTTATGCTCAGAGTCCGGTACGAGGAGATCACCGTCAGCGATCTGTGTGATCACCTGGGGGTCCCCCGGAAGTCCTTCTACCGGTATTTTTCCGGCAAGGACGGTGCCCTCCAGGCGCTACTGGATCACACCCTGATGGAATACGAAACCTTCCCCGGGCCCTACCAGGAGGGCCAGCCCCGAACGCTGGAAAAAGACCTGGAGCGATTTTTCCTGTTCTGGCTCCACCACCGGCAGCTGCTGGATGCTCTGGAGCGCAACAGCATGAGCCCCGTGCTGATGCAGCGGTGCATCAGCGGTGCCATGGCCGGGCAGATCATCCCCCGGCGGTTCCTCCGGCTCGAGAGCAAGGATACCCTGGAGGGGGTCATCCTGTTCACTATCTGCGGCCTGATGACCATGGTCATCGAGTGGCACCACGGCGGCTATCGCCAGCCCGCCTCCCATATGGCCCGGCTGGCCGTCCGGCTCCTGAGCAAGCCCCTGTATCCCGAGGCAGAGCATCTACTTTGAAACAAATAAATGTTTATCAGCTAATTGCACAAAATGGTATTGTGCCTTTTGTTGGGTGGTGTCACAGTTGTGACATTTTGGGTCTTGTTTTCGATGGATGTTCCATATTATAATATTTTAAGGGTAAAAACTACCGAATACGTCTGATATAGTTCAGATTTTCCTGCACGCGGATTTATTACATTCACTTCAGCGGCGCGATAAAGTTGTGTTTATTTTTTACAGTGTAAAAGGAGTGGCAATCCATACTCTCTTTTGCGGTGCGAAGGAAACAGATTACCACGTCGCTTTTCTCCTCCCAATGACAGCTTTTTCTTAGTCCGCCAAACAACCCTTTCCCGGTTCGCCAATACCTTATGATTTAGTAACAAATATTCATTATATAAAAGGAGCGTTGATTCCCATGGCTGAATTCATTCGACTGGATCCCGCCAAGCTTTCCCCCCTGCGCCAGATCGACGAGCGTCTGGTATCCTACAACGTGGAGATGACCGAAGTCACCGGCGGCACCTTCTGGAAAGCCTACACCGAAGCCCAGGTGGACGGCACCGAGGAATTCCCCCTCATCTCCAACTGGCAGGACATGGGCAACCTGCAACAGTGGTACGACCCCATCGACACCAAAAACCCCCGGCTCATCAAGCTGGCCAAAGATCTGGGCCCCGCCTGGGTGCGGGTTTCCGGCACCTGGGCCAACAAGACCTACTACGATTTCGACGGGCATTGCAATGGCGTTGTTCCGGAAGGCTTCCAGAACCTTCTGACCAAAGAGCAGTGGCTGAATCTGCTGGACTTCGTCAAGGCCGTGGACGGCAAGCTGCTGGTTTCCATCGCCAACTGCCCCGGCATCCACAGGGCCGACGAGCCCATGCCCTTTGAGCAGGCGGACCTGCTGTTCCGCACCTCCAAGGAATACGGCGTGCCCATCGCTGCCGCAGAATTTACCAACGAACCCAACCTCATAGCCCTGAGCGGTCTGCCCCAGGGCTACACCGCCGCAGACCATGCCCGGGATCACGACCTTTTCGGTGCCTGGCTGAAGGAAAACTACCCCGAATGCCTCTTCGTGGGTCCCTGCACCGTGGGCGACATCGATATGTTCGGCATGATGGAGGGCGCCGGCGGCGGCATGGCCGCAGGCTACGAAATCGTCACCACCGAGGCTCTGCTGGGCGACTACAAGTCCAAAATGGACGTGTTCAGCTACCATTACTACAACGGCGTTTCCGAGCGGGGGCAGGCCATGGGCGGCCATTGGCCCTATTCGGCGGCGTTGTCCGAAAAATACCTGGCCACCGCCGGTCAATGCGCCCGGCAGTACACCGGCCGCCGGGACAAGTACGTCCCCGGGGGCCAGATGTGGGTCACTGAATCCGGCGATGCCGGCTGCGGCGGCAACACCTGGGCCTCCACCTTCGTGGATGTGCCCCGGACCCTGAACGAATTGGGCGAATTTTGCACCATTACCGACGGTGTCATCTTCCACAACACCCTGGCATCCAGCGACTACGGCTTCCTGAAGCACGGAACCTTTGAGCCCCGGCCCAACTACTTCGCCGTGCTGCTGTGGAACCGGCTCATGGGCCCCACGGCCTACGCCACCGGTGAGGAAATTCGCGAAGGCGCCCACGTCTACTGCCACTCCCGGAAGGACGGCAAAGAGGGCTACGTTTATCTGATTATCAACAACGCCCGGGAATGCACCGTGGTGGATCTGCCCTGCGACGCAATGCGCTACAGCCTCACCGGCAAGGGCAAGCTCCGCAGCCGCACCATGCTGCTCAACGGCCGGGAGCTGAAACTGGGACCCAACGATACCCTGCCGGAGCTGGAAGGCTCCTACCAGTCCGCCGGAACCCTGCGCCTGGCACCCCAGAGCTGCACGTTCCTGGTAATTTAAGAAATAATTCAGGGGAGGACCTCAGGTCCTCCCCTCAATTTTTGGGATGGAGTTCTTATGGGGGTAAATGATTGTTTGGCAGTGTAATTAAATTGCGGTGGCCTCCGGCCACCGAGCGCCCCGGAGGGGCGCCATGGCTTCCCCCGGGGGGAAGGCATGGGCCCTTCCGCGCCAGGTGGTTAAACAATCATTTATACTTTATCGACAAATATGGCGCATTATTTTGGGCTGGATTCCTGTTGTTACGCAAAAAGGGCACTCGCTT
>JAZQHH010000066.1:0-3214 GCA_045540495.1 Faecousia sp.
CGACCCTGCCAACTGGAAGTTCTCTCCTACCTCCGGCGAAATCCGGGACGGCCGTATCTACGGCCGCGGCAGCGGTGACGACAAGTCCGGCATCGCCGTGATGCTGTTCCTTACCAGGATCCTGAAGGACCTGGGCTTTGCACCCAAGGCCAACCTTCTTCTGAACGCCTATTGTGACGAGGAATACGGCGGCTCCCACGGCGCTCTGGCGGCCGTTCTCCCGGATCCCTGTGACCGGGTTGCCAATTTGGACGCATCCGCCGATATGCTGGTCCATTGTGCCACCGGCGGCGGTGAGATGAAGTTCCCCTTCCATGCAAAGGACCCGGTGGACAGCTCCTACTCCGTTGCCCGGGCATTTTCTACCGTCATGGACGTGCTGGATATTTTTGCGGAAAACCGAAGACAGGAACTGGAAGCCAACCGCTTCTATGCCGGCACGGTGATTCCCGAAACCTCCATGCGCTATATCGGCGTGAAGGCCGGTGAAAACGGCCAGGATCTGGCCATCGGCGAGATCCACTTTGTGTTCTATACGGACAAGACAAAGGAAGAGATCTATCCCGAATTTGACCGGCTGGATGCTATTTTAAAGGAGCGGCTGGCACCTCTCGGCATGGTCAGCGACGGCTTCTATCCTACCACCCGGTTCTTCCACTATGTATTCTGCGAGCCGGACTGCCAGGATATTCTGGACTATATCAAAGCAGCGGAGCTTGCCGGTGCGCCCCGGCCTTTGGTCTGCGGCGGCGGCCTGGGTGACCAGTCTGTGATCGCCAAATACGGCACCATGAATGCCTTCAGCGTCGGCCCCGGCCGCCGTTTTGAGCAGGAGGGCGGTGCACACCAGCCCAATGAATTCATTGAGTGCCATAAGCTTGTGGAGTTTACCAAGACCATGGCAGCCTATGTGTTGAAGGTGCTGCAGTAAAATAATAACCCCCGATCCATTTTGGATCGGGGGCCTTTTCTAATTATCGAATGTAATTGAATGTTTCAGCATATGCGGCACAGCCTTCGATGATGGCCATGCCGAATGCCTTAAGCAGCTTCTTCATTTGCACATCTCCTTTTCGTTTTTTCTGGCGTGTCTTTCACTGGGATTTCTTCCCTCAGCTTTTATTAGCCTGTCAATCGACCTTGCGGCGCAGCGCGCTTCGCGCCGCTGTCGATAGGCCATATTCTGCCAGGACTTTGTGAACTTTGTATAATATAGATATGTACAATTTGTGAATTATAACATATAATCTGGAAATTTCTCCTGGATTTACCAGGCTGCATATAAAAAACTCGACATTTTTTTCCTGGTGTGATACCATAACGGTAACGAAAATAAGGCGGTGAACGCTATGAAAACAGCATATTTTGCAGGAGGCTGCTTCTGGTGCATTACCCCCACATTCCAGGAACTGGAGGGGGTAACCTCCGTCACCAGCGGCTATTCCGGCGGCGCGGAAGTGAATCCTGTGTACGAGGATGTAAAATACCAGCGCACCGGCCACCGGGAGACCATCCGTATTGATTATCATGAGGAAAAAGTCTCCTATGGGGAGCTTTTGGACATTTTCCTCTCGGGCGTGGACCCCTTTGACGAGGGCGGTCAGTTCATTGACCGGGGCCATTCCTATACCTTGGCCATTTACTATGAGACCGAAGCGGAGCATCAGCTGGCTGCGGATGCCATCCGGGCCTTGGAGGAAACCTCCGGTCAGAAGGTCTTCATCTCCCTGGAACCCTTCACCGCTTTTTACACCGCGGAGGAGGAACACCAGGATTACTACCGCAAGCATCCGGAGGCGTTCCGCCAGGAACTGATCGACTCCGGCAGACTGAAACTGTGACTTCTCAGGAGGAATGACTATGATTTCCGGATATCCCATTTGGGTGGTTTTATTGATCGGCTGCGGCGTGTTCTGCGCATCCTTTGTGGATGCCATCGGCGGTGGCGGCGGCATCATCTCCGTGCCGGTGTATTTGCTGGCAGGCCTTCCCACCCATTTTGCCCTTGGCACCAATAAGCTGTCCTCCGGTCTCGGAACGGCAGCGTCCACCTTCCGTTATTTGAAAAACGGCTTTGTGGATTGGAAGCTGGCGATCCCTTCCGTGGGCTTTGCCCTCTATGGCGCCCACCTGGGTACCAAGCTGCAGATCGCCCTGGATGAGCGTTACTTAAAGTACCTGCTGCTGATCGTGCTGCCGGTGGTGGCCTTTGTGATGCTCCGGCAGAAAAAGTTCCCCGAAGAAAAGGGGGAGATCAATATCTGGCTCCAGCGGGTTATCGTCTGGGGTGCCTCCTTTGTGGTGGGCGGCTATGATGGCTTCTATGGCCCCGGCACCGGTACCTTTCTGCTGCTGATTTTCTGCAATTTTGCGAAGATGGATCTGCGCACCGCCTCCGGCAATGTGAAGGTGGTCAATTTCTCCTCCAATATCGGCGCTTTGGCCACCTCTCTTATGGCAGGCAAGGTGCTGATTCCCGTAGGTCTCATCGCTGCTGCCTTTTCCATCGCGGGTCACTATATCGGCGCTGGCCTTACCATCAAGAACGGCGCCAAGATCGTCCGCCCTGTGATTTTGGTGGTGCTGGTGCTGCTGGCAGTGAAGGTTCTGCTGGAACTGTTTGGCATCTGATTCCGGATTGCGAGAATCCCAAACCCGACCTATGTCCTTGCATAGGCCGGGTTTTCTGTTCTGACCGTGATTGTATAATCGTAGGGGCCGGCATCCTCAACGGCCCCTACGGAGAACGCTGTGTTTTCACATTGGATCCACCGGAAGCCGATGAGGAACCGCATAATGTAGCGCCGGGCGGATATGGAATCCGCCCCTACGAAACAGACTTTTCCGTAGGGGGGCATTCCATATGCCCCCGCCCACAGGCTGCGCTACCGCATTCGCAGAAAGCCAATGTGGAAACGATCCTATGTTTTTAAAACATGCCCTTCTCCGTTCAAGAATTGTTGATACACATTGGAAGAATTTATGGTATAGTATAGAAAAAGAGGACAGGAGGGGTTTTGTGCTGAAAATTTTGATTGCGGAGGACGATCAGGAGCTGTGTCAGCTGTTTTCCCATGTTTTGAGCAAAAACGGCTATGAGGTTACCGGTGTTTCCAACGGAAGAGAAGCGCTGATCGCCATGGAAAATGAATACTATGATCTGGTGATTTCCGATATTATGATGCCTCTGATGGACGGCTACGAATTTGTTCGC
>JAZQHH010000067.1:0-3005 GCA_045540495.1 Faecousia sp.
GAGCGAAGCGACCGTGGGAATCCGTTTTCTAAAAGATGTGATTTATCCAATAAACTCGTTGATTTCGGAATCTTTTTAAGAACGGATTGCCACGTCGGCCTACGGCCTCCTCGCAATGACATCGTTTTTCGACAGTCTGAAACGAGGCCCACCGGGCCTCGTTTTTTAATATTTCAGGGCGTGAATACATCCTCTTCCTGCGAAACAGCAAGAACTGTTGATTTTTGGAAGTATTTATTGTATAATTCTCTAGACCCCCAAAATCATCAACAAGGAAGTGCTGACCATGAAAAAATTACTCGCATTTCTCCTTGCGCTGACCCTGGTGCTGACTCTGGCCGCCTGCGGCAACGACCCAGTGCCCACCGACACCACCGAAGCATCCAAATCCGAAGCTACCGAACCCTCCACTGAACCCCAGCCCGTCACGGCTTATGCCCTGGATACCATTACAATGAGTGCGAATGGGATGGAGGCGGTCATTTCTTTCACTTTTGATGAGCGCGGCTTGCTCCATAACATCGAAACCCGGAACAACAGCGAACTGCAACGCCAACAAAAAACCGAGTTTGACGAAAATGGCGATCCTACCATCGCCATCTCCTATGGTCCCGACAACAAAGAACTTTCCAGAATCGAGTACGTGTCTGTTGAAAACGGAAAAGTGAACGAATCGCTGGTAACCTCCAATGGTGAAACCATTCGCGAAGTATCCATTCGGGATGATGTCGGTAATCTCATTGAAAAAAAGCAGTACGACAAGGACGGCAAACTGATCGGCTCCACCAAGTATGAATACGACGAGTTGGGCCATCCCGCCAGAGAGATCGTCCTGAACGAGTCAGGGAAGCAGATCCAACTCAAAGAATACCACTGTGACCAGGATGGGAATTTAACAGAGTATTGCTGGAAAGCGGGCGTGATGGTGGGCTATGAGATTTACCACTATCTCTACACTTACGAAGACGGCCGATTGACCCAGCGGACCAGCCAGACAGAAGAGGGAGCCGACTTCACCTACCAATACGATGAGGCCGGGAATCTGGTCGGGATAACATTTGATGGTGGGACCATCACCCTGTTGTATCGCCCCATGGAACTTTCTCAGCAGGATGCGCAGAGGCTGGAAGAAACTATAGATTCCTTCCTGGAGGGTGCGTTCATCTTGGCGTAATATTTTGGCGACATACACCTTGACAAAACCGCATTTCTTTAATAAAATAGTCATATCCTGCATGACTGACGGATAAACGCGGAGGACGCGGTGGAGTGCGGGGTTTGAATGCCGACCGTCTGGGCGATCCGCTTTGTGCTGGGTCGCCCTTTTTTATTGGAGGTAAAATTTATGAAAAAAATTGGCAATCTGTCCGAAAAAAGCTTTCTGAAGCTGTTTTTTGGCTTCGTCACGGTGTGCTTCCTGGCGGCGGCATTCCTGATGCCCGACCGGAAGGATATGCTGGGCGGCCTGTGGAACATCATTTCCCAGCCCAGCAAGGTTTCTACCAACTATTTCCATGTGGGCGGCTACGCAGCCACCTTCCTGAATATGGGCCTTGTGGCGGCCATTGCCCTGGGGCTCTACTGCCTGCCCGGTGCTGCGGTGAGCAATGTGTCCACCCTGGCCTTCCTGCTGACCCTGGGCTTCGGCTCCTGGGGCATCAATGTGCTGAATATTTGGCCCACCTTCCTGGGCGTGGTGCTGTACTGCGCCGTGAAGGAGGAGAAGATCCCCGCCCATATCAACGCCATGCCCTTCTCCACCGGCATCGCCCCCCTGATTACTGAGCTGATGGTCCGCTACCCCGGCACCGAAATCGGATTTACCCCGGTGGGCGTGGCTCTGGCTATGGTTGTCGGTATTGCCATCGGCTTCTTCCTGCCTGCTGGCCTGGCCCATTCCCCCAAGGTCCACAAGGGCTTCGACCTGTACAGCGCCGCTCTGCCCATCGGCATGACCGCCTTCTTCCTCCAGGCCATCCTGTATAAGACCCAGGGCGTAGCCCTGCCCGCCGCTCCCGCTGCTGATACGTTGAAGGTCGCCAGCGCCATGACGGTGAACGTGTTCTGCGGCGTGGTCTTCGGCCTGAGCGCCCTTTTTGCCTTCCTGCTGGGCTGCAAGCCCAGGGACTACTGGAATCTGCTGAAGGACCCGGCCCTGGTGACCAATTTCTCCAGCCACTACGGCAACGCCACCTTCCTGATGAACTTCGGCATCTACGGCCTGTTCATCCTGGGCTACTACAATCTGGTGGGCGCCACCTTCAACGGCATCACCTTCGGCATCATCTTCTGTATGGTGGCCTGCTGCAATTCCGGCTCCCATCCGGCCAATGTCTGGCCCATCATGGCGGGCTATGTGGTCTCCAGCTTCCTGTTTGGCTGGATCGCCAAGCTCACCGGCGGCGATTTCGCCGGGGCCGCCAACGCCCAGGCCATCTGCGTGGGCCTGTGCTACGCCAACGGCCTGAGCCCCATCGCCGATAAGTACGGCTGGCGCTACGGCTTCATCGCGGCGGTGATGCACTATGTGCTGGTCACCTCCGTCCCGGCCCTCCATGGCGGCTACTGCCTGTACAACGGCGGCTTCACCGCAGCCCTGATCTGCCTGATCCTGGTGCCGGAGCTGGAGCGGTTCTTCCATACAAAATCCGAAAGAAAAGAAGCAAAATTGGCCAAAAAGGCAGTAAAATAATAAAAACCGGTTCTATAATAAATGTTGGGGTCAGGCGATGAGCCTGACCCCGAAGTCATAAATTAATAGTTGAGCATAGGGAACAAAATCCTTAGAATAAAAAGTACCACCAATCCACTCAAAGGAGGCAAGTCGGAGGCCAAGCGGTCTTAGGAAGACAACATGTTTCCCCAACTCCTTGGCTCACAGAACGACATGGCTACGATCCGACTTGTCAGGCGATGAGCCTGACCCCGAAGTCATAAATTAATAGTTGAGCATAGGGAACAAAATCCTTAGAATAAAAAGTACCACCAATCCACTCAAAGGAGGC
>JAZQHH010000068.1:0-4395 GCA_045540495.1 Faecousia sp.
CGGGAGGGCCTTGGCCCTCCCGGTGGATTTTTTATTCAAGCTCAAAGGCGCCGGTGTAGAGCTGGTAGTAGGTGCCCTTTTCAGCGATGAGGCTTTCGTGGGTGCCCCGCTCGATGATGCGGCCATGGTCCAGGACCATGATGCAGTCGGAGTTCATAACGGTGGAAAGCCGGTGGGCGATGACGAAGGTGGTCCGGCCGTGCATCAGGGCGTCCATGCCCTTTTGCACCAGGGCCTCCGTCCGGGTGTCGATGGAGGAGGTGGCCTCGTCCAGAATCATCACCGGGGGGTCCGCCACCGCCGCCCGGGCGATGGCAATCAGCTGCCGCTGGCCCTGGGAGAGGCTGGCGCCGTTGCCGGTGAGCTCCGTGTCGTAGCCCTTGGGCAGACGGGTGATGAAGTCGTGGGCATTGGCCAGCTTGGCGGCCTGGATGCATTCCTCGTCGGTGGCATCCAGCTTTCCGTAGCGGATATTGTCCATGACGGTGCCGGTGAACAGGTTCGTTTCCTGGAGCACCACGCCCAGGGACCGGCGCAAATCGGCCTTTTTAATCTTGTTGATATTGATGCCGTCGTAGCGAATTTTGCCGTCGGCAATGTCGTAGAACCGGTTAATGAGGTTCGTGATGGTGGTCTTACCGGCACCGGTGGCGCCCACAAAGGCGATTTTCTGGCCGGGATGGGCGTAGAGGGTCACATCGTAGAGCACCTGCTTCTCCGGCACATAGGCGAAGTCCACCATGTCCATAACGATGTCACCCTTCAGCTCCGTGTAGGTCAGGGTGCCGTCCCCATGGGGGTGCTTCCAGGCCCAGTGGCCGGTGCGGCCGTCGGACTCGGTGATGTTGCCGTTTTCGTCGATGTTGGCGTTGACCAGGGTCACATAGCCCTCGTCCACCTCCGGCTCCTGATCCATCAGCTCAAAGACCCGCTCCGCGCCGGCCAGAGCCATGACGATGGCGTTGATCTGGTTGCTGACCTGGCTGATGGGCATATTGAAGCTCCGGGACAGGAGCATGAAGGTCATCAGACTGCCGATGCTCAGCATATCGCCCTTGGAGGCCACCACGATCAGGCCGCCCACGACGGCCAGAATGGCGTACTGGATGTAACCCAGATTGTTGTTCACCGGGCCCATCATGTTGGTCAGCCGTCCGGCGGTGTAGGCGTGTTTGCAAAGCTCTTCGTTGAGCTTGTCAAATTCCGCCTCGCACTGGCGCTCGTGGGTAAAGACCTTGACCACCTTCTGGCCGGAGATCATTTCCTCCACATAGCCGTTCACCGCACCCAGGGAGCGCTGTTGGGCGATGAAGAATTGGCTGGAGCGGCCCACGATTTTCACCGTGACGAACAGGATGCCGCTGACGGTGACAAACATGACGCCGGTCAGAATCCAGGAGGCCCGGATCATGGCCACCAGAATCACCACCAATGTGACGATGGAGCTGATGCACTGGGGGATGGACTGGGAAATCATCTGCCGAAGGGTGTCGATGTCGCTGGTGTAGCGGGACATGATGTTGCCGGCGGTGTTGCTGTCGAAATACCGCAGGGGCAGCCGCTGCATTTTGGTGAACATCTGGTCCCGAATCACCTTCTGGGTGCCCTGGCTCACGGAAACCATCAGGTACTGCTGCAGGAAAGCGGCAATGATGCCCGCCCCAAAGATGCAGCCCAGCTGAATGAGGAATTTCACAATGGGCCCGAAGTCCGTGGAGCCGGTGGCCACCATGGGCAGGATATAGTCATCCACCAGCTTGCCCAGGGCCTCGCTGCCGGAAACCTGGGCGAAGGCGGTGACTACGATGCAAAGCAACACAACGATCATGTGGGCGCTGTACTTTTTCATGTAGCCCAGCAGCCGCAGCAGGGTCTTTTTGGGGGATTTGGCCTTCCGGCCGTCACCCCGAAGCCGTACAGGGGGCATTATTCCTCACCGCCTTTCTGCTGAGAGTAGTAAACTTCCTGGTAAATGGTGGACCGGGCCAGCAGCTCCTCGTGCTTACCCACGTCTGCCACCATGCCGTTGTCCAGAATGATAATCATGTCCGCGTCCTGGACGGAGGATACCCGCTGGGCGATGATCAGCTTGGTGGTGCCGGGAATTTCCTCCCGGAAGGCCTGGCGGATCATCGCATCGGTCCGGGTGTCCACCGCGGAGGTGGAGTCGTCCAGAATCAGGATTTTCGGCTTTTTCAGCAGGGCCCGGGCGATGCACAGCCGCTGCTTCTGGCCGCCGGAAACGTTGGTGCCCCCCTGCTCGATGTGGGTGTCGTAGCCATCGGGGAAGGATGTAATGAAATCATGGGCGCAGGCCAATTTGCAGGCGTGTTCCAGTTCCTCGTCGGTGGCCTTGGGGTTGCCCCAGCGGAGGTTTTCCTTGATGGTGCCGGTGAACAGCACATTCTTTTGCAGCACCATGGCCACCTGATCCCGAAGGGTGTCCAAATCGTAGTTTCGCACATCGATGCCGCCTACCTTGACAGCACCCTCGCTGACATCGTACAGCCGGGGAATCAGCTGCACCAGGGTGGTCTTGCTGGAGCCGGTGCCGCCCAGGATGCCCACGGTGGCCCCGGAGGGGATGTGCAGATTTACCTCCTTCAGGGCCCGGTGCTGGGCGGTGGCGGAGTAGCGGAAGGACACGTTTTCAAAATCGATGGAGCCGTCGGGCACTTCCGTGACGGCGTTTTCGCTGGGAGAGGTCAAATCCGGCTCCTCGGCCAGAATTTCGCAGCACCGCTTCATGGGGGAGCGGCTCATGGTCAGCATCACAAAGACCATGGACAGCATCATCAGCGAAGAAAGAATCTGGGTGGTGTAGGTAAACATGGTGCTGAGCTGGCCGGTGGTCAGACCCAGGTCGGGATTGTTGCCGGAGGCGATGACCATGTTGGCGCCGAACCAGGAAATGGCAATCATGGAGCCGTAAACGCACAGCTGCATGATGGGGTTATTCAGAGCCATAATCTTCTCAGCTTTGCAGAAATTGCGGTAAATGGTGCCGGAAATGCCGGTGAATTTTTCGGTTTCTTTGTCCTCCCGGACGAAGGATTTGACTACCCGGATGCCGTGGATATTCTCCTGCACCACATTGTTCAGCTTGTCGTAGGTCTTGAAAACCTGGTCGAAAATCTTGAACACCATGGGCACCAAAAGCACCAGGGCGGTAACCAGAATCGGCAGCGCCACGCAGTACACCAGGCTCAGCTTCACGCTGATGCTCATGGCGGAGCCCAGGGACAGGATCAGCATCATGGGGCAGCGGATGGCCATCCGGATCATCATCTGGAAGGTCATTTGCAGGGTCGCCACGTCACTGGTCAGCCGGGTGACGATGGAGGCGCTGGAAAATTTGTCGATATTGCTGAAGCTGAAATTCTGTACCCGGTAGAACATATCGTGCCGCAGGTTTTTAGAAAAGCCCGTGGCGGCCTTGGAGGCGTAGTTAGCGGAGCCCACGCCGAAGGCCAGGGAGCTCAGCGCCAGCGCCACCAGCATGATGGAGCGGGTGATGACCACCTGCATATTCTGGGCGCTGATGCCGAAATCGTAGAGGTTCGCCATGACCCGGGGGATCATCACCTCCATGGCCACCTCGCCCATCATGCACAGGGGGCTGAGGATGGCGGCCCATTTGTACTCCCGGACGCACCGGAGCAATCGTTTTATCATTGGTTATCCTCCTTGTTGATATTCCGGATGGCCCGGTCCAGTAGCTGGGAAAATTGTGTCTGCTCTGCCGGGGTGAAGCCTGCCACCACCTGTTTTTCGATGGCATCGATGAGCTGATGCATCCGTTCGCAGCATTCCATGCCCCTGGGAGCGAGGAAGAGCCGCTTGACCCGGTGGTCATGCTGATCGGGACGGGCTTCGATGAAGCCTTTTTTCTCCATCCGGTTCAGGGTGCCGCAGACGCTGGGATGGCTCAGGCGGAAATGCTCTTCGATATCCCTGGGGCAGGGGGGCGATGGCTGCCGGGCAATGAAGCCCATGATTCGCCCCTGGGAGGCGGTCAGCTCCATTTGAGACAGGGCATCGCTCATAATCTGGTCGGTACAGCAATGCAGCGCCCGAAACCGGGGGCCATATAATTGCATCCAAACCCACCTCCTTAAAAACGTAGCACGCTACTTATTATTCTACCACACATCTAATATATATACAAGGGGTTTCAGAAAAAGTTTACAGAGAGATTTCCCCATTTCGTAAGGCGGGGATATTATCCCCGCCGCAACGTGTCGATAAAGCTGAAAATGATTGTTTAGTGGCCTAAAACGGCGCACCCAGCTACAACAACCATGTCATTGCGAGGCCGCAGGCCGTGGCAATCTCCTGGTACAACTTTGGTCCTAATTCGCACCAAAATCTATGGATAATCCCATTCTACATTGT
>JAZQHH010000069.1:0-4949 GCA_045540495.1 Faecousia sp.
ACCAAAATCTATGGATAATCCCATTCTACATTGTACGTTCATCGAACTTTTTCCTTATCGTAGATGATA
Organism: Faecousia sp.; assembly: GCA_045540495.1. Lineage (GTDB taxonomy): Bacteria > Bacillota > Clostridia > Oscillospirales > Oscillospiraceae > Faecousia. The sequence goes on from JAZQHH010000069.1 coordinate 70, forward strand.
CCGGGAGATTGCCACGTCGCTTCGCTCCTCGCAATGACAGCTTGATCTTAGTGCGCTAAACAATCATTTACATCTCCATAACAGCACAAAACGACGAACTTTCTTCTGCGGTTCTGTGCAAAATTATGAAAAAATACCTATTTACCTTTGCCGGAAAATATCGTATAATCTTTCATGTAGTATTCTACCCAAAATAACATAAGGAGTTTATGAACATGAAACTGTCTCCTCTCCAGATTGCAAGATACCAGTATAACCCCAAGCTGCCCGGTATGCTGAGAAACGGCATCGCCGAGATCTGCGTCAAGAACGGCGAACCCACCGAATCCGTGGCCGATCAGGAAAAGATCAAGGCCCTGTTCCCCAACACCTACGGCAAGAATGAGATCACCTTCCAGAAGGGCCAGAACACCAGCGAGGCCAAGCTGCACAAGGTCGGCGTCATCCTCTCCGGCGGCCAGGCCCCCGGCGGCCACAACGTGGTCTGCGGCCTGTACGATGCCCTGAAGGCTACCAACAGCGACAATGTCCTCTACGGCTTCAAGGGCGGCCCCAGCGGTCTGCTGGAGGATGATTACCTGATTTTCGACGACGAATACATCAACCAGTTCCGCAACACCGGCGGCTTCGACATCATCGGCTCCGGCCGTACCAAGCTGGAGACGGAGGATCAGTTCGCCATCGCCGCTGAGGTCTGCAAGAAGCACGGCATCACCGCCATCGTCATCATCGGCGGCGACGATTCCAACACCAACGCCGCTGTCCTGGCTGAGTATTTCGCCGCCCACAACACCGGCATCCAGGTCATCGGCTGCCCCAAGACCATCGACGGCGACCTGAAGAACGAGGACATCGAATGCTCCTTCGGCTTCGATACCGCCACCAAGACCTACTCCGAGATCATCGGCAACATCCAGCGTGATGCCAACTCCGCCAAGAAGTACTGGCACTTCATCAAGGTCATGGGCCGCTCCGCTTCCCATGTGGCCCTGGAGTGCGCTCTGGAGACCCAGCCCAACATCTGCCTGATCGGCGAGGAAGTGGCTGCCAAGAAGATGTCCCTGGCCCAGATCACCGACTATATCGCTGATTCCGTGGCGATGCGTGCCGCCAAGGGCTGGAACTTCGGCGTTGCCATCATCCCCGAGGGCATCGTGGAGTTCGTTCCCGAGTTCTCCGTGCTGATCGCCGAGATCAATGAGCTGCTGGCCGGCAGCAAGGCTGATGCGTTCAATGCGCTGTCCACCTGGGCTGAGAAGTATGCCTTCATCGAGGCTGGCCTGACCAAGGAGTCCATGGCTGTCTTCGCCCAGCTGCCCGAGGGCATCCAGCAGCAGCTGTTCCTGGAGCGTGACCCCCATGGCAACGTTCAGGTTTCTCTGATCGAGTCCGAGAAGCTGTTCTCCGCCATGGTCAAGGAGAACCTGGCTGCCCGGAAGGCTGCCGGCACCTACAATGGCAAGTTCTCCGCCCTGCATCACTTCCTGGGCTACGAGGGCCGCTGCGCCTTCCCCTCCAACTTCGATGCTGACTACTGCTACTCCCTGGGCTACAATGCCTTCATGCTGATCCAGTACGGTTACACCGGCTACCTGTCCAAGGTTTCCAACCTGTCCAAGCCCGCTGACGAGTGGGTTGCCGGCGGTATGCCCATCACCAAGATGATGAACATCGAGCGCCGCCACGGTGCCGATAAGCCCGTCATCCGCAAGGCTCTGGTGGAGCTGGAGGGCGCCCCCTTCAAGTTCTTCGCCGCCAACAGAGAGCTGTGGGCCGTGGAGACCTGCTTCGTCTACCCCGGTGCCATCCAGTACTTCGGACCCACCGAGGTCTGCGACCTGACCACCCGCACCCTGGCTCTGGAGAAGGCCTGATCGAATACAAAAAGCCACCGCTTCGGCGGTGGCTTTTTTGGGATTGGGGATCTCTAAAAACTCCTTTTCAGCGAAGCGGCGTATCTTTTGCCGCAACTTTTCGCGACTTCAATTTGCGACAAAATATCCACCGCCCGCTCGAAAATCAGTTTTTAGAGGTCCCCGATTGATATTGTTTATCGTAGCCCCCCTTGCCAAGCAAACATTTTCCCCATAAATACACCATCCCCGCCCAATGAAATTTTCACCCTTCGTTCATTATTATTTCTTCCAAATGTGGTATAATTCTCCGAAAGGAGTGATGATATGTTGGATTTCCAACGTTTTGACCCGGCTTATCGGGATGAATACATCCAATATCTGCAAACCGCCGCCCATCGGGGGTGCCTGTATGATTTCGCCAATCTGAACCTCTGGGGCCGCCAGCGGGTGGCTTTTGTGGCGGGTTCCATGGTGATTTTGTCCCATTTTGACCGAAAAAGTGTCTATTCCTTCCCCATGGGCCATGTGGACCCGGCCCCGGCCATCGATGCCATCATCGCCGACGCCAGGGAGCGGGGCATTCCCTGCTGCCTCATTGCCCTGACGGAGGCAGACTGCCAGGTGCTGGACAGGCTCTACCCGGGCAAATTCCGGTTCCATATGGACCGGGATTCCTTTGATTATATTTATGATATCAACGACCTGGCCGACCTGAAGGGCCGCCGCTACCAGTCCAAGCGCAACCACCTGAACCGGTTCCGGCAGAACCACCCGGACTGCCTGGCCCGGCCCATGACCGCCGGGGATTTGCCGGCGGTGCAGGCGATGACAGAGCAGTGGTTCGCCCAGCGGCTGGCGGCAGACCCTACCCAGGACTTCCATCTGGAGCGGCTGGCCCTGGAGCGGGCCTTTGGCAACATGGATTATCTGGGTCTGGAGGGCTTCGTGCTGGAGGAAAATGGGGAAATTCTCGCCATGACCATGGGCTCCCGGATGTCAGCGGATACCTTTGATATCCATTTTGAAAAGGCCCGGCTGGATATCGACGGGGCCTACCCCGCCATCAACAATGCCTTTGCCGGATACCTGCGGGAGAAATATCCGCAGCTGAAATGGCTGGACCGGGAGGATGACATGGGGCTGGAGGGCCTGCGGAAGGCCAAGCTGTCCTACCATCCGGCCCGTCTGCAGGAAAAGCGCTGGGCCAGACTTTGGGAGGACGCCGATGAGAATTGACCATCCAACCCAAATTCCGCCTCTGCGTCAGCTGTGGAAGCAGGCCTTCGGAGATGGCGATGCATTTTTGGACCACTATTTCTCCACCGCCTATGCGCCGGACCGGTGCCTTTGCGCCACCGAGGGGGATGCGCTGGCGGCGGCCCTGTACTGGCTGGACTGCGAAGTTGACGGCCGGAAAATCGCCTACATCTACGCCGTGGCCACGGCGGCTGAATTTCGGGGTCGGGGAATTTGCCACAAATTGATGGCGAAAACACATGAAATTCTGAAAAAACAGGGATATTCCGGCATAATCCTTGTTCCGGGGGAGCCGGCGCTGGAGGATTTTTACGCTCCCATGGGCTACCGCTTCTGTACCGAGATTCGGGAGGTGGTCTGCGCCCGGGGGCCGGAGCCGGCGGCTCTGCGGCCCATCGATGGGGCGGAATACGCCCGGCTCCGCCGGGAGCTGCTGCCGGAAAACGCCGTCATTCAGGAGGGGGCGAGCCTCTCCTTTTTGGCAACCCAGGCAGAATTTTATGCCGGTACCCACTGGCTGCTGGCGGCCCGGCGGGAAGGGGAGTGCCTTTACGGCCTGGAGCTGCTGGGGGATATCACCGCCGCTCCGGGGATTTTGACAGCGTTGGGCTGCGCCCAGGGCCAATTCCGCACCCCCGGCCCCGGCCGCCCCTTCGCCATGTACCGCCCCCTGGACGCCGCCCCCGCCCCGGCATACTTTGCCTTTGCGTTTGATTAACCAAAGCGGATCCTGCGGAAATTGATGAGTTGGCCGAGGAAACACTCTGTAGGGGAGGTTTCCCATGATTCATATGTGTAATAACGTTTTCGACAGACTGGGGGCGTGGATAAATCCACGCCCTACAAAAGTAATATTGATGGCCATATCAATCTGCCGCATCCTCGCGATGACAGGGCTTTTTCAACAATGTAAAATTTTTGTGAAAAATATCCAAGGGGCGGCCTTGGATTTCTGTATTTTTATACAAAGGCGCACCTTGCAATTTTCGACGAAAACTGCCATAATAGGAGATAACTACACTTGTACGCAGGAGGCAACCTATGCAGAAGGTTCTGATCTTGGATTTGGGCGGGCAGTGCGACCTGCTCATTGCCCGTCGGGTTCGGGAATGCCATGTGTTCTGCGAGATCCACCCTGCCGCCATGCCGCTGGACAAAATTCGTGCCTTTGAACCCAAGGGCATCATCCTGTCCGGCACCCCCGGCGGCATTGGTCAGATCGACCCCCAGATTTTTCGGCTGGGGGTTCCTGTGCTGGGCATCGGTCTGGGCTGCCAGACCATGATTGCCGCCCTGGGCGGCGCTGTGGAGCCCTGTGCCCCCATCCATGGCCGCACCCTGACCAATTTGAGCGAGGATGCCGTCCTCTTTGCCGAAATGCCCCCCATGACCATCAGCTGGATGGACATCGATGCCCAGATTACTGCCCTGCCCGATGGCTTCGTGGCCACCGCCAGCACCAATAACTGCCCCATCGCCGCCTTCAGCTGCCCGGAGCGCCAGCTCTACGGCACCCAGTTCCGGCCCGAATCCCCCCATACCGAGGGCGGTATGGGGATGCTGGACCGTTTCCTCAAGAGCATTTGCGGCTGCGTCGGGGATTGGCGGATGGAAAATGTGGTCAACGATGCCGTGGCGGATATCCGCCGCCGGGTGGGTGACCGCCGGGTGCTGCTGGCCCTCAGCGGCGGCGTGGATTCCTCCGTGGCCGCGGCGGTGCTGAGCCGTGCCGTGGGCAGCCGCCTGACCTGCATTTTTGTGGACCAT
>JAZQHH010000070.1:0-5978 GCA_045540495.1 Faecousia sp.
CTACGCCAAGTCCAAGGTCAACAGCTCCACGGCTTCCACCGCTCTGAAGGCCCTGTGCGTTGCCATGGTCAACTATGGCGCCAAGGCTCAGATTCAGTTCAACTACAAGACTGACAGCCTGATGAACAGCTTCCTGACCGATGCTCAGAAGGCTCTGGTTGCGGATTACAGCGAGTCCATGGTGGATGCCGTTACCTCCCCCAGCAGCGCCAAGGCCGCCAACTTCGTGAAGAGCGGCTTCATGGGCCGTGGCGTTGCGGTTTCCTTCGAGGGTGCCTTCGCCGTCAACTACTACTTCACTCCCTCCTATGCCCCCCAGGGTGAGCTGACCATGTACTGGTGGGATCTGGCCACCTACAACAGCGTGGACGTGCTGACCAAGGAAAATGCCTCCGGCTCCATCGCCATGAGCGGTTCCGGTACTTCCGAGTATTTCGGCGCTGTGGAAGGCATCGCCGCCAAGGACCTGGATAAGGGTATCTACGTGGCTGCGGTCTACACTTACAATGGCACTGAGTATTCCACCGGCGTTGTGGCCTACTCCATCGGCCACTACTGCAAGATCAAGGCTGCCGAAGCCACCACCATGGGCGACCTGGCCGCGGCTACCGCAGTCTACGGCTACTACGCCAAGCAGTATTTCGCATAACCTAAAGTAAGAATGTCATTGGCAGGGCCTGACGGCCCTCGCAATGACTTTTATTTTTTGCTCGCTCAGGATGACGATATCTTTGCATTTTTCGGCTTTTCAATTCCGGGGGAAAGGGAACGGATTGCCACGGGCTTCGCCCTCGCAATGACGAGGGGGGACGGGCCTGACGGCCCTCGCAATGACAGAAGGGGAACAGGCTTCGCCCTCGCAATGACATCATTTTATGACAGGCATTCAGAACTTTACATGGATTTTACAATTCCCCGATAATGGATTTGACATTTCTTTGGTATATTGACATTGTCAAAAAACAAAGAAAGGTGATCTCATTATGGAATTTTGGGATATACTTACCATGATCGGCGGCCTGTGCCTGTTTCTGTTCGGTATGAGCGTCATGGGCGATGCTCTGGAGCGCCGGGCGGGCAGCAGTCTGCGGACTTTACTGAGCAGGCTGACCTCCAACCGGATGCTGGGCTTCCTGACCGGTCTGGCCGTCACTGCCGTTATCCAGTCCTCCTCCGCTACCACCGTTATGGTGGTCGGCTTCGTCAACTCCGGGCTGCTGACCCTGAGACAGGCCATTGGCGTTATCATGGGTGCCAACGTTGGCACCACCGTCACCGCCTGGATTCTGAGCCTGGGCGGCATCGAGGGTGATACCTTCCTGCTGCAAATGCTCAAGCCCACCAACTTTACTCCCATTCTGGCCCTCGTCGGCATCATCCTCTATATGTTCATGAAGGACAGCAAGAAGAAGGATACCGGCATGATTTTTCTGGGCTTCGCCGTGCTGATGTTCGGCATGGACACCATGTCCGGGGCGGTAAAGGGCCTGAAGGACGAGATTTGGTTCCAGGATCTGTTCCTGCTGTTCAAAAAACCCATCCTGGGCGTGGTAGCCGGTGCGGTGCTGACTGCCATCATTCAGTCCTCCTCCGCCTCCGTGGGCATTTTGCAGGCCCTGTCCGCCACCGGTCAGGTCAGCTATGCCGCTACCATCCCCATCATCATGGGCCAGAACATCGGCACCTGCATCACCGCCATTCTCTCCAGCTTCGGCACCAACAAGAATGCCAAGCGGGCGGCCTTTGTGCATCTGCTGTTCAACATCATCGGCACCACCATCTGTCTGATTCTGTTCGTGCTGGCCGATTGGCTGTTCTCCCCCGCCATTCTGGGCGAGAGCGCCACCTATCTGGGCATTTCCATCTGCCATACCGCCTTCAACATCATCTGCACCGCCATCCTGCTGCCCTCCGGCAGTCTGCTTGAGAAGCTGGTTTGCAAGCTGGTGCCCGATGCCAAAGAGGCTGAGGCCGTTGTGGAGCTGGACGAGCGTCTGCTGGCCACGCCCCCCATCGCTCTGGAGCGCTGCCGCAGCCTGACCGCCGAGATGGCCCAGGATGTGGCCGTGACCCTGAAAAAGGGCATCGCCTCCCTGAGCAGCCTGAACGACGAACTGGCAGCGCAGATCCGCAAGGGCGAGGATCAGGCCGACCACTACGAGGACATCCTGGGCACCTACCTGGTCAAGCTCAGCGCCCTGCAGATCAGCACCGACGACAGCGCCGAGGCCGCCATGCTGCTGAAGGCCATCGGCGACCTGGAGCGGATTTCCGACCACAGCGTGAACCTGCTGGAGGCCGCCGAGGAGCTGAAGCAGAAGGATCTGCGCTTCTCCGACGCCGCCCAGAAGGAGCTGGATGTGCTGATGGCCGCCGTGTCCGAGGTTTTGGACCTGTCCATTGCCGCATTCCTGCATAACGACTGGCGTCTGGCCCAGAAGGTGGAGCCCCTGGAAGATGTCATCGATGATCTGAAGGATCAGATGCGGGCCCGGCATATTCTGCGGCTCCAGCAGGGCAGCTGCAGCATTGAGATTGGCTTCGTCTGGACAGATCTGCTGACCAGTCTGGCCCGGACCTCCGACCACTGCTCCAACATTGCCGCAGGTCTGATCGACCTCCACGGCCACCACCTGAACACCCACCAGACCATCCGTTCCGCCCGAACCGGCAGCACCGAGTTCCAGACCCTGTACCAGGACTACTCCCGCCAGTTCCGGCTGAGCTGAATCTTGCGCAAAACACAATATCCCAGGGCGGGGTCGCTGACCCCGCCCTGTTTGTGGATATTGCGCTAAACAATCATTTACCATCCCCTCCCTTAGCGGTTTTTTATCTGTTGAATATTTACTTTTATTTTAATGTATGGTATGATTTACCTGAAAGGCAGCTTTTGCCGAATGAAACGGAAAGCGAGTTGATTATTGTGAAAAAGCGTTTTCTCTCCCTGCTGATGGTTCTGCTGATGGTCGCTACCCTCATTGGCAGCGCAATTCCTGCCATGGCCGCCGGGGAAATCACCCTCCGGCTGCACTACAACCGCCCTGACGGAAACTACGACGGCTGGAACGTCTGGTTCTGGGACAAGGATGCTCTCACCATGCTGGACCCCCCCTACTATTTCGAATGGATCGACGGCGAAATGGTCGCCACCGTTCAAGTCAATCCCGGCACCACCACAGTTGGCTATATCATTCGCTATGGCGAGTGGGAAGATAAGGATGTGTATGAGGACCAGTTCATCGACCTCAACGGCGTGCTGGGTGGCACAGTGGACGTTTACGTGGAATCCGGCGTGGAAGGCCACGAGATCGTCCTGGGTGACGATGCAGTTTTCGGTGTCAGCATCCTCTCTTCCCAATACAACCCCGTAAACCGCAAGGGTTACCCCGAAATCTTCATTAACCTCACCGCCGCACTGGATTATGAAGTTGACAGCGACACCTTCCAGATCATCGACCCCGACGGAAATGTGGTCCCCCTGGCAGAGCCCGATGGGGTGCTGACCGCAGGCTACATGGTCTCCGGTCGGTTCGTGTACCTGTATCCCGCCGAGCCTCTGGATCTGGTCAAGACTTACTCCATCAAATTCGAGGGTCGGCTGACCTCTCTGACCACGCCCGACTACTTCTCCTCCAAGTTTTTCGAGCAGGACTACACCTACACCGGCGACGATCTGGGCCAGACCTACACCAAGGACAGCACCACCCTGCGGGTCTGGGCTCCTACAGCCAACACCGTCTCCGTTTTCCTGTATGAGAATGGCGATAAGGCGGCCCAGCCCAACCCCGACGAAATGATCCCCATGACCATGGATGTCAACGGCACCTGGGTCGTCACTCTGGAAGGCGATATGCACGGCACCTACTACACCTACTGCGTTGACTTCGGTGCCACGCAGAACGAGGCCGCCGACCCCTACGCCCGGGCCGCAGGCATCAACGGCGACCGCTCCATGATCATCGACCTGGATGCCACCGATCCCGCAGGATGGGAATCCGACAAAAATCCCCACGCCGGGGAATCCATCACCGATGCCGTCATCTGGGAGCTGCATATCCGTGACCTGTCCGCCGACTCCAGCTCCGGCATCGCCAATGTCGGCAAATACCTGGGTCTGATCGAGCGGGGCACCACCACCCCCGGCGGTACGCCCACCGGTCTGGATCATATGGTGGACCTGGGCATCACCCATGTCCATCTGCTGCCGGTTTACGACTTTGGCAGCGTGGATGAAACCCAGGCGAATCAGTACAACTGGGGTTACGATCCCAAAAACTACAACGTCCCCGAAGGCTCCTACTCCACCGACCCCTACAACGGCGAGGTTCGGGTAAAGGAATTCAAGCAGATGGTTAAGGGTCTCCATGATGCCGGCATCAGCGTCATCATGGACGTGGTGTACAACCACGTTGCCGACACGAACAAATTCTGCTTCAACCAAATTGTCCCCAAGTACTTCAGCCGTCCCCACTCCAACGGCTCCGGCTGCGGCAACGATAATGCCACCGAGCGGAGCATGGTCAGCAAATATATTGTTGACTCCGTTGTTTACTGGGCCACCGAGTACCACATTGACGGCTTCCGCTTTGACCTGGCCGGGCTGATCGACACCGACACCATCAACGCCGCCATGGCTGCCGTCCACGAGATCCGGCCCGATGTGATCTTCTACGGCGAGGGCTGGACTGCCGGCTCCACCATACTGACCAAGGAAAATATAGCCCTTTCCACCATGGATAACGCCGGCAAAGTCCCCGGCTTCGCCTTCTTCAGCGACACCATCCGCAACGAAGTCAAGGGCAACACCTTCGGCAATGTCAACGCCGCCTTCGCCACCGGCGGCAGCTTTGACCCCGCCGTTCTGCTGCGCTGCTTCAAGGGTATGCCCGCCTGGTGCCCCACTCCCAGCCAGACCATCAACTACCTGTCCTGCCACGATGGCTATACCCTCTACGACCACATCCAACTGGCCGCCAAAGCTTCCTCCAAAGAGGAACAAATCGCTATGAACCGGCTGGCCGCCGCCTTCAATCTGACGGCCCAGGGTGTGCCCTTCCTCCAGGCCGGTGAGGAATTCCTCCGCTCCAAGCCCAACCGCGACTGCTACGATGGCTACGATGACAACAGCTACAAATCCGGCGACGAGGTCAACGCCCTGAAGTGGAGCAATCTGGAATGGCGGGAATACCAGGAAACCTACAATTATTATAAGGGCCTCATTGCGTTCCGGAAGGCCCACCCCGCCCTGCGGATGTCCAGCGCCGCAGATGTCAACGGCAACATCCTGCCTCTGACGGGCATGGGCGGCAATGTTCAGGGCTACTACATCCGGGGCGGCAGCAACGGCGAAACCGCCAGCGCCATTCTGGCCTACTTCAACCCCAGCACCTACGAAACTCAAATTACACTCCCCGATGGGGACTGGGATGTCTACATCAACGGCCAGCAGGCCGGTACTGAGGTCCTGGAAACCGTAAACGGTCAGATCTATATGGACGGACTCAGCGCCCTGGTGCTGGTGAAGAACGACACTCCCACCATCCCCGTTGATCCCACCGATCCCTCCACTCCCGGTGTTACTGAACCCCCGACGGAAGCTACCGAGCCTTCCACCGAGGCTACTGAGCCCTCCACGGAAGTTACCGAACCTTCCACCGAGGTCACCGAGCCCATCGACGATTCCACTGCTCCCTCTGAGGAATCCAGTGAACCCACCGAAGAGCCCTCCGAGCCTGTTGAGGAATCCAGTGAGCCCACGGAAGAGCCCTCCGAGCCTGTTGAGGAATCCAGTGAACCCACCGAAGAATCCTCCGAGCCTGTTGAGGAATCCAGTGAACCCACCGAAGAGCCCTCCGAGCCTGTTGAGGAATCCAGTGAACCCACCGAAGAATCCTCCGAGCCTGTTGAGGAATCCAGTGAACCCACCGAAGAATCCACCGAGCCTGTTGAGGAATCCAGCGAGCCCACTGAGAAAC
>JAZQHH010000071.1:0-6187 GCA_045540495.1 Faecousia sp.
AATGGGATTATCCATAGATTTTGGTGCGAATTAGGACCAAAGTTGTACCAGGAGATTGCCACGGCCTGCGGCCTCGCAATGACATGGTTGTTGTAGCTGGGTGCGCCGTTTTAGGCCACTAAACAATCATTTACCGCTTTACCGAAAAATGATGGACGTGTTGTCAAATTTCGACGACACGCCCATCATTTATTTGATTATTGTGTTTATTCAGCCAGAATATAGCACCCGTTGGTGCCCAGGGTGATGCGGTGGTGGGTTTCGGCATAGCGCACGCCCTGTTCGAGGGCCGTCAGCACGTTGCCACCCAGACGGGTGTAGCCCAGTTTTTTTGCGGTCTCCCGCAGCAGATCCTCCTGAGACATACTGATCTGCTCCCGAAGCACGGCGCAAACGCCGTTGGCCACCTCCTGCACCGGCACATCCCGAACATCCCGTTCCCCCACCCGGAAATCGGGGTAGGTTTCGGGATCCTGGTCAGCGCGCCAATAGAACAGGGTGCCGCTCTGGGCGGTGATGGGCAGGGCCATTTTCCGAAGAATGCCATCCATATGGCTCTGGATGCGGCTCCCCGCCCGGCTGATGCCGAAGCTCTGAACCACCCGCTTGGTCAGCAGGGCGGCGCTGATGGGGGCCTCCGCCTCAATGACCTGCTTGATGCGGCTCTGGATGGTCCGGCTGTGCCGGGGCTCCACAAATTCATCGGCAGTGATGGGCTTCAGGGGCAGCTCCGCCGCCCGGTAAAGGGGGACCACCGGCTGGGCCGGGGCAGCAGCTCTGCTCTCCAGCCGCACCGGCTCGGGCTGCGGGGCTGGAGGCTCCGGCTTGGGGGCGGCGGGCTTTTGCAGCGCCTTCAGCTCCTTGAGGATACGCTTCAGCTCTTTTTCAGAATCTTCCCACCAATCCATGGCCCAGACCCGCAGGATATTCCACCCCAGGCCATTCAGCACGCCAATCTGCGCCACCTCCCGGTCCCGGGTGGTTTGGGCGGCGCCGTAGCTGTCGCCGTCCAGCAGGATACCCAGCAGATAATGATCCGGCGCCTTCGGGTCCACCACGCCGATGTCGATGCGGTAGGCCGACCGGCCCACGGACAAATCCGTTTCATACCCCGCCTGCTCCAGGCCCCTGGCGATGGCCGACGCGATGCCGCTGTGGCTGGCGGTCTGCCGACCGATGGCGCTTTCGTCCAGAGCCAGGGGGCGGCCCGCCGCATACTCCAGGAACCCCCGGAGGGCTGCCACACCCTCGGCCTTGGTGCGGTTCAGGTCGATCTGCTCCGGCTTCAGGGTGGAGAACACCACCATCTCCCGCCGGGCCCGGGTCACGGCCACATTCAGCCGCCGCCAACCGCCATCCCGGTTCAGGGGGCCGAAATTCATGTAGACCTTGCCGCTTTCATCGGGGCCGTAGCCCACGGAGAACAGGATCACATCCCGCTCGTCACCCTGGACATTTTCCAGATTCTTGATGAACACCGGCTCCTCGGCGCCGAAGGCCCATTTTTCCAGCTCCGGGTCCTGGGCGCAGGCCTCATTCAGCAGGTCGTCGATCAGATGCTGCTGGGAAATGTTGAAGGTCACCACACCCACGCTCTCGCCGGCATTTTCCCGGCAGCGGCGGCGCAATTCCTCCACCACCGCCTGAGCCTCGGCCCGGTTGATCCGGTTTTTGCCCCGCTCGAACCGGCCCTCCACCGGCACCAGCCGCACCTTGGAGGCGCGATCATTGACCGACGGGAAGGTGTAGAGCCGATTTTCATAGAACCGGCTGTTGCTGAAGGCAATGAGGCTCTCGTGGCGGCTGCGGTAGTGCCACAGCAGGTGGGACTGGGGCATATTCAGCGCCAGGCAGTCATCCAGAATACTCTCCAAATCCTCCACATCCAGATTGTCCTCGTCCACGGTGTTGGTGGCGAAGAAGGAGGTGGGGGGCATCTGCTTGGGGTCGCCCACGATGACAGCGTCCTCGCCCCGGGCCAGCACGCCTACCGCCTTGCAGGTGGGCAGCTGGGAGGCCTCGTCAAAGACCACGATGTCAAAGGGCAGCCCCTTGGGGTCCAGGTACTGGGCAGCGGAGATGGGGCTCATGAGCATACAGGGGCAGAGCCTGGGCAGCAGATTGGGAATCTGGTCGAAGAGGCTGCGGATGCTGACCCCCCGGCCGCCGCTTTTGATGCACCGCTGGAGGATGCCCAGCTCGGAGCTGTGGGCGGCCTCCCGGGTGAAATCCGGCACCTTGGCCGCCAGGCGGCAGTAGACCTCCTGCCGGGACAGGTCCATCCACTGCTGGTCCATCCGCTTGAACTGGTCGATTTTCTTGTTGAACACCGCCCCGGAGAATTGGTTCAGATTTTCGCTTTCGTCGATGGACAGGCAGATCAGTCCCTTCAGCAGGGCCTTGCGGCAGGCGGGGTACACATCATCGTGGGCCATGCCAGCGGCATAGCTGTCCGCCACCGGGCCCAGACCCAGAGCCCGCACCTCCGAAACCGTTGCCATATAAGCCGTCCACTGGCGCAGGCTGTCCTGATGCTCCAGGACATTGTAACAAATGGTTTTCTGATTTTCCAGCCACTTTTCTTCAATAAATTGCTGAATATCCAGGAGATTATCAAACTTTTCCTTCGCGTCCGCAAAGCCGCCAAAGCCATCCCGCAGGCCCTCCGCCGCAGTTTTCAGATTCGCATTATCGGGCAGGCGGTAGCTGCCGAAGGTATCGTACAGGGTCTGGGCGCTTTCCTCCGCCCGGGCCGCCAGATCGGTAATGGCCACCCAGTCGGTATTTTTGCCGCCGTAAAGATGGGCCAGTTCCTTGCCTTTGGTCTCAAAAATGGCATTGGCGGCGGCCACCTCCCCACGGTAGTCCCGCAGCACCGTCAGGTGGTTCTGCAGCTCATCTTTGGATATGGGCGTTTTGGCAAAAACATTCAGCTTTTTCACCAGCTTGCTCAGGCCCATGGACTTGGGCAGGAACCATTTGGCGCTGGTCTCCACAAACTCCCGGAACAGCTGCTCCCCGTCCAGGGTCAGCACATCCGGGGTGAAGCGCTCCAGCAGCCGCTTTTCCAGGGCGTTGGCCGTTTCGAAATGGGCCGCCATCCGGCGGATTTCCTCGAAATACAGCTGGGGACAGTCGGTGCCGCTCCAGGCCGGGGGCAGCCCGCACCACAGGGCCAGGGCACCGGCGAAATCTGCCAGAGCTTTCAGCGCCTCAAAGCTGTCCGTTTTCTTTCCGCTGACCTCTGCCAGGGTGGCCACATGGCCGGAAATGGCCTCGATTTGCGCCAAATAGGCATCGCCGGTGGCCCCAAGGCTGCTGCGCAGGCTCTGAGCATAGGCAGTGCAGCCCACAGCGCTCAGGGGATGGCCCCCGGGATGGCCCACCGCCCGGCCCGCCGCCACCATATTTTCCACCGCCAGCTGCTGGCGGTGCAGTTTTTCTGCCGTCAGGCTCTTCAGAAAGTCGGTGTCGAAGGGCTTCAGTTCCGGGGCATCGGCCCAGGACTGGTAGTCGTCGATCAGATCAAACAGGCTTCTGCCGCAAGGGAGCTGACTGTGCAGCTGCCGGACATAAGCATCCAGCTCCTGCCGCTGGGCAGAGATTTGGTTGGCCTTCGCAGCAAAATCCCCGGCCGAAGCGGTTTTCGACACCTCGGTGGCCTGGCGCAGCTGCTCCAGTACATCCTTTTTCCGGGATTTATTGGAGTGAAGCTCCAGGCAGAAGGGGCCGATGCCGATTTTATCCAGCCGTTTCTGCACCACCTCCAGAGCCGCCAGCTTTTCCGCCACAAACAGCACCCGCTTGCCCTGGGCCAGGGCGTTGGCGATGAGGGAGGTGATGGTCTGGGATTTTCCGGTGCCGGGAGGGCCATGGAGGACAAAGCTCTTCCCTGCCGCGGCGGTCTGGATGGCATAAAGCTGGGAGGCGTCGGCGCTCATGGGCAGCAAAACGCCGTCCTCGGTTACCCGGTCGCCGATTTCCAGGGGCTCCGCCTGCCAGCTCAGCTTGCCGTCCATCAGGCTGCGGACCACTTTATTGCGCATCAGATCGTCGGTGCGGTTGCGGATGTCGTTCCACATAACGAACTGGGAGAAGGAAAAAATGCCGATGCTGGCAGCCTCCAGCACATCCCACCGGGGCTGCTCCATGACGGCTTTCCGCAAAATTGTCAGCACCAGGCGGATATCCACGCCATGTTCGTCCATGGGCAGCGGATCGATGCCGGAAATCTGGATGCCGAAGTCCTGCTTCAGCTTTTCCAGGAGGGTGACATTCATCTGGGGCTCCTCGTCCCGCAGGCGGATCACATAGCCCTGGAGAGCGGAGCGGCGGACGATTTCGATGGGCAGCAGGATGATGGGGGCATAGCGGGGTCTGGTGCTGCGACCGGATTCATACCAGCGCAGCAGACCCAGAGCCAGGTACAAGGTGTTGGCGCCGTTTTCCTCCAGAGCGGTTTTGGCGGCCCGGTAGAGGCCCTTGACGGCAGCGGCCAGCTCTCCCTCCGTCAGCACGGAGCGGAGGCGGCGGTTCTCAAATTCTGCGGAAATAATGGTGTTTTTCCCCAATTCCGGGAGATTTTCAAAGGAAAATTCACTGTTTTTCCAGTCCGCAGGCCGGGGCAGGATGGAAAAATCGCCGCCATCGGCCAGGGTATTTTCCAGTTCGTCCAGAGAACCTGTCAGGATGGGCAGCTGGGTCTTGGTCAGCCGCAGATTGATGAGGGTGTTGCGCAGGCCCAAATCCAGGAGCTTGCGCTCCCACTGCTGCTTTTTCGGGATGACCTCCTCCGGGGCGTTGGGATCGAAACGGATGGTTTCGTCCAGCTGCTCCGGGGCGGCCAGGCTCTGCTTTTTCACGGGGGTATCGTGCCGGATGACCCAGCCGGTGTCGGTATGGACCCGCATGGGCAGGGGCGCAATGCGGCTCAGCCGGGCCCGGCGGACATCGATGATGCACTCCACCGGATCGGTCAGCTTCTTTTCGGCGGCGCAGCGGGCATCATCAAAGGACGCATCGCTGCCGGAGGTGACACAGGTGGTCTCCACCACCGCGATTTCGTTGACGCCGGAGGCCAGCCGCTTGGTCAGCAGGGAAACATCATCCTGAATGGATTCCGGGAACATCCGCTGCTCCAGCCAGAGGCCGGTGAAAATGTGGCCGGGGGTGGAGATCAGCAGGGGGTGCAGGCCCACGGCCTCCAGGCAAGCGGCGTAGAGCAGGGTCAGCTCCAGGCAGTTGCCCAGCTTTTGCTGCAGCACCATGTCCACCAGCCGCACCCGCTGGCCGGACTGCTCGAAGCTGGCCGGGGCCACGGCATAGGCGATGGCCTCCTCCTTGAGGGCGGAGAAAATCGCCGCCCCCTGGCGCAGCACCCGGTTGGGGTCCTGGGACTGGTAAGCATCCATGGAGGTATCGCCGGTCCATTGGCCCATAAATTCCGTGGCCCGGGCGATGATTTTCGCCAGTGCCGGGTGGTTGGGGGTGATGAAGGCCGCCAGCAGCTCCGGGTAAAGGCCCAGGCCGTGCCACTCGTCGAAGGCGAAAACCGTCATTTCCTGATGGCAGGCCGCCAGCTCCTCCTCCCCCCGTTTCAGACGCAGATGGAGCAGGCCGGTAATTTTTTCGGTGGTACCCGCCAGAAACTGGCCGTCCAAAATCAGCTCCGGGCGGGTCAGGGTCACGGTCTGCTTCGCCGGGAGCAGATCGATATGCCGGGTCAGCGGCAGGGCAAAGGCGGGGGCCGCTGTGATCTCCAGCTCCACATTTTCCAGGGGCCCATCGGTGGTATTTTCGATGGCAACGGACTGGATGATGGGTATCCCGTTGTGCTGCATGGCATAATTCACCGCCGGAAGTGCGGTCAGCACCAGCCGGACGGCGGTTTCTTGCTCATTGGACATCATAGCAAACCCTCCCGAAATCTTGGTTATTATCACCATTTTACCATGCATTTTGGCATTATGCAACCTGTTATTGCCATCTCTTTTCGCCAGGGCAATGAAAAAAATGTCATTGCGAGGGCCGTCAGGCCCGTGGCAATCCGTTCCCTATCCCCTCGGAATCGAAAAGCCGAAAATGTAAAGATATTGTCATCCTGAGCGAGCAAAAAATAAATGTCATTGCGAGGGCCGTCAGGCCCGTGGCAATCCATCCCCTATCCCCAGGAATCGAAAAGCCGAAA
>JAZQHH010000072.1:0-8395 GCA_045540495.1 Faecousia sp.
GGAAAAAGTTCGATGAACGTACAATGTAGAATGGGATTATCCATAGATTTTGGTGCGAATTAGGACCAAAGTTGTACCAGGAGATTGCCACGGCCTGCGGCCTCGCAATGACACGGTTGTTGTGATTGGCGCGTCGTTTTAAGCCGCTAACCAATCATTTCCAACTTTCCCGACAATCCCGCCTGCTTCCCCAGGGGGGGAAAGGCCGATGCGGGCGCTTTGGAGGCGGGTTATTTGATGGGGAGACATTTGTATTTTTACGGCGAATTTTTGGAATCTATATTGACTTGCAACCCCAAAAATGCTATACTGTAAAAACATAAATACAAATATACATGAACACGTTGATGAAAACCAGTACACGTCCAATGGGTCTGCCAGAGAGCTGCCGGTGGTGCGAGGCAGCGAGAGCCGGGGCGTGGAATTCCTTTCGGAGTGGCGTCGCTGAAATCCGCAGTAGGCGACGACGGGCGGGCCCGGTACAGCCTGCGGATTTTTCAAAAATCCCATGAGGCCGCTTCGGCGGCAAATTGAGGTGGTACCACAGGAAATTCTTGTCCTCTGCTTTTTCGGCAGAGGATTTTTTTGTATTTAATTTCAGCAAAAGGGAGAGAAAACATTGATTATTACAGACTTTTTGGAGCGAAACGCCCGGCTGTACGGCCAGGACAGCGCCCTGGTGGAGATCAACCCCTCCGAGGAGCGGGACAAGGCCGTTACCTGGTGGGACTTCAACCTGATCGAAAGCGCCGGCACCGACACCCCCTACCGCCGGGAGCTGACCTGGAAGGATTTTGACCGCCGGGCCAACCGGTTTGCCAATCTGCTGCTGAGCCGGGGCCTGAAAAAGGGCACCAAGGTGGCCATCCTGCTGATGAACTGCATCGAATGGCTGCCCATCTACTTCGGCATTCTGAAAGCCGGCTGTCTGGCTGTGCCCATGAACTTCCGCTACAGCTCCGACGAGATCAAATATTGCCTGGACCTGGCGGATGTGGAGGTGCTGGTATTCGGCCCCGAATTTATCAGCCGGATGGACGCCATCGCAAATGAAATTCCCAACCTCAAGACCCTCTTCTTCGTGGGCAAGGACGGCCCCGCCTACACCGAGGACTGCCTGAGTCTCATGAGCTTCTGCTCCTCCAGCGCCCCTCCCGTGGCCCTGACCGCAGAGGATGACGCGGCCATCTACTTCTCCTCCGGCACCACCGGCTTCCCCAAGGCCATTTTGCACAAGCACCGGTCCCTGGTCCACTCCTGCCTGACGGAGCAGAACCACCATTCCCAGAGCCGGGAGGATGTGTTCCTGTGCATCCCGCCGCTGTATCACACCGGCGCGAAAATGCACTGGTTCGGCAGCCTGCTCTCCGGCTCCAAGGCGGTGCTGCTGCGGGGCGTGAAGCCCGAGTGGATCCTCCGGGCGGTGACGGAAGAGCGGTGTACCATCGTCTGGCTGCTGGTGCCCTGGGCCCAGGATCTGCTGGATGCCATCGACACCCGGATCGATTTGAGCAAATACCGCCTGGATCAGTGGCGGCTGATGCACGTTGGCGCCCAGCCGGTGCCCCCCAGCCTGATCCACCGGTGGATGAAGGTATTCCCCCACCACCAGTATGATACCAACTACGGCCTGTCCGAGTCCATCGGCCCCGGCTGTGTCCATCTGGGCGTGGAAAATATCCACAAGGTGGGCGCCATCGGCAAGCCCGGCTTCGGCTGGCAGACCCGCATCGTGGATGACAAGGGCCAGGATGTGAAACAGGGTGACGTGGGCGAGCTGATTGTCAAGGGCGACGGCGTCATGACCTGCTACTACAAGAACCCCGAGGCCTCCGCCGAGGTCCTGAAGGACGGCTGGCTCTTCACCGGCGACATGGCCAAGGAGGACGAGGACGGCTTCATTTACCTGGTTGACCGGAAGAAGGACGTGGTCATCTCCGGCGGCGAGAACCTGTACCCCGTCCAGATCGAGGACTTCCTCCGCTCCTTCCACAAAATCAAGGACGTGGCCGTCATCGGCCTGCCGGATGCCCGGCTGGGCGAGATCGCCGCGGCCATCATCGAGATCAAGGAAGGGGAAGAATGCACCGAGGCGGAGATCAACGAATTCTGCCTGGCCATGCCCCGGTATAAGCGGCCCCGGAAGATTTTCTTCGACAAAGTCCCCCGGAATCCCACCGGCAAAATCGAAAAGCCTGCCCTGCGGGAGAAATACTGCCACGGCAGACTGGTGGAAGTGCAGATTACGGGCTGAACGAAATCGTTGTTTGGCGGTGTAAATGTAACGGATATGTCATTCTGAGCGGAGCGAAGCGGAGTCGAAGAATCTACGCACGATCGATATATTTAAGCGTAAATTCGTGCGTAGATCCTTCGACTCGCTGGCGCTCGCTCAGGATGACAGACCTGCAGGTCGGATTCATAAACGATGATTCACACATCAAAAACACCGTATTACTTTAGAAAAGAGCGATAATTATGGATTTATTCATCAAAATTGCAATGCTGGTGATCTTTTTCGGCGTGATGATCGGCGTTGGCGTGTACTGCCGGAGGAAATCCACCGACGTGGATGGCTTCGTGCTGGGCGGCCGCAGCGTCGGCCCCTGGCTGACGGCCTTTGCTTACGGCACCTCCTATTTTTCCGCGGTGGTGTTCGTGGGCTATGCCGGTCAGTTCGGCTGGAAGTACGGCATCGCCGCCACCTGGGCCGGTATCGGCAATGCCCTGCTGGGCTCGCTGCTGGCCTGGTCCGTCCTGGGTCGCCGGACCCGGGTCATGACCCAGCACATGAACAGCGCCACCATGCCCCAGTTCTTCGAGAGCCGCTTCAACAGCAAAAACCTGAAGCTGGCCTCCTCCGCCATCATCTTCATTTTCCTGATTCCCTACACCGCCTCCCTGTATAACGGCCTGAGCCGCCTGTTCGGCATGGCCTTCGACATCGATTATTCCGTCTGCGTCATCGCCATGGCGGTGCTCACCGGCATCTATGTCATCGCCGGCGGCTATATGGCCACTGCCATCAACGATTTCATCCAGGGCATCATTATGCTCTTCGGTATCTGCGCCGTCATTGCGGCGGTGCTGAAGAACCAGGGCGGCTTTATGGAAGCCCTGAACGGCCTGGGCCAGGTCACCGACCCTGCGGTGTCCGATACCCCCGGTGTGTTCAACTCCTTCTTCGGCCCTGACCCCATCAATCTGCTGGGCGTAGTGCTGCTGACCAGCCTTGGCACCTGGGGTCTGCCCCAGATGGTGCAGAAGTTCTACGCCATCAAAAATGAGAAGGCCATCAACAAGGGCATGATTATTTCCACCATTTTCGCCCTGGTGGTGGCCGGTGGTTGCTATTTCCTGGGCGGCTTCGGGCGGCTGTACTCCGACAAGGTGGATGTGGCCAAGGGTGGCTACGATTCCATCATCCCCACCATGCTCTCTGATTTGTCCCCGATTTTGATTGCAGTTGTGGTGGTTCTGGTGCTGTCGGCCTCTATGTCCACCCTGTCCAGCTTGGTGCTGGCCTCCAGCTCCACCTTGACATTGGACTTCATCAAGGGCAGCCTGGTGAAGAACCTCTCCGAGAAGAAGCAGCTACTGATTATGCGGATTCTCATTGCGGTGTTCATCGCCATTTCCGTGGTCATCGCCATTTTGCAGTACAAGTCCAACGTGACCTTCATCGCTCAGCTTATGGGTGTCAGCTGGGGCGCCCTGGCCGGTGCGTTCCTGGCGCCCTTCCTGTTCGGCCTGTACTGGAAGCGGGCCACTGCCCTGTCCGTCTGGGCCAGCATGATTTTCTCCTCTGTGGTCATGGTGGCGAACATCTTCTGGGGCAAGAGCTGGCACCCGCTGCTGCAGTCCCCTATCAATGCCGGCGTGTTCTGTATGCTGACAGGACTGGTCATTGTGCCGGTGGTGAGCCTGGTTTCCAAGCCCCCCAAGAAGGACTATGTGGATCACATCTTCGCTTGCTACGATAAAAAAGTTACCGTCTCCGTCAAGGATTCTATCGGAGATACCGAATAAGGAGGAAATCCAATGAAACAGCTGATGTTGGGCAACGAGGCCGTTGCCCGGGGATTGTACGAGGCTGGCTGTATGTTCGTTTCCAGCTATCCCGGCACCCCCAGTACCGAAATTACCGAGACCATCGCCAAATACCCCGAGGTCTACGCCGAGTGGGCCCCCAATGAAAAGGTCGCCATGGAATCCGCCTTCGGCGCATCCCTGGCAGGCCGCCGGAGCTTCTGCGGCATGAAGCACGTTGGCCTGAACGTGGCCGCCGACCCCCTGTTCACCATTTCCTACACCGGTGTCAATGCCGGTATGGTCATCGGCGTGGCGGACGATGCGGGTATGCACTCCTCCCAGAACGAGCAGGATTCCCGACACTACGCCATGGCCGCCAAGATTCCCATGCTGGAGCCCGCCGATTCCGCCGAGGCCCTGGCCATGACCAAGCTGGCCTACGACCTGTCCGAGCAGTTCGATACCCCGGTCATTATTAAAATGTGTACCCGTGTGTCCCACTCCCAGAGCGTGGTGGAGACCGGCGACCGGGTGGAAAATCTCAAGGAATACAAGAAGGACATCCCCAAGTACGTTATGATGCCCGGCAACGCCAAGCGTCGCCACCCGGTAGTGGAGGCCCGGACCATGGCCCTGACCGCCTACGCCGAGGATGCGGAGATCAACTACATCGACCCCGGCTTCAGCGACGAGATGGGCTTCATCACCTCTTCCACCTCTTATCAATACATCAAAGAAGTCATGGGCAACCAGTACCCGGTGCTGAAGCTGGGCATGATCTGGCCCATGCCGGTACAGAAAATCAAGAATTTCGCCGCCTCCGTCAAGAAATTGGTGGTGGTGGAGGAGCTGGACGGCTTCATCGAGGCCCATTGCAAGAATCTGGGCATCGATTGCGTGGGCAAGGAGGTTTTCTCCTGCAACGACGAGCTGAGCCAGAACAAGGTGGCGGACGCCCTGTCCCGCTGCCACGACTGCGGCACCAAGCTGGACGCCGCCATCCCGCCCCGGCCCCCGGTCATGTGCGCCGGCTGCCCCCACCGGGGTCTGTTTTACACCCTGAGCAAGAATAAGCTGACGGTGCTGGGCGATATTGGCTGCTACACCCTGGGCGCGGTGGCCCCCTTGAGCGCGGTGGATACCGTGATCTGCATGGGTGCTTCCGTTTCCGGCATCCACGGCTTCTCCAAGAGCCAGAAGGGCGCCGCCGACGGCAAGACCGTGGCAGTCATCGGCGACTCCACCTTCATGCATTCCGGCATCACGGGCCTGGTAAACATGGCCTACAACGAATCCAACGCCACGGTGATCATCGTGGACAACTCCATCACCGGCATGACCGGCCACCAGCAGAACCCCACCACCGGCTTCAACCTGAAGGGCGACCCCTGCGCCAAGATTGATCTGGAAACCCTGTGCCATGCCGTGGGCATCAAGCGGGTGCGGGTCGTGGACCCCTACAACCTGAAGCAGTGCGACGAGACCATCAAAGAGGAGCTGGCGGCCAACGAGCCCTCCGTCATCATCTCCCGCCGCCCCTGCGCCCTGCTGAAATACGTCAAGCATAAAGCGCCCCTGGCGGTGGATGCGGACAAGTGCGTGGGCTGCAAGGCCTGCATGAAGATCGGCTGCCCCGCCATCAGCATGGCAGAGGGCAAGGCCAAGGTAGATGCCACCCAGTGCGTGGGCTGCGGCGTCTGCGCGCAGCTGTGCAAGCTGGGCGCGCTGAAGGAGGTATGACCATGGAAACCAAGAATGTTATGATTGTTGGCGTCGGCGGACAGGGCAGTCTGCTGGCCTCCAAGCTCCTGGGCCGGCTGCTGCTGGGCAAGGGCTACGATATCAAGGTCTCCGAGGTTCACGGCATGAGCCAGCGGGGCGGCAGCGTGGTTACTTATGTTCGCTTCGGCGACAAGGTTTATTCCCCCGTCATCGACAAGGGCGAGGCGGACTTCATCGTGTCCTTCGAGCTGCTGGAGGCGGCCCGGTGGACGGAGTATCTGAAGCCCGGCGGCAAAATCATCGCCAATACCCAGCAGATCAACCCCATGCCCGTCATCATCGGCGCGGCGGAATACCCCGAGGATCTGGTCGGCAAAATGAAAGCCGCCGGTATCGACCTGGATGCTATGGACGCCCTGAGCCTGGCGGAGCAGGCGGGTTCCGCCAAGGCGGTGAACCTGGTACTGATGGGCCGCCTTTCCAAGTATTTCGACATTCCCGAAGAAGAATGGCTCCAGGCCATCGAAGCCAGCGTGCCCCCCAAGTTTCTGGAAATGAACAAAAAAGCCTTCGCATTGGGCGCGAATGCCTGACAATTTCCTGAAATCCCCTTGCCCCCCTCATTTATGAGGGGGGTGGCCGAGCAAAGCGAAGGTCGGGGGGAGTCCGAATAAGGTTTTGTGTATTTGCGGGAGTGGACATTATTTTGTATACTCCCCCCGCCCCGTGCTTGCGCCGGGGCACCCCCCTCATAAATGAGGGGGGGCAAGAATGTGGTAATTTCCCTATCAAACAAGCGAATAGGAGACGATTATAATGCCGAATTATTACCAGCCCGAAATCGAAACCATGCCCTATGAGGAGCTGCGGGCTCTTCAGAATGAGCGACTGCTGAAGCAGGTGCGCCATGTGTGGGACAATGTGCCCTATTACCGCAAAAAGATGGAGGAAAAGGGCGTCACCCCCGATGATATCCAGTCCATCGACGACCTGCATAAGTTGCCCTTCCTGTGCAAGGACGACCTGCGGGAGGCCTATCCCTACGGCCTCATGGGCAAGCCCCTGTCCGAGTGCGTCCGGATTCAGTCCACCTCCGGCACCACCGGCAAGCGGGTGGTGGCCTTCTACACCCAGCACGACATCGACCTGTGGGAGGACTGCTGCGCCCGTGCCATCGTGGCCGCAGGCGGCACCAAGGACGATGTTTGCCACGTTTCCTACGGCTACGGCCTGTTCACCGGTGGCCCCGGCCTCAACGGCGGCTCCCACCGGGTGGGCTGCCTGACCCTGCCCATGTCCTCCGGCAACACCGACCGGCAGCTTCAGTTCATGACCGACCTGGGCTCCACCATCCTCTGCTGCACCCCCTCCTACGCCGCCTATCTGGCAGAATCCATTTACGAGCGGGGCATCCGGGACCAGATCAAGCTGAAGGCCGGCATTTTCGGTGCCGAAGCCTGGTCCGAGGATATGCGCCACGACATCGAGAACAAGCTGGGCATCAAGGCCTACGATATTTACGGCCTGACGGAGACCTCCGGCCCGGGTGTGGCCTTTGAATGCAGCGAGCAGACAGGTATGCACATCAACGAGGACCACTTCATCGCCGAAATCATCGACCCCGACACCGGCGAAGTCCTGCCCGAGGGCAGCAAAGGCGAGTTGGTGTCCACCGCCATCGACAAGGAGGCCTTCCCCCTGCTGCGCTACCGCACCCGGGATATCTGCGTGCTGACACGGAAGAAATGCTCCTGCGGCCGTACCCATGTGAAGATGTGCAAGCCCATGGGCCGCAGCGACGATATGCTCATCATCCGCGGCGTCAACGTCTTCCCCTCCCAGATCGAGACCGTCCTGCTGCAGCAGGGCTACCCCGCCAACTACCAGATTGTGGTTGACCGGGTCAACAACTCCGACACCCTGGAGGTCATGGTGGAAATGGCCCCCGAAATGTTCTCCGACTCCCTGGCGGACATCACCAAGCGGGAGAAGGAGCTGGTAAATGCCCTGAAGGCTATGCTGGGCATCATGGCGAAGGTGAAGCTGGTGGCCCCCAAGACCATCGCCCGGAGCGAAGGCAAGGCCGTCCGTGTCATCGACAAGCGTAAAATCTGAAGGAGGGAACGAAAATGAGCATCCATCAAATCTCTGTTTTTCTGGAAAACCGTGCCGGTCAGCTGGCGGAAGTCACCAAGCTGCTGGCAGATGCCCATGTGGACCTGCGGGCCATCTCCATTGCGGAAACTACAGACTACGGTCTGGCCCGGATGATCGTGGACGATGCCCATAAGGCCAGCGCCATCCTGCTGGACCACGGCGATGTGCTGTCCATGACCCCTGTGTGGGTGGTGGAGGTGCCGGACCGTCCCTCCGGCCTGGCGGATCTGCTGGCGGTGCTGGCGGAGGGCCATGTGGATGTGGAGTATATGTACTCCCTGTTCGCCGGGAAGGACGGCCACGCCTACATGGTGCTGCGGATTTCCGACGAAGCGGCCTTCACCAAGGCCCTGGCGGGCACCGATATCAAGCTGATGACCAACGAAGAGCTGGGACTGAAGTAAAAACCCAAGGGGCCGACGAAATGTCGGCCCCTTTTAATGTGGATGGCATTGTAAATGATTGTTTAGCGCACTAAGATCAA